>JABIQM010000036.1 GCA_018699415.1 Acidimicrobiaceae bacterium
TCGACGTCCGCGAAACACGGGTGCGAGCACCGTGTGTTGCCGTGTAGGCCGACCCGGCGCATCTGAAACAATGGCCGGGTGGGGATCTGGCAAGCCAGGCCCCACTTCCCTATGAATTGTGCTGAGTATGATACCAGCATGAGTTCACTCTGGACACCTGGCGGCGAACACGAGGTCCCTCGCGAGCCCGCATCCTCCCCCGACCCTACATCCGGTGACGAGCCGATTGCGGCTGAAACCGGGCTAACCGCCGACATGGAGGACGCTATCGCTGCGGCCCTGCCCGAAGGCGTCCGACTCGATGATCTGACGCCGGAACAGCTTGCCCAGGCCGAAGAAATGGTGGTGGAAATGGCTGAGGCTCGCGAACGGCTGACGTCGACACCGGCATCGACAGTTGTTGCCAACCATGCCATGGGGCTCTACGAACTCGCTGCCCTGCACCTTTCGCAACAGACGCCAAACTTCAGCGAAGCCACCGTCGCCATTGATGGCCTCACCGCGATCGTCGAATCGCTCGCCGGTCGTCTCGGCGATGCTGAGCCAACGCTCCGTGAGGGGCTCGACCAGCTTCGCATGGTCTACGTGCAACTGAAGAACAGCGGCGATTAACACACGCGCAATAGCGCCGTGACAGCCGCTGCGGCGAGTACGACAGCGAGGAAGGGCGCCCGTCGCCACACGAGAATGCCGGCGACAGCCATCCCCGCGAGTCGCTCGTCGACAACAAGTGACTTCCCTTCGGCAACCGTGAGTTGGATGATTACTGCCATGACCACGGCTGCCGGCAGTAGACCCATGGCCTGAGCCACGACGGGTTTTCGGCCAAGAACCGGCCCAACCACAAATGCGCCCAGAAGGCGCTGACCCCACACGGCGACGACGAGTGCGATGATCGAGAGCGAGCTCATCTCACCGCCTCCGGTCGGCGGAGAATAATTGCCACAGCGACCCCAAGGACGCTGAGGATGATCGGTATCCCAGCCGGAGCGACAGGCAGCAGCACGATACAGATCAAACCGCCAGCAACAGCAGCGATTCGACCGTCCCCTGAGCGAATGAGGTTACCGATGATCGCAAGGAGCGCCGCCGGGAAGACCGCATCGAGACCGAGCCGATCGATATCACCGACCACGTTTCCGATGAACGTGCCAACCAAGATTCCGAGGAACCAGCCCATCATCATCGCCCCGGTGGTCCGCCAGAACTCCCGCTCGACATCTTTGGGAGTCTCCTGTTGGACTGCGACAGCCACGTTTGGATCGAACGCGTTGAGCGCGGCCGCCACCCGCCGCCAGCGCACGTGAGGAAGTCGGGGGTTCAGTGTCATCGACATGATCCCGAATCGGGTGGCGACAACCGCCCCAGCCGAAATAGCCGCCCACTCCCCACCCCCGGCGTCGCGAACAGCAAGGTAGGCAAACTGCGACGTTGCCGAGAAGATCACGGATGAGGCGAGCAGAGCTCGGCCGACCGATGTGCCCCTGTCGATGAGAAGAACCTGCAGCGTCACACCGAGGGCAAAGAAGGTGAGTGCCATCGCAAGCACGTCTGCGCTTCCCAGCCTCGGTGCCTTCGGCGCGGGTGATTCGGTCTCCGCCATCACCGCAGTGTGCCGTGTTGGAACTGCCTCAGTAAAGCTGAGCGCCCGGTCGCCCTGACCCCAGTCAGACCGCGACGAGCACCGCCCCAGCAACCACCAGCACAGCCCCCACTACGAGCCGTCGGGTGAGTGTGCGGGGAACGAGAGCCAGGCCAAAGAGAATCGAGGTTGCACGCAAGGTCGCGATGTTGGCGGCATCGCCCCTCGTGTAAGCGAGCAGGACGAGGCCATACGCCGTAGCGGAGGCAATCCCGACCTTGACCCCGTCGCCCAGCGACGAACGAACTTGAGCCGGCCCGAGTCCCGTGATACTCGTGAGCAGGGCGACTCCGAGGAGCGACGAGACGGAGTAGAAGCCGAGGGCTCCGGTCTGGGAGACCCCCTTCGCATCGACAAGCGTGTAGCTGGCGATGAATCCGCCGGTGATCAATGCCATCACGACAGCGGTCCGCTCGCCGATACCGAAGGCCACGCCGCCGACCAGCATCAGCCCGAGGGCGACGAGTATCGCTCCGACTACCAAGAAGGCGGTCGGAGCCTGATCCAGAAACCAGATCCCACCAACCGCCACCAGCAGTGGCGCTGTTCCTCGCGCCAAAGGATACGTCGTGGCCAAGCCACCTCGGTCATAGGCACCGGCCAAAAACCATATGTACCCCGAATGAGCGACGGTGCTAGCCAACAAGAGCGGCCACGCGTTGAACGGTGGATCGATGATCGCGAATGGGAGCAGCAAAACACCGCCAACCAAATAGGAGATCGTGAGCGTGGCGTAGCGATCCTCGCCCGCGTGCATTCGTGCGTTCCACCAGGCGTGGACGAAGGCGGAGCTGAGAACGAGCGCCAGAGCGACCGCGCTCATGTGCGGTCAGCCTGCCGAGCGGATGTCGGTAGCTTCCCAGCAACCGTGATGGGCCGCCCGGAGCACGAAGTCAACCACGCTCTGCACAGCAATCGCCCGGCTGCCGTCGGCAATTGCGGTGCAGTGAAACGGCCATGTGTCATCGCCGGATTCAAGCACGCCTAGACCGGATGCGTCGTTGAATGACCGCACGGAACCCCGGCGCTGTTTGGATGGTGCCGTGATCACGGGACGATCTTGGTGATCGGCATCTCAACGATGCCGCTGGCACCCTTGTCCCGAAGCTGCGGGATGAGGATGTTGATCTCGCTCTTCGGCACAACCGTCTCCACCGCGTAACCGGCACCTCGGAACAGTTCGCTGACCGTCGGCGCCTTCATGGAAGGCAGGACGTCAATCACGGCATCGAGACACTCCGTCGGCACGTTCATTTTGACAAGAACCTTGCCCCGAGCATCGAGCACACCCTGCAGCAGGGTATGGATCTGACGCATGGCGTGGGCCTTGTCGGGATCTGCAGCAGCCATCGGATTCGCGATGAGTTCGGTGTAACTCGTGACCAACGTTTCCATGATGCGGAGGCCGGCAGCCTTGAGCGCACGCCCGGTCTCAGTGATGTCGACCACGACATCGACGATGTCAGGGACTTTGGCTTCGGTGGCGCCATAGCTGAGACGAACATCGGCATCGATGCCGGCAGCTTCGAGGTGGCGAGCCGTGATCTCAGGGTATTCGGTACTCACGCGCACACCGGCCGGCAAGTCGTTGATCGACTGCCACGGCGAGTCTTCGGGGACCGCCATCACGATGCGAACAGGCTTCGACGTAGCCTTCGAGTACTTCATCTCCCCGAGCGAAACGACCTCACTGGAAGTTTCTTCGATCCAATCCCTACCCGTGATCCCGATGTCGAACAGGCCATCGGCGACATAGGTCGGGATCTCCTGGGGGCGCAAGACTCGAACCGACTCGATTCGAGGGTCGTTGATCGTGGCCTTGTACGTGACCGACGACGAGCGTTCGACCGGCAGGTCCGCGGCGTCAAACAACTCAAGGGTGGGTTTCTCGAGAGAACCCTTGGGAAGGACGAGTTTGAGCACGATGGATTCCTAACCAGCAGTCTTTATGGGAGGGAGACCAGATTGACGTTATCCGCCTGTGCTACCCCCGGCTCTGAATTTCGCCATGATCCGAACGTCGCTTCCGAGCAGTGAAATATCGCCCTACGGCTGACAACTGCACGGTTCGGAGAGGTTGGCCATCAGTGCCCGTGACTGCTTCCCTGCCCCTCTCCAGACGGGTGGGGGTCGTAGTTGTCGATGAGCAACTTCACTGCGTGGGGCAGTACGTCAATCACGGCGTCCACCGTCTCCACGCAGCCCTTCGCCGATCCGGGCGTGTTGATAATCAGCGCTGTGTCGAGCGTCCCGCAGACGGCTCGGCTCAGCCGACCGAGCGGGTTGACCAGTCGCATCGCCTCCGCCAGACCTGGGGCCTCTCGGTCGATCACGGCGCGGGTGCCCTCGGGTGTGCGGTCACGCGGGCCGAACCCGGTGCCACCAGTCGTGACAATCAGGCCGTGATAGTCGGCGGCCAGACCCCGCAGGGACTCGGCCACGGGCCCCGCACCGTCCTCGGTGACAGACCGCTCGACCACATCCCATCCTGCCTCAATAAAGTGCGCCTCGAGAATGGCGCCAGATTTGTCCTCGCGCGTTCCGTGAACAACGCCATCGGACACAGTCAGAATCTTCACCGGCAACATGGCCTGAGGCTAGCTACTCGGCCCGCCGCCAGCGTGCGATTGCCATGCCATCATGATCGGCGTCTGGCACGAGAAGGTGGGTTGGCCCCCCGAACGCAGCCCAATCCCCCTCCGGGGCATCGAGTGGCTCATAGCCCAGCTCACTCAAGCGAGGAGCAACGCTCTCCACCACACCGATCGACTCAGCGGCGGTAAGCGTGCAGACGCTGTAGATGAGATACCCGGCGGGTCGCACCAGATCCGCCGCTGCTGTAAGGATTTTTTGCTGGAGAACGGCGAGTTCGGTGACATCTTTGGCCGTGATGCGCCAGCGAGCATCAGCACGTCGCCTCAGTGCGCCAATTCCCGAACAGGGAGCATCAACAAGAACCGCATCGAATCTGGCCGATGGGAACGGCGGGGCCGTGCCATCGGACTGCACCACGTGGAGATCGTCAATCTCTAAACGATCCCGATTATCGACAACAAGACCGACGCGAGAAAGACGTTGGTCAGCGGCGATGACACGCATACCTCGGTGGGCGAGAGCCGTTGACTTACCACCCGGGGCAGCACACAAGTCAACAACGATGTCGCCGGGTTCACCGGGTACCAAAGCCGCCACAAGCTGAGAGCTCGGGTCTTGGACGTAGCCGTCGTCACGATGATGCACGGTGGCGGGTTCGTTCATCTGGCGCAGGGCGGCCAGCGCCCGTTCTTCTCCAAGGTCAGTCGTGAGTCGTTCGACTATCCAGTCCGGATAGCTCAGCTCGATCGCCTGAGTCGGGAAGGTCACACCATCCTTGATCGCTGCAGCTACCTTTCGCAAAATGGCGTTGACAAGACCACGAAAACGCTTCGGGGAGGCATCGACTGTTGCCGACACTGCGGCGTGGGGAGGGGTGCCAAGGTTGACGAGTTGATGAGCGCCAATGCGCAGCGCCGCTCGGGCCGCAGGCGGTGGATCCTGGATCAGGAACCGGTCGACCAGATGATCTAGTGCTCGCTTCTGACGCGTCGACCCGTAGACAAGCTCTGTCGCGAATCCCTTGTCACGAGGCTCCATGTCCACCTCGGCGAGCATCTTGGGCAGCAGGACGTTGGCGTAGGCGCCGTCCTCATCAATTCGTTGGATGGCCGCTATCGCTACGCGGCGAGGATCATCGGTCATCCACCAAGCCTGTCGTCAGAGGTCAGCTGAGCGCCGTTTCGCCAGGCGGTCGCCTCCTGGCGAGGCTTGCCCTCGGCCTGGACCTCAGCCAGTTGCAGAGCGCCGGTACCCGTGCCGACACACAATCCGTCGAATTCGCCAGGCTCCAGATAAGCCGCCAGTTCAGTTCGAGATGTGCGGTGGATTTTGAACCGCTTACCGCGGAAGCTCGTGAACGCGCCACCGACCCTGACACGACGATGAATCTCGTCAGCATCATCGGTCCAATCAAGCTCACGTTCTTTGCTCGTGATTTTCTTGGCGTACATCGGCTCGCCTTCCTGAGGAACAGGCTCGCCAAGACCAACAGCGAGCGCCTCCACGAGTTGACGGGTGCCTATCTCCACCAGCCGGCCGCGAAGTTCTTCAAGGTCTTCGTCACCATCGATTTCGACATCGGTACGGCGATACACGGCCCCGGTGTCGAGTTCTTGCTCAAGGGCCATCAGGCATACCCCGGTGTGGCGGTCTCCGGCAAGGATTGCTCGTTCGACGGGTGCTGCTCCACGCCAGCGAGGCAGCAACGAGAAGTGGATGTTGACAAAGGCGAACTGGTCAAGGAACGCGCTGGGGATGATACGGCCGTAGGCCACCACCACAGCGAGATCAGCATCGATGTCATGAAGAGCCGAAAGATCATCGGTGACCGGCAACCCCAGCTCACGTGCCGCCACCGTCACCGGCGATGCGGTGAGCCCTTTACCTCGGCCGCGTCGAGCGTCTGGGCGAGAAACAACGAGTGGAATGCTATAGCCAGCCTCGTGCAGCGCGAGTAGAGGCGGAACAGCAAGCGCGGGGGTACCGAGATAGACGACCCGCGAAATCTCCGCCGGTGGCGGGATGCTCACGGCAGCCGCAGCTCGTTCGTCGCTGGCGGCGCGCCCTGACCAAGTTGCAGGTCGCGGATGGTCTTGAGGGCAACCTTGCGGGTCTCCTCGTCGAGCCGCTCGATAAGCAGCGTGCCTTCGAGATGGTCGAGTTCGTGTTGGAACAGGCGGGCTTCAAGTTCATCGGCTTCAAACGACATCTCGTTGCCATCCATGTCCCGGCCCACGATGTGCACGATCTTCGGACGGGTGATCTCCCACGACAAGCCGGGAACCGAAAGGCATCCTTCTTCGAAGATCCACTCGCCCTCAGACTCCACAATCTCTGGGTTCACGATCGTCTGCGGGCCCATGCCGACGTCCCAAACGAAGAGACGCTTCTGCACGCCAACTTGCGGCGCAGCCAAACCGATACCTGGCGCCTCGTACATCGTTTCGAGCATGTCGTCGACAAGACGTACCAGTTTTCCATCGATGTCAGTGATCGGCTTCGCCTCCTGGCGCAACACTGGATCCCCGATAACACGTATGTCATAAGCGGCCATAGGTACCAGGCTACCCAGCAGCCGGGTACCGTCGTCGACGTGTCCGACACTCACTATTTCGACGACGACCCATCGGTGGCCAGTTCGCCTTCGTTGATCGAGGTCAATTTGCCGGACCTGTCAGTCATGCTTACCTCCGATCGCGGCGTCTTCTCCGCCGACAAACTCGATGTCGGCACCAAACTTCTGCTCCTCGAAGCCCCGCCACTCAAACCCAACGATGACGTGATCCTCGACATCGGCTGCGGATGGGGACCGATTGCCTGTGTCGCCGCTACCAGGGCGCCTCATGCCCAGGTTTGGGCCATCGACGTCAACGAACGGGCACGCTCACTGACTGCGGGGAACGCAGAGTCCCTCGGTGCCGGCGAGCGAGTCCATGTCGCAGCCCCTGATGACGTTCCAGACGATCTTGTCGTCAACCGAATTCTCAGCAACCCCCCGATTCGGGTCGGGAAGAAGTCACTCCACGAGATTCTGCTTCGCTGGCTGCCCCACCTCGCCCCGAACGGCATGGCCCATCTGGTGGTTCAACGCCATCTCGGCGCCGACTCACTCGCCCGCTGGCTCATCGAGCAGGGGTATCCCACCAAACGGCTAGCGGTTCGAGCCGGTTTTCGAATCCTGGAGGTACGACCATCATGAGTCAACTCGACGGCACCGGCATGAAACGACTGCACCGCGAGTGGCGGCGCCGCACGACTGGACGACTCGCACTCGTGCTCGACAACGTGCAGAACCCATTCAACATCGGGTCCATCGTGCGCACGGCCGCGGCCGAACGCGTCGATCACATCTTCATTGGTGGTGGGACCGAGCCATCACACGACAAGGTCAACAAGACCGCCCTCGGCACCGCCCGGTACCTGACATGGGAGGTATTCGCTGATGGGCCAACTGCCGTCGCTGCGGCAAAGACTGAGGGATACCGCACCGTTGCAGTCGAACTCACCTCCGAAGCAGTGCCACTGCACGAGGTCGAGATGGGAACCGATGTCGCTCTCGTCATCGGTCATGAAGACCGGGGTGTCACCGCCGCGACCCTTCGCCTCTGTGACGCCGTCGCCTTTATCCCCCAACTCGGCAAGGTCGGCTCGCTCAACGTCGCTGCTGCGACATCAATTGCCATCTACGAAGCCCGCCGTCGCAGCTGGACGGGCAACGAAATCACGCCGAATCTGCTCCCGGCGTCAGGTCGTCTCGCGACAGACGTCGAGGATCTCATCGAGTAAACGGAAGTCGGCGTCAAGGCCAAGTGTGACGCCGCACTCGATGTAGAAGTCGGCCCCATCGATGAACGCAGCGACAAACACGACAGGAGCATCGGCGCTGGTGCGCGCTTCGAGTACTCGATAGTCCTCACCGAACTCGTCGCGAATGACATCGAGTTCAGCGCTGGCCGCGAGCGCTTGACGAAACGTGGGAAGGGAGGCACCTATACCGAGCCATTCGTCAAGCGTGCGCTTCTCGCAGCCTGTGGGCCCGCAGGCCCGAGCAATCGTCCATCTATCGAGAATCTGAGCCACACCCGAGTCGGGGGTAAACTCGAATGCGAACTGCTCGCTGCGCTGCCACCCCTCGGGGATCTTGGTAACGAGTCCCTCCTCCGTTGTGATCGACTCCATCGGAGGGCTGTCTGCGGGTGCTGTCATCACCAAAACAAAGCCGCAGATGCCGAGCAGCAGAAGAACGAGAAGAGGTATCTGACGGCGGCGCACAGCTCATACTCGCAGCGGATCGACCTCGACCCGCACGCGGGCAGCCGGTCTCTGCGTCACGGCAAGCGCGTCGAGAATCGGATCAAGGGTCTCGGCCCGAAGCAACCAGCCTCCATCACGGGGACCCCGAACCTGTATGCCGGGGGGCGAACCGAACGACTCGATGAACGCCGCTCCCCCAGCCCCTGACACTGCAACCTGAGCTCCATACGGTGGCAGCTTGAGCGGCTGGCGGCGATCGCGTTCGGCCATGGCAACGAGTGCCGGGTCTCCCCGCATCGCCGCCTGGATGACCTCATGTTCGGGCTGACGGGTCTGGATCACGAGTCGGGCCCCAAGTCGTCGCTCGCCTAGGAGTCGAGCGGCCCGAGCGACCATCGTCAGTGCCTGCTCAGCCGCCCGCTGGCGAAGGGCCAGAAGCTCTTGATCGAGATCGAGAAACACAACCACGTCGGCCTCCTCCACTCGATGCAAGACAGCCTCGGTGCCAATAACGACTCGACTGTTCGGCAAGTTATCTGACTCACCGGTGACCTCATCGACGCGCTCCCCAACGAACGCCTCTAACTCCTCACGAGCCCGATCGACACCTACCCGCAGGTTCTTCAAGGTCGTCGAACCGCAATGGGCGCACACAACGGGGCGGTGCTCGGAACCATCGGGGCTTTCCAGGCGGTCTGCACGCAGCATCATGGGCTGGCCGCCGTTCTCGGTACGAACCAGTTCGCCACATTGGGCGCATGCCAGCAGCCGCGCCCGACCTTTTCGGTTGAGAACACAGACGACCCGCCCCTCACCGATGAACGAGTTGAGTCGCTCGGCAAAGGGTCCCGCTATCACCGGATCGTCGTCTCGCCGGTCAAGGACCTCCACCATCGGCCATGCCTCGCGTTCGACAGAACGCTCGAGTCGGAGCAGTTTGCCGACGCGCAGAGCTTCCAGGGATGGAGTTGGCGTGGCCAGCACCACGGGGACCCCCCGCCGCTTGGCTCGTTCGATCACGAGATCACGAGCATGCCACGCCGGTGTCCGTTCGTCTTTGAAGCGCTCGTCGTGCTCGTCGATCACCACGACAGCCGCCAATTCAGGCATCGGCATCCAGGCAGCAGATCGGGTTCCGATCACGGTGGCCCCGCCCGCGGCGACTGCCCAGCCATCAGGTGCCAACGCGGTCCGGACGCCGGCCCGCTTCAGGGCCAACGCGAGACGGCGCGCACGCGTCGCGTCTGGGACAAGAATCAAGGCATCGCCGAGACGGCACGCCGCCAAAGAAACCGCCACACCGTCGTCAGCAGGAGGGACCCGCACCACCGCCGACTCGAGTTCAAAGGCCTGACCAAAGACATCGCGAGGCCCGCTCGGGACCGGCCGCCGAGGCGGGGCCGTTACGGGCGCTGCAACCATGCGCGACGGTGAGGCGGCCCGTAGAAACGCGACTCGTCGGCCCGCCCATCTCCACGCTGACCATTCGGCCAGTTCGATTAATTCGGGCGTCGGCCCCATCCCGCTGAGCTTGGCAAGAGGAACCAGGCCGACACCGGGCTCTGGTTCGATGTCGACCGCGGTCACCCACCCGGCAACCCGTCGGCCCGCCAATGGGACCCGCACCATTGATCCAATGGTGATGCGAGATCCTCGGCTGTCCTTGTCCCACGCCAACGGAATCAGATAATCGAACTCTTTGTCAATGGCGGGAACATCAGGGAGCACACGCACGACCCGCCCCGGGGGGCGGGTGGTGCTTACGTCGTTAGAAGCGGTGTCGTGAGCAGCCGGGATCGCATCCTCGGGGAGGACGGCCTCGCCAAGATCGAACGAGCCCTGACCGGAATCGCTCAGAGCCCGAGCGCCGACTTCAGATGGTCGACTCGGTCGGTTCTCTCCCACGGGAACATGCCGTCCTTGGGTTCGCGACCGAAGTGGCCGTAGGCCGCAGTCGTCCGATAAATCGGCCGACGGAGATCAAGGTCACGCATGATGGCACCAGGCCGAAGATCAAACACCTCGTCGATCGCCTTCTCGATGGCTGCGTGGTCGACGCGCTCGGTGCCGAAGGTATCGACGAGGACCGACATGGGTCGGGCCATACCAATCGCGTAGGCAACCTGAATCTCACATCGGGACGCAGCGCCCGAGGCCACAATGTTTTTCGCAACCCAGCGGGTGGCGTAGGCAGCCGAACGGTCGACCTTCGATGGGTCCTTACCCGAGAACGCCCCACCACCGTGGCGGGCCATGCCCCCGTAGGTGTCGACAATGATCTTGCGGCCGGTGAGACCGGCGTCGCCCACAGGTCCACCGATCACGAAGCGACCAGTCGGATTGACGTGAACTTCATAGTCATCGTCGGCGAACTGTTCTGGGATGACGGGGCGGATCACATGCTCGATCAGGTCCGGCCGGATCATCGTGTCTCGGTCGATGCCATCATTGTGCTGCGTCGAGACCAGCACGGTCTTGAGGCGCACGGGCCGATTGCCCTCGTACTCGAAGGTGACCTGGGTCTTGGCGTCAGGGCGCAGGTACGGGATTTGACCGGACTTGCGAACCTCCGCGTGTTTTTCAGCCATTCGGTGCGCCAGGTTGATGGGCAGAGGCATGAGGACGTCAGTCTCTTCACAGGCGTAGCCGAACATCATTCCTTGATCGCCGGCCCCCTGCTTGTCAAACTCGTCTTGCTCGCCCGCCGACCCGGATCGGACCTCTTCAGAGGCGCTGACACCCTGGGAAATATCTGGCGACTGCTCGTCGATGCTGACCATGACACCGCAGGTATTGCCGTCGAATCCAAAGGATTCACGGTCATAGCCAATCTCGTTAATGGTCCGGCGAACCGTGCCGGGGATATCGACATAGGCCTGGGTGGTGATCTCGCCAGCTACGACGGCGAGACCCGTGGTGACCATCGTCTCGCACGCCACCCGGCTGAGCGGATCCTGGGCCAGCATGGCATCGAGAATGGCATCCGATATTTGGTCGGCCATCTTGTCGGGATGGCCCTCTGAAACGCTTTCAGAGGTAAAAGTCCACTTGGTCACAAAAGCTCCTAGAACTGCAAAGAGTAGTTACGAACGGTAGCCGAGCGCAGCGTCAAGCACTGCACACGCGATCTCGCGCTTATCCGACAAGGGCACATCATGCCGTGTCCCATCAGAAAGGAGAAGAACAACCTCGTTCGTCGAGTGCCCGAAGCCAACATTCGGCTTACTGACATCATTCGCAACGATCAGATCGAGGTTCTTCCGAGCGAGTTTGCCGGCGGCGTTGGTGACAAGGTCGTCGGTCTCTGCAGCAAACCCGATCAGAGTCTGTCCGGCGGGCTTGGCGGCGCCAAGTGTGGCCAAAATGTCGATCGTCGGCACCAGCACCACGGCGGGAGCCCCGTCGACTTTCTTGAGCTTTCCGTCGGCAGGTTCGGCGGGGCGGAAGTCCGCAACGGCAGCCGCCATGACAACAAGTGCTGAATCTGGAGCCTCGAGCTCACACGCTGCGGCCATCTCTGCTGCAGTCTCAACAGCGATGATTCGCACGCCTGTTGGCGCCGAGTTCGGCTGGGTGGTGACGAGCACAACATCTGCGCCACGAGAAGCTGCCTCAGCAGCAACCGCGTTGCCTTGCTTGCCCGAGGACCGATTCGCGATATATCGCACAGCATCGATCGGCTCGCGGGTGCCACCCGCGCTGACCAGCACCTTCTGTCCCAACAGTTCACCACCGCCGAGGGCAGCCTCTACCGCTGCAAGCACCGTGGCGGACTCAGGGAGACGCCCGTGACCCATATCGCCGCCCGCCAGCTGGCCGCTCTCGGGCGCTACGATCAGCACCCCGCGATCAGCTAGCACCGCAAGATTCTCTTGCACCGAAGGCTGTTCCCACATCTCGGTGTGCATCGCGGGGCAGACCATCACTGGCGCCCTGGTGGCAAGAATTGTGGCAGTAAGTAGATCAGCACTGCGCCCGGTACGCATGTCGCTCAGCACGCGAGCAGTGGCCGGGCAGACCAAGATCAAATCGGCCGACTGGCCTATCGTTGTATGCGGGATCGGCGTCTCGGGATCATCGAACAGTGACGTGCGCACCGGCTCGCTGGCCAATGCCGAGAAGGTGGTTTCGCCGACCATGCGTCGTCCACCTGACGTGAGGATCGGTACAACGTGTGCGCCAGCGTCGACCAGTCGACGACAGACCTCGACGGCCTTATAAGCAGCAATTCCGCCAGTTACTCCGAGAACAATTCGGCGACCAGCGAGTGAACTCATGCATTGATCCAGGTTCAGGCGCTGTCATCGCTGCTGAGTGCCTTGGCAGCAATTGCCTCGGCCTCAGCGAGCGCAGCGGCTTCAGCCTCAGCGTCCGGGTCGTATTCTTCGGCGACGATCTTGTCGATAGCGATTTCTTCGAAAGCGATGGAGAGAGGCTTGGCGGCAGTCGACGTCACCTGCGGCGGCACGGAGGCGCCGACACTTTGACTGAGTTGGCCGACATAGCTGGTGATCTCGCGGCTACGCATTGCCGAGAGCGAGACGAGACGGAACTTGGACCCTGTCTTCTCAAGAAGCTCCTCGATTGCGGGGTTCATCATCGTGTCGTAGCCGTGCGCCATTGCGGTTCTCCGAGATCGTCGACGGGCTGGAAGTCCAGCGGTGTAGGTTAGCAGGGGTCGAGCGTCGATCGGCGCTGCTCGATGAGCCCATGGATCTCTTCGATTGCGGTCTCAAGCAGGTCGTTGATGACCACGATGGCACCGAGTCCGGTTGCCACCTCGACCTCTTCGTCCGCCTTTGCAAGTCGCTTCGCAACCTTCTCGTCCGGATCACCTCGGTGTCGGAGACGCCGCTCCTGATGGTCGCGAGACGGCGCGTCGATGAAGACAACCAGAGCGTTTGGGAAGTGCTCAAGAATTTGAGCGGCACCGTGGACATCGATTTCGAAGACCACGTCGTGTCCGGCAGGCGGATCCGGCATCGGCGTACCCTGGAAGTAGTCGAGAAACTCCACCCACTCGAGGAAACCGTCATTGTCGACATGGCTGAGAAACAGCTCACGGTTGGTGAAATGATACGCCTCCATCGATTCACCGGGGCGCCGTGCGCGAGTGGTCCAGCTTCTCGAGAGCCACAGCAGAGGATCACGGTCGAGTAGTTGTGCGACGATCGTACCCTTGCCGACTCCGCCGGGCCCAGAGATGACGATCACCAGGCGGTCATTGAGTGAACTCATGAAGGCGGCGTCCCCTTCTCAACCAAACGCTGCCAAGAGTTCTCTGCGCTGCTTCTCACCCAATCCGCGAAGACGGCGGTTCTGAGCGATACCGATCGAGTCCATCGTGCGCCGAGCTTTCACCTTGCCCACCCCGGGGAGAGACTCAAGAACAGCCAGCACCTTGGTCTTGGCCACCGTCTCATCGCTATCGGCTTGAACCAGTAACTCGGGGAACGAGATCGACCCCACCTTCAGCAACCGCTTCAGCTCCGCGCGAACCTGTCGCGCTTCAGCCGCCTTCTCAAGCGCAGCGATGCGTGCTTCGTCGGTGAGTTGCGGGGGCTGGGAAGACATTGATTGGACCCTAGCGGTTGGTGCTGGTCAGAGAGGTGACGCAAGATCGAGAGCATTTCCCAATGACCATGCCAACTTCACACCGCCTTCGTCGGAGAAGAGTCGTACTGGCTCTCAGCCAGAGCTAGCCGCTGCAGCGTAAACCGCTTGAGCAGCTGCGACCGGATCAGACGCGTTGGTGACTGTTCGCCCGATCACGAGCAGATCGGCGCCATCGTTGAGCGCCGTGTGGGGTGATGCCGGTTTGGCCTGATCGTCGACCTTGTCGCCTGGGAGACGGATACCGGGCGTGACCCGAAGCAGGCGCGGGGAGTAGTGGTGTGCCTCTGCAAGCTCACTCACCGAGCACACGATGCCGCTGCACCCAGCTTCCGCCGCCAGCATGACGCGCTTCGGCATGATGTGCGATGGGGCATCGCCGTCACTGGTAAGGACGGTGATAGCGAGTGAGTGGGGCTGCTCGAGACCAGCGTTGTGAGCACCTTGCTGCAGGCCGTCAGCGCCGGCACGGAGCATGTCGACGCCTCCATGGGCGTGCATCGTGAGGTACTGGACGCCAAGGGCGCCTAGCACACGGGCCGCCTTCCCAACCGTGGTCGGAATGTCGTGAAGCTTCAAATCGAGAAACACCTTGTAGCCCAGGTCAGCAATGGCGCCTATGGCTTCAGGACCTGCGGCCGAGTAGAGTTCCAGACCGACTTTGGCCACACCGAAGTACGGCTTGAGCTCTCGCCCAAGACGAATAGCAGCCACCAGATCGTCAACGTCGAGTGCCAGGGCAAGCTTGTCGCTTACCGCCGAGTCGGTGGTGAGTGCAGTATCAGCCATGGGCAGCTCCGATCAGTTCTGCGACGGTGGAAACTCCCCGTCGCTCACACCATTTTTCAAATTCTTTCAAGATTCGCCGCGGTGCACGCGGGTCTGCGAAGGTCGCAGTCCCGACCTCCACAGCCGAGGCTCCAGCAAGCAGAAACTCTACGACATCAGCGCCGCTCGTCGTGCCACCCACCCCAACGATGGGCAAGTGGGGCAGGGCTTCATGGACGTCATAGACGGCTCGAACAGCGACAGGGTGCATGGCTGCTCCCGACAATCCGCCTCGGCCTGCACCCAGCACGGGCTTGCGCGTATTGACGTCGATTACCATGCCCAGAAGAGTGTTAGTCAGGACCACGGCCTCTGCTCCGGCCGTGTGTGCGGCGTCGGCAATCTCGGGCAAATCAGCCGCATTCGGACTGAGTTTGGCCCAACGGGGGCGGCCACACGCCGCGGCAGCTTCAACTGCCTCAGCGGTTGCAGTTGCCGAGTGAGCGAACATCCGGCGGCGGTCTTCGAGATTGGGGCACGAGACGTTGACCTCCACTGCGACAACGCCGTGGGGGGCGTCAGCGAGAGCAACGGCTGCAGCCTCATAGTCGGTGATCGATTCACCCCAGATGCTGGCCACTACCGTGGCGCCCGTCTCCAGCAATGGTGGAAGATCGTGTTCAAGCCAGTGGGCAATCCCCTCCCCTTGCAATCCGACGCTATTGATCATCCCTGCGGCTGTGGGATACACGCGAGGGGATGGATTGCCAGCCCATTGTTGAGCGCGCATCGATTTCACCACCACCGCTCCGAGTTCAACCGGTTTCAGGTACCGGGCTAACTCCGCCCCATGGCCGGCAGTGCCGGACGCAGTAAGGACGGGGGCGCTGAGACCGACGGAGCCGATCTGGGTGATGGTGTCGATCAGCTGACTCCGTTCTTCTCGAGATCATTCACCGATGCACCGACGTGATATTCCTGCAAACTGCGAACGGCCAATGGGTGTGCCTTCCAGTCCGCCATGCCGTTGGCAGCAGCCAACGCTGCCGCACCGGTCGTGAGCAACGGAACCGAGGCCAAACCGGCAGCCTTACGGATGTGCTCACCATCGGCACGGGGTCCACGGCCTCGGGGCGAGTTGATGACCAGATGCACATCGCCACGCTCGATCAGATCGACCGCATGCACGCCGTCGGCATCACCGAGCTTTGCCACCACATGCTCCACGGCGACGCCCTCACCTTGCAACGCAGCCGCCGTACCCGACGTGGCGGCGATCGTGAAGCCGAGTCCGACCAGCTTCTGAGCTGCAGCAATGCCGACCCGCTTGTCACGATCGGCAAGGGACATGAACACCATTCCCTCATCTGGCAAGCGAGTGCCCGCCGCCAGTTGGGCCTTCACGAATGCCAGTCCCCGTGTGAGGTCGATACCCATGACTTCACCCGTCGACCGCATTTCCGGCCCGAGAATCGCGTCCGCCTCCGGGAACCGGTTGAACGGCAGCACGGCTTCCTTGATCGCCACATGATCGGAGATGACCCGCTCCGTGAGCAGGCCCTCTTCGCGTAGCTCGACCAGGGTCGCCCCAACCATGACACGACTTGCGACTTTCGCGAGTGGCACTCCTGTTGCCTTGGCGACGAACGGAACCGTTCGAGAGGCACGAGGGTTGGCTTCGATCACGAACACTTGACCCGACTTCACCGCGTACTGCACGTTGATGAGGCCACAAACGTCTAGTTCCTCGGCGATTCGACGGGTGTAATCCTCGATCACACCAACCGTCTCATCCGACAGACTGGTTGGCGGGATCGAACACGCAGAGTCGCCCGAGTGCACGCCGGCTTCCTCCACATGCTCCATGACCGCTCCAATGATGACGTCGCCAGCGCGGTCGCGGATGGCGTCGACGTCAACTTCGGTGGCGTCCTCAAGAAAGCGGTCGACGAGGACGGGGCGCTCAGCGGATAGGCCGCCTTCTTTGCCGAGTGAACCAAAACCGGCCAACTCTGCCATTGCCCGGCCGAGATGATCATCGTCATAGACGATCTCCATCGCGCGGCCGCCAAGCACATATGACGGCCGAACAAGCGCGGGGTAACCGATACGTTCAGAAATCGCGAGGGCCTGATCGATATCAATCGCCGTACCGCCCGCAGGCTGGGGGATCTCGAGACGGGCGCACAGGGCGCTCCATTGTTCGCGGTCCTCGGCAAGGTCGATCGATGCTGCCGATGTGCCGAGCACGAGTTCTGGCGGGAGACGATCGGCTAGCTTCAACGGGGTCTGACCTCCGAGAGACACGATCACGCCGAGCGGTTGCTCAGCTTCGATTATGTCGGTCACGTCTTCAAATGTGAGCGGCTCAAAGTAGAGCCGGTCAGAAGTGTCGTAGTCAGTCGACACGGTCTCCGGGTTGCAGTTGACCATGATTGTCTCGTAGCCGGCATCACGCAGGGCGAAGCTGGCGTGGACGCAGCAATAGTCAAACTCGATACCCTGCCCGATGCGATTGGGCCCAGATCCGAGGATGATGACCTTCTCACGTTCGCCGGGGCGGACCTCGTCGGTGTCTTCGTAGGTCGAGTAGTGGTACGGCGTGGAGGCTTCAAACTCGGCGGCACACGTGTCGACGGTCTTGAAGGTCGTGCGCACACCGATGGCGAGACGAGCCGAGCGAACAGACTCCTCGCTCGTATCCCACAGGTATGCGAGTTGGGCATCCGAAAAGCCGAGTTGCTTGGCCCGTTTCCAACCCCTGCGGGTCATATCGCCGATCGAACGAGATTGGAGGTGGGCACGTTCCTCGGTAATGATCAGCATCTGGTCCAGAAACCACGGATCGACTGCGGTGGCAGCGAAGACTTCATCGACTGAAACACCGCGGCGCAGCAGCGCTTCCAACTGGAATGGACGATCCGGTGTGCCGATGGCCGCAGCAACAAGGAGATCCTCGGTCGACAGGTCGTCGAGTTGGACCTCCACCGGGTCGGCGTTGAGACCATGACGCCCCTGTTCGAGCGAGCGGAGCGCCTTTTGCAGCGATTCAGGGAACGTGCGACCGATGGCCATCACCTCGCCCACCGACTGCATCGAGGTACCGAGCACGCCAGATGTGCCGGGGAACTTCTCAAAAGCCCAGCGAGGAATCTTCGTGACCACATAATCAATCGATGGCTCGAAGCTGGCCGGGGTCTTCTCGGTGATGTCATTGGGAATCTCATCAAGGGTGTACCCAATGGCCAGCTTCGCCGCGATTTTGGCGATCGGAAAACCGGTCGCTTTCGATGCAAGAGCCGACGAACGAGACACACGCGGGTTCATCTCGATGATGACCTGGCGGCCGTCCTCGGGGTGAACAGCCCACTGGACGTTTGAGCCACCAGTCTCGACACCAACTCGGCGGATGCAATCAAACGAACTGTCACGCATCTGCTGGTATTCGACATCGGTGAGCGTCTGCGCCGGAGCGACAGTGATCGAGTCGCCGGTGTGAACACCCATCGGATCAAGATTTTCGATCGAGCAGATGATCACGCAGTTGTCGTTCTTGTCGCGCATCACCTCCAGCTCAAATTCCTTCCACCCCTTGATCGATTCTTCGATGAGGATCTCATCGATCGGACTACATGCAATGCCGAAAGCAGCGACGTTTTCGAACTCTTCCATCGTCTCAGCCATGCCGGTCCCGCGACCTCCGAGGATGTACGCCGGCCGAATGATGACCGGGAGGCCAACCTCTTGGACGACCTTGCGGGCCTCATCCATGGTGCGAGCCGTCCCGGAGCGGGCAACTTCTATCCCGATCTCCATCATGGCGACCTTGAACTTCTCGCGGTTCTCCGCCGTTTCGATGGCCTCGGCATCGGCGCCGATGAGTTCGACGTCGTGGGCTTCGAGAACGCCCGCTTTTTCGAGTTCCATCGCCAAGTTCAGGCCCGTCTGTCCCCCAAGAGTAGGCAGAACCGCGTCGGGTTTCTCCTTTTCGATGATCTTCTCAAGGACCCGAACGTCCAGCGGCTCGATATAGGTGGCGTCAGCGAAATCTGGGTCGGTCATGATTGTCGCCGGGTTTGAGTTGGCGAGGATGACCCGATAGCCCTCTTCCCTGAGGACACGACACGCCTGGGTGCCGGAGTAATCGAACTCACAGGCCTGACCGATCACGATTGGACCGGATCCGATGATCAGGATGGAGCGGAGGTCAGTGCGCTTTGGCATTACGCCGCTCCCTTGCCATCGCTCGAAACTCGCCGTGAACTGTTCTCATCCATCAGTTCCGCAAACTCATCGAAAAGATAACGACTGTCATGCGGGCCAGGACCTGCTTCAGGGTGGTACTGCACGCTGAACGCGGGGTACTCGTTGTGCACCAGGCCCTCCAGGGCACCGTCATTGAGACAGAAGTGGGTTTCGGTGACGTTCGGAACTGAGCCGATCTCCACCGCGAAGTTATGGTTCTGGGCGGTGATCTCAACCTTGCCCGTGCGGACGTCCTGCACCGGCACATTGCCGCCATGGTGGCCGAACTTCATCTTGAACGTGCGCCCACCAAGGGCGAGCGATAGCAACTGATGGCCAAGGCAGATCCCAAAGATCGGCACCTCGCCGATGAGCTTGGGGAGCTCATCGTTGATCGGACCCGCAACCTCAGGGTCACCCGGCCCGTTCGACAGAAATACACCATCAGGCTCCATTGCCATCACCTCTACCGCAGGAGTGTCGGCGGGCACGACGGTGACTGTGGCGAACTCACCAAGGTGACGAAGCATTGTGGCCTTCACACCGAAGTCATAGGCGACGACCTTGCGGGGGCCGTTACCGACGACATAGGACTCCTTGGTGCTGACAAGGCCTACGAGATTGACACCGTCGGTGCCGGGCTCGGCTTTGGCCGCCGCACGCAAAACGGCTTCATCGGCCGGACCGAATGCTCCGGGCATCGCTCCCGAGTCACGTATGTGACGGGTGAGGCGGCGAGTATCGATTCCGGCGATTCCGGCCAAATTGTGGCGACGCAGGAATGCGTCGAGGTGTTCCTCGCTTCGCCAATTGCTGTGGCGGCGAGCGAGATCCCGGATGATTACCCCGCGGCAGAACGGGCGGGCCGCTTCATCGTCAGCGGCATTCACGCCGTAGTTCCCGATGTGGGGGTAGGTGAAGGTAATGATCTGACCGGCGTAGGAGGGATCAGTGATGACCTCCTGGTAGCCCGACAATACGGTGTTGAACACCACTTCACCGGTGGCCACGCCGTTGGTGGGGTCGGCCCCAATCCCCTCGCCTTCGAAGACTTCGCCGTCAGCAAGTACGAGCTGATACTCGCGAATGTCGCTCATCGTGTGGCGCTTCCTTCCTGCACGACGAGATCGCCGTTATAGATCGTGTGACGCACAACACCGCGTAGGGCGCGGCCTTCGTACGGAGTATTGGCACTACGGCTGGCCATGGCTGAACCGCTGACGGTCCAGGTGCCCTCTGGGTCAACGACGACGAGATTAGCGACCTCCCCGACAACGATCGGACGACCATGCTGGTCGTCGATTCCAGCGACGCGGGCTGGCCGCCAAGACATAAGCGCCACAATCTCCTCAATGGGGAGATCAAGCTCGGTATTGGCCAGAGCAAAGGCTGTTTCAAGGCCAAGCATCCCTGGAGGGGCATCAGCGAACGTGCCGTCCTTGGCGTGCGCAGCGTGCGGCGCATGGTCGGTGGCGATGGCATCAATGGTGCCATCGGCTAAGCCATCCTTGATCGCCATGATGTCGGCCCCCGTGCGCAGAGGCGGGTGCACCTTGAACACCGGATCAAAGCCCGCACAAGCGCTGTGGTCGAGTGTGAAATGATGAGTCGTGACCTCGGCAGTGACTGGAAGGCCAGCCTCCTTCGCCGCTCGCACCATGGCGACGCCTCCAGCCGTAGAGACGTGCTGGAAATGTACGCGGCTACCGGTCAGCCGAGTCAGTGCTATGTCCCGCATGATCATCAACTCTTCGGCCTCAGCCGTCTGACCAGGAATACCAAGACGGCTCGACCAGTCACCTTCGTGCATCAGCCCGCCACGGCTCAGGGATTCGATCTCGCAGTGCTGAGCGAGAACGATCGGGAAACCGTTACTGAGATGGGTCAGGCTGCCGACATATTCAAGAGCCGAACGCATGACTCGCTCGTCCTGCACGCCAGCGCCATCATCGGTGAAGATTCGCACGCCGAGACGCACGAGCTCAGCCATCGGGGTGAGCTGTTCGCCCGCCCGAGCGACCGTAATAGCCGCAGACGGATACACGTCACACAGGTTGGCCGCAGCGGCGAGCTCGCTGACTTGCCGCACCACGGCCGCCGAGTCGATCGTTGGCGAGGTGTTCGGCATCGCGATGACTGCCGTGTAGCCGCCGAGCGCCGCGCCGCGCGCACCGGTCTCAATGGTCTCAGCTTCCTCGTAGCCAGGCTCACGAAGGTGCGCGTGGAGGTCAACGAAGCCGGGAGCAACAACGCAGCCATCGGCGACAAGCGTGACGTCGCCGGTGAGAGCAGAGCCAACGTCAACGATTCTGCCATCTGCGATCAAAACATCGGATTGTCGAGTGCCGGTTTCATCGACAAGCTGGGCACCGATGATGGCGATGGACTGGGTCATGCCGCCACCCGCTTTCCGTCAATGATGTCGAGCCCACTGCCGAGGAGCAGGAAAAGCACCGCCATTCGCACTGACACACCATTAGCGACTTGCTCCGTGATGACCGCGTTTGGCCGATCGGCGACCTCGCCTGCGATTTCAACGCCCCTATTCATCGGGCCGGGGTGCATGATCAGAGCGTCGCCGAGGCGGTCGGCACGGCGCACGTTAAGGCCATACTCGATGTGGAACTCCCGCAACGATGGGACCACGGCATCCGTCTGGCGTTCGAGTTGCATACGCAGCAAGTAGCAAATATCGAGATCGTCGACGACCTCATCAAGATTGTGGGTGACTGTGACGGGCCAACCCTCGAGATGGGTGGGCAGCAGCGTCTTCGGCGCTACCAGCGTGACCTTGGCACCCATTGTGGCAAAGGCCAGAGCGTTGGAACGAGCGACCCGACTGTGCTTGATGTCGCCCACGATGGCGATGTGCTTGCCGTCGAGGTCACCTAGGTGCTCACGAGCCGTATAGAGGTCAAGTAGAGACTGCGTGGGGTGTTGATGCCAACCGTCACCGGCGTTGATCACTGCTGCGTCGACCCACTCGGCAACGCGGTGCGGGGCTCCAGCGGCTCGATGACGCACAACGATGCCATCGACACCCATAGCACTGATCGTCTCAACCGTGTCGCGCAGCGACTCACCCTTGTTTACCGACGACGAGCTGACGCTGAAGTTCATGGTGTCGGCCGAGAGTCGCTTGGCGGCTGTCTCGAACGACAGGCGAGTACGAGTGGAATCCTCGTAGAACAGCCAGGCGATCGTCTTGCCACGTAGTGCAGGAACTTTCGGGATTGACCGCTCCCCTACTTCAGCGAAGCTGTCGGTGAGCGTCATGAGTTGTTCGATGTCGTCCCGGTCGAGGTCGGCCATTGAGAGCAGATGCCGTTCGCCACCGATCATGTGATGTCTCCGAGGTCCACACCGTCGGCATTCACGTCGACAATTTCATCCTTGCGAGTTGGCAGGTTCTTACCCACATAGTCGGGGCGGATTGGTAGCTCCCGATGTCCACGGTCGACCATCACAGCGAGTTGGATCGCGCGAGGTCGGCCATAGCTGTGGATCGCGTCGAGGGCGGCCCGCACGGTGCGTCCGGTGTAGATCACGTCATCGACCAGAACGATCACCTTGCCGGTCGGGTCGGTCGGCATCTCCGTTGCGGCCTCAGGCATCACCGGCCGTAGTCCAAAGTCGTCACGATGCATCGTGGCATCGAGGGTGCCGACCGGAACCGAACCGGTCTCGACCTCCTCGATCATGCTGATGTCGGCGGCCAACCGATGGGCGAGATCGACCCCCCCGGTCTGCATGCCGATGATCACGACATCGTCGGCGCCATGGTTGCGCTCGAGGATCTCATGGGCCATACGACGAATCGCTCGAGAAACGTCGTCATCCGACATCACCTGGGTGCGAGCCTGAAACTGGCCGCTTTGCGGCGCAGCCAAGCCACGTTCTCGCTCTGCCACGTTGTCCTTCTTTCGTCCGTATGAGCCTCACGGGACTCATTTCACGGTCGAGATGGGAACGTACCAGGCGCGCGCCCCCGCGCGGCGGCGCTCACTGGGAAAATCCAGAAAGAAACGCTGGCTCTCTCCCCGGCATTAACTCGATCGGACCCAAGATCCGGGACCAAGAGGAACGAAAGCGCAGTTCTTGGCAACCTGAAGAGACGCACCATTGTCCTCGGTGATCTCGGCGACAACGGCGGCGAAACCGGCCTCGGTCAATGCCCACCCCACAAACCCGGCGACCGCTTCGCTTGCTACCCCTTGGCCTCGGTCTGCGGCAGCAACCCACCAACCGATCAACGCTGCGCCTCGACGAGGGTCAATCGATGACAGGCCCACTTCGCCAATCACTTCATCGTCGAGAGAGCGAGCAATGGCCAAATCGACCGAAAGGCCGCGCCGACACCGCTCTTCGGATCCTTCAATCCAGCGCTCAGCCGCAGCCAATGACGAGTCCGGGGGAACTGACGATCGGGCAACGATCTCGGGATCTGCCCATGCAGCAGCCAACGCGGCAGCGTCAACCACGCACCAGGGTCGAAGACGGATGCACGCGAGTTCGATGACCGGCAGCGTCAAACGAATCTCGGGCCGGTTCACTCGCCGTCTCGGACCTCATCAGCGATGCTGCGAAGTACGCCGTTGAGGAAACGAGGCGACTGTTCGGAGCAGTATTGTGTTGCGATCTCGACCGCTTCGCTGAGTACGACGCCTGTCGGGATCTCGGGTCGCTGTGAAAGCTCCCATGCACCAATACGGGCGATGACCCGATCCACCACAGGCATTCGCGAAACAGTCCATCCGGTGAGATGCGCCCCGATCAGCGAGTCAAGGCCGTTCACGGAATTTTCCACACCAGAGGCGAGGTCGACTGCGTAGTCGGCGGGCGGAATCGGCCGACGTGAAAGCGAGTCTGCGATCGACTCACCCGTCTGTTCGGCTTCGTACAGCATCGCCAGTGCCTCTTCTCGGGCCTCGCGCCGACTGCCCAAGCCGGGGATCAAGTCGCTCACGCGCGGCTGAGATACTCGCCGGAACGGGTGTCGACCTTGACACGCTCACCGGGGCTGATGAACAGCGGAACCTGGATGATCAGGCCGGTCTCGAGGGTGGCCGGTTTGGTGCCGCCCGACGAGCGATCACCCTGGAGGCCCGGTTCGGTCTCGGAGATGTTCAACTCAACCGAGGCGGGAAGGTCAGTGCCGACGATCTCGGTGCCGTACATCTCAAGAATGACCGCCGAGCCATCGACGATGTAGTTTCCGGCGCTGCCCAGCGTTGTGGGCGTCACGTTGATTTGGTCGTACGTCTCATTGTCCATGAAGACGTAGTCATCACCATCGCGATAGAGAAAGTTCATCTCCCGCTTGTCGATTGTGGCACGCTCGACCTTTTCACCGGAACGGAACGTGCGTTCGACCGTGCCGCCGGCGCGGACGTTGCGAAGGCTGGTACGGACGAAGGCGTGGCCCTTGCCCGGCTTCACGTGCTGGAAGTCGACGACTTGAAACAACCCATCGTCGAGATCGAGAGTCATCCCGTTCTTGAGATCGTTGGTGGTGATGGTGGACATGTGACTCCGGTCAACACGTGGGCTTTGGAAATTTGGTCAGCGGGCGACAACCCGTCTCGGTGACCACGACCGAGTCTTCCACCCGGCAGCCGCCGAGGGCGGGAACGTAGATGCCAGGCTCGACCGTGATGACGTGACCGGCCTGGAGGATAGCGGTGCTTCGTGCGTGCACGGCCGGGAGTTCGTGAATGTCAAGGCCAACACCATGGCCAGTGCCGTGGCTGAAGGCATCGCCATATCCGGCATCAGTGATAATCGATCGACACACGCGGTCGATCTCCTTGGCCTCGATACCAGGTCGAACGGCGGCAACCCCGGCGGCCTGAGACTCCATGACGGTGTCACGCACGCGGCACACATCCTCCCCCGGCGTGCCAATCGCGAACGTGCGAGTCATGTCGCTTCGGTAGCCGTCGACGAGTGACCCGGCATCAATCACGACGAGGTCGCCCTCCTCAAAGGGCCGATCAGTCGGACGGGCGTGTGGCAGAGCGCTATTTGGGCCGCTAGCCACGATCGTCTCGTATGCAGGGCCGGTGGCACCGCCCGTTCGCATCGAGCACTCCAAGGCGTGGGCCATTTCCCGCTCAGTGGTGCCAGCGACCAGAAGGCCCTCCCTCTCGGCCAGTGCGGTATCGACGATGGCCGCTGCTCGTTCGATTCGCGCCAGCTCGGCAACGTCCTTGACGGCTCGGAGCTCACGGACCAGGCCGTGCGTGGGCACCAGATCGATTTCGGTGGCGATCTCCCAGGACCGTTGCTCAGCCCACGTCAAGACGTCCGCTTCAAGCGCCACTGTCTCGACCGAGCCGAGCGCCCCAACGGCCTCGACAATCGGCTGAACTGCGATAGCGACGATGGTGTTGGACTGCGCCGCGGCTACTTCGTCGCGTGCCTGTACCCGATAGCGGCCATCGGTAATCAGCGTGGAATCATCATCGGTGACGACCAACAGCGCGCTGGACCCAGTGAATCCGGTGCACCAGCGAATGGACATCAGGTCAGAAACCACGATCGCATCGGCGTGATCTGCCACGACTGCACGTAACCGGTCGAGACGACCGGAAACTTTGAGCGGTGGGAGATCCAGATTCATGGTTCAGCGAATCGCGGAGAAGGAGGCCCGCAGTATGTCGGAGTCCACTCCGACCACCGTTTCCATTCCGCGCACACTGTCGAGGACAAACGTGACCCCGTCGATCGCCTTCTTATCTCGAGCAAACAGAGCAAGGAGTTCGTTATCCGAAAGCCCCTTGGGCAGGGTGCTGGGAAGGTCGTAGGCCGCAAGAACTCGGTGATGCTCAGCAACACGAGCATCACCGATACGGCCAAGATTGTGGGCAACGGCTGCGGCATACGCTAGGCCAATCGCAACCGCCTCGCCGTGGCGCAGGTCGTAGCCGCCTGCGGTTTCGATTGCATGGGCGAGCGTGTGGCCATAGTTCAGGATCGCTCGATGCCCACCTTCACGCTCATCGGCGGCAACGACATCGGCCTTGATCTGCACGCAAGCAGCTACACGGTCATCGAGTGCCACCGTGTCAAGTCCATCGCCACCAAGGAAGTGATACTTGGCCACCTCACCAAGACCGCATTGCATCTCGCGAGGTGGCAAGGTCGAAAGAGTCTCCGTGTCGCACAGAACGGCTGTCGGCTGCCAGAACGCGCCAACCAGGTTCTTTCCCTCGGGAAGGTTGACACCGGTTTTGCCTCCGACCGATGCGTCGACCTGTCCGAGCAATGTGGTCGACACGCTTACAAATCGAATCCCGCGGTGATATACCGCAGCGACAAACCCAGCGACATCAGTGACGACACCTCCGCCAATCGCCACCACGGCGTCCGCTCGGGTGATTCCTGCGACTGCCATCTGACGACAGACGTTCTCGACGACCGACAGCGACTTCGCGGCCTCGCCATCAGGGATCTCGAGTCGGATGTGGTCTCGGCCCGGATCAGCATCCCAAGGAACATTGGCCTGGGTGATGATCGCAACGCGCCGCACATCGTCGGGCAGCACCGCTGCTAATTCCGACCGTACGCCAGCGCCCACGAGGACCGGATAGCTTCGGTCGGCCAGTTCGACATTTACCACCTGATGCACGAGAACAGGCTACCTCCACCAGTGGGGGCCGCCAGACGGATTCAAACACCGATCACAGTGTCACTAAAGAACATCACGACAAGCGTGCCAGCGGCCAACGCCGGACCGAACGGAAAGCTGTGACCGAGGAGGCGAGTCGGTTGCCCGTCTTCGGCCTCCGGATCTACAACCACGTTCTTTCCGCCCTTGCGGCACAAGGCCACGCTGAGGCCGCCAAACACACCGAGAATGCAGCCAACCAGCAAGGCCCACACCACGAGCCGAAAGATCGGTGGCCAGCCCACATAACGAGATCCGGCCGCCCATCCGAGATGTAGTCCAAGCAAGAGCGACAGCTTCACATCGCCAAATCCCATGCCCCGTGGCGAGATCAGGTGGGCGGCGAACAGAAGCAGAAAGTAGACCACCATGCCCGCGCCAGCACGCCCGATAGCGGCCGGCCGATCGATACCGAATGCAGCCACGACGATGACTAGTACTGACAGTCCAAGGCTGGGAAAGACAAGCCGATCTGGGAGTCGGTACACGTATATGTCGATCATCGAGAGCGAGACGAGAGCAACAATGAGCACCAACGGTGGCAGGAGTTCCCACTCCCAGCCGTAGCGGGCTGTGGCGGCGACGAACAGGCCCGCCGTCGTCAACTCGACCAACGGATAGGCAACCGTCACGCTTGCGTCGCAGTGACCACAGCTACGACGGCGTAGCCAGGACACGACCGGGACCACCTCGCCAACCCCGAGTTGATGCGCACAATGCGGACAGCGAGACCGCAGCGATAGAGGCGTTTTATCCGGAATCCGGTCAATCAGCATCGTGGCAAAACCACCGGCCACGAGGCCGACCAGCCCTATCAGGAACAAGTTCACCGAATCCACGTCCACACTCTCATGACTGATGCTTGATGGATCAGGAGTCGACGGAGCCGAGGAACTTCAATAGAAGGCCACGATTGAACGTGTCGTCCTCCGCCTCGACGGCAGCGAGAGCGGCATCTCGCTCAACATCGGTCGATGCCTTCGCAGCGGCCGCTACTGCCTTGGCTGCCTTCGGGCTCAGGTTGGCTAGCTGGCGGGCCATCTTGGCCGAGTTGAGATCATCAAGCTCAGACTCATCAGTGGCAGCCGCTGCTAGCTCATCCGACGCAAAGCTCGAAATGGTTTCAGGATCGTGATGCTGGTTGTGTTCCACCCCAGCGAAGATGTCATCGGTCGTTCTCGACAGGTCAATCGGGTGCCGCCGCTCGGCGAAGACATACTCGCCAGATAGTTCAGGAGCGGCTGATCCGCTGGTCTCAGCGGGTGTGGCGAACGAAGGCGCATCGACTCCACCGATCGGCTGACCGTCGAACGCTCCGGAGAGCATCTCGTCAACCATAGAGGTCTCAGTTCCGATGTCGTCAGCTCCAGGATGCTCAGAGCCGGCATCATTGGCGAATGCCGTACTCGGCTCACCCATCAGAGGTGACGCAGCGACAGGAAGACCAACTGGCTCATCAAGAATCTCAACGAGACCGAGCTCCACCAGTTCTTTCAACGCACGGCAGGCGTCGATTTCACTCAGCTCAAGAGTTTCGGCAACTGCGCCAACTTGGGCGCCGCTCCCAACAGCAGCGATAGCGGACCAACGGTTGGCGTCGATCATGACGTCGGCACCCGCGAGTGCGGCCACAAGGCCAACCCAAACATCAAGCGAGGGGACGACCTGCTCGATCGAGCGCCACTCAACCAGCATATTTTCTGCCTGGGTGAGGATCGGTTCCAATGAGCTCGGGTGATCCACCTCAGCAGCTCGTACCTCTGGCTCGAAGGTGAACGAACCGGCAACAAATCGAAGCAGCCCAAAGATCACCTCAACCGACGTCAGTGACTGGACGTCGGCAACAAACAATTCAGTGGCGACCACGTCGCCGTCTTCCATCCACACACTTCCTGAACCTCGGTCACCGGTGATACGCAGACACCCGCTCTTCGCGGTGGTCGCGCAAAGTCGAAGAACGTCAGGGAGCGCAAAGGTGTCAAGTGTTCCTGAAAGTGCCACGGGCGGACTTCCTTCATCGAAGAATACCTGTCCATCGGCACCTTACGCTTGGGAAGTAAGTGCTATCCGGCCTTTTCCGCGTAGGCCGCCGACATCGCATCGATCGGCGCGTCAGCCCCGGTCCAGAGCGTGAACTGGATCGCGGCTTGATGGAGCAACATCATCAAGCCATTTTCCGTGTTGAGACCTCGACGCGCGCACGCATGCAGCCAGGGTGTTTCGAGCGGGTGGTAGATCAGATCAATCGCAGTCTGCGTGCTCGACAGCAAGGCCGGGTCGAGGGGCATTCCAGGCGATGCCTCCATCCCAACCGGCGTGGCGTTCACGATGATGTCCGCCATGCCTGCGCTGGCCGGCTCAACAACACAGCCGACATCACCAGCGAGAGCGGCAGCACGATCGGCGCGATCTCGACTCCGATTGATCACCATGACCGATTTGGCGCCGGCACGCCCACAGGCCTCGATGACCGACCGCGCTGCGCCACCAGCTCCAATGACGGCGATCGACTTCCCAACGATCGAGTCGCCGTGCCGTTCATAGCTGTTGACGAACCCGTCACCGTCGGTGTTGTGGGCGACGACCCGACCTTCTGAGTCAAGCTTGAGACAGTTCGCCGCACCCAGTGCACGCACTGATGGAGTCGCAATATCGGCCGCGTCCACCACTGCTTCCTTGTGTGGCATCGTGACCGAAAGGCCGCGAATCCCAAGGCTTCGCATGGCGTCGACCGCTTGCGACGCCAGCCCATGCCGGACATGAAAGGCGACGTACGTCCAGTTCAAGCCAGCCGCTTCATAGGCCGCGTTGTGCAGTAACGGAGACAGCGAGTGCGCGACTGGGTCGCCGATGACGCCAGCGACATCGGTGCAACCATCGGCCGCCACCCTCAGAATCATCCGCAGTAACCAAGCTCGCGGCAAACCGCTACCGCGGCATTGTGTTCGTCAAGGGTTGTCGAGAACGTGTGGGCGCCTAGGACACCATCGGCATCGGTACGGGCCCAGAAGATGTAGTCGCCTTCGCTCGGATCGAGAGCGGCGCGCAGTGCAGCCTCTCCTGGCGCGGCGATCGGTGCCGGCGGAACACCGGTCGAGACATAGGTGTTCCACGGTGACTCGAAGTCGAGGTCGGACTGGAACAATGTGTCGGTGAATGCCTTGTTCACCGCGTAGTAGACCGTGGCGTCGATCTGGAGCGGCATGCCGCTCAACAAGCGGTTGTAGATGGCTCGGGCCATCAGCGGCCGGTCGACGTCGACCCGTGCCTCCTCTTCGATAAGGGAAGCAATCACGATGATGTCCCAGTCAGTCAGACCAAGTTCCACCACCGCCGGGTCATAGCCGACTTCGTCAAGAAGGGCTCCGTAGCGATTGTCGAACTCGTCCGCCATTCTCCGAAGGAAGCGGGCCTCATCCGCGAGGTCATCCTCGTTGATGTCATAGGTGGCCGGGAATAATGTGCCCTCGAGCCGAACATCCGGCGGGGCATCAGGGTTGACGTAGCGCGAGACGAGGCTGGGGTTCTCGAGCGCATCGCGAATCTGCTGCTCGTCGAAGCGATTGTTCACCACGAGCAATCGCTGGACGATCTCATTGAGACGGAGACCTTCAGGGATGGTGACTGTGAAGAACACTTCGGGGATGGGGCCCTCGTCCAAGATCGCCACCGCGTCCTCGAACGCCATGTTCTCGCGAAGCTCGTACTCCCCCGCCTGAAAGGTCTTCTCGGCGTCGCACCCCATGAAGCCGATGATCGAAAGCTCGCCCTCGCACCGCAGCCAATAACGGAACACGGTGGCGTTGCTGATGATCCCGTCGTTCGCAAGCTGGGTGGCCACATTGTTCGTCGAGGCGCCGTTGGGAACCGTCAAGCTGATGGTGTCGCCCAGTTGGCCGCCCGGATCGATCTGGTTGTCGACCCATGAGTAGATCCGGTCACGGACGCTCGTGACCAAGACGACCACGAGAATCGCAAGTCCGACGATGCGAAGGAACCCACCCCAACTGGTGCGATAGCGCACCCAGTTCTTGTCTTCGTAGTCGTAGCGAGGGTCAACGAGAGGTTGGGCCTCAGGATCGTCCTCGAGGATGTACTCGGTGCCCTCGGAATCAACTCCGGCCACGATCACCGCACCAGGGGGTGCCATGTGATCAGGCAATGCCGTGGGGATGCTCGCCCTGCCGTCAGGTTGCACCATCACCGGTTGGGTGGCTGCCTGAGGTGGCGTTGAGCTCACCGGACGGGCCACGCGCGTTACCGGGCGGCGAGTTCCCGCCTCGGGGAAGCGCGGCGCATCGCTCGCGCTCGACGGCGCCTGGGGCGGCTGGGGTGGAGGCCCATCGTCGGCGGCGCCAGTGAGAAACGCGGCCCAGCCGGATCTACGGCGCGGTGCGTTAGCCATCGCTTCGCTCCAGTGCCGCCTGCTCGGAATCGAGCCACGCCTGCAGCATCACTGCGGCGGCGACTTGGTCCACAACTATGCGGCGAGCCTCGGCATTCATGTTCTGTTCCATCAAACTCCGCTCCGCACTGACTGTCGTCAACCGTTCATCGTAGAGAACGACAGGCACGTCGAGGGTGTCACCCAGCACCTTTGCTTCGGCTTGGTACTTCTTGGCCATTGGGCCGATGGATCCGTCCATGTTGTACGGGAGGCCGACGACCACAATCTCCGCCTCCCACTCCTCGACAAGATCGGTAATCTTGCGGTGCTCGCGGGGGCGATCACCACAACGATGAACCGTGTCAACCGGCGTCGCCACTGTTCCGGCACTCACTGCGATTCCGATGCGCTTGGCACCAAGATCGAGGCCAAGAGCGCGGGGTAGCCGTGGAGTACTCACCCCAGCCCGGCAGCAGCGCGGGCTTGGTCAAGCGCGTCGTCAAGCTTTTCGAGGTGCTTGCCTCCCGCTACGGCCAGATCGGCACTCGGCTTGCCTCCACCACCGACAGTTTTCTTTGCGTCTTCGATGAGCGCGCCGGCGTTGAGTGCACTTTCGGGTGTGACGGCGGCAACAAGGCCAACGCCACCCACATCAAAACCGGCGCCCAAGACTACAGCGTGCACATCTGGCTGGTCTCGGACCGATACCGCAAGGTCACGCAGGCCGTCACGTTCCACACCTTCGACACGAGCGACGACAACACCATCGATTGCCTGGCTAGCCAAGGTAGGTGCTTGGCCGACCGCCATTTGCTGCTTGAGTCGGGCCAGTTCGGAGCGCAACTCTTTCTGCTCAGTCTGGAGCCGCTGCACGCCGTGGAGCAAGTCATCGGTGGAAACGTTGAGTTCCCCGGCCGCAGCATTGGCGGTGGCCACGGTGTCTCGTAGCAACTCGACTGTGGCCATGCCAGTGAGCGCTTCGACACGACGGATATTCGAGCCGATCGAACCCTCCGACACAATGCGGAACAGACCAATATCGCCCAATGCTTTCACGTGGGTTCCGCCGCAGAGTTCGACAGAGTTCGAGCCAGCCTCAAGTACGCGAACCGTATCGCCGTACTTGTCACCGAAGAACGCTATGGCGCCGAGATGCTCGGCCTGATCCATCGTGGTCTCGAAATGACGACAGCTCAGGTTCTCGAGCACCTCGCCATTGACCAGATCTTCGATCTCAACGGCCTGCTCGGTCGTAAGACCTTCGTAGTGACTGAAGTCGAAACGAAGGCGATCCGGGCCGACATAGGACCCCTGCTGCTTGACGTGGTCACCCAACACCCGGCGCAGCGCCCAGTGCAAAATATGGGTGGCCGTATGATTGCGACGGATGGCGGATCGGCGGTTGTTGTCGATCACCGCCGTGGCCCTTTGACCAACCTCAAGAGACCCCGAGCTAACTTCGATGTCGTGGATGTGGAGTCCCGGAACGCCGTAGCGGGTGTCTGTAACTACAACTTCCCCTGTCGAGGTCGTGATGATGCCTGTATCACCAACCTGACCACCGGACTCGGCGTAGAACGGTGTGCGATCGAGCACAACAATGGCGTCGTCGCGATAGAGAACCGTCGTCTCAGAGGAGATCTCAGCGCGGCCGGTGAAGTCGGTTTCACCGTGCTTCTCGAGGATTCCCGAGAGATGCGAGGTCTCCAGACCACCACCGACCTTCCGGGCATCCTTAGCGCGGCGCTGTTGCTCGGCCATCGCGGCTCGGAAGGCCTCAACGTCGACCACCACGCCGCGTTCTTCGGTGATTTCCTGCGTCACTTCGAGTGGGAAACCGTACGTGTCGTGGAGGAGGAAAGCGGTGTCGCCATCAAGGGGCGCTCCCTCGGCAAGAGAGGCGAGCTTCCCGTCGAGAATCGTCGAACCGGTACGGAGGGTCTCACGGAAGCGAACTTCTTCGCGATCGATGACATCACGAATGAACTCGTGGTTCTTTACCAGATCGGGATAGTCGGGGCCCATGACCTCGACTACAGCGTCGACCATTCCGCCCATGACTGCGGTTTCGACGCCGAGGAGGTATGCGTGGCGAACTGCGCGGCGCAAGATGCGGCGCAGCACATAACCTCGGGCTTCGTTGGACGGGAACACACCGTCGCTCACGAGCATCGACGTCGAACGGGCATGGTCAGCCAAGATCCGCAGCGATACGAGTCGCTCGAACTCAGCAGTAGCCGGATCGACCCCGGTCAGCTTCGCGGCGGCAGCCTGGAGGGCGCTCAGTTCGTCGGTGTCCCACACGGAGTCGACACCCTGAAGAACCGACACGGTCCGCTCAAGGCCCATACCGGTGTCGATGGACGGCTTGGGCAGCGGAGTCTGTGTCCCGTCCGCAGCCTGATCGAACTGCATGAACACGAGATTCCATATCTCAATGAAACGGTCCTCGTCGCCGTGCTCGGGACCACCATCGGCGCCGAACTCTGGGCCTTTGTCCCAGAAAATCTCCGAGCATGGTCCGCACGGACCGGTGTCGCCCATGCGCCAGTAGTTGTCCTCGCCCAATCGCTGGATACGTCCAGCGGGCACACCAACTTCATCACGCCAAATCGCCTCAGCCTCATCATCGCTGTGATGAACCGTGACCCACAGGCGCTCGGGATCAAGAGCGAGCACCTCGGTGACGAACTCCCAAGCCCACGCGCAGGCTTCGGACTTGAAGTAGTCCCCAAAGCTGAAATTGCCCATCATCTCGAAGAACGTGAGGTGACGGCGGGGGCGGCCGATCTCATCGAGGTCGTTGTGCTTGCCACCGGCCCGAACGCACTTCTGGATCGTGACCGCGCGGGGGTACGGCGCAGCTTCCTCGCCGGTGAAGTACGTCTTGAAAGGCACCATGCCTGCCACGGTGAAGAGCAAGGTCGGGTCGTGAGGGATCAGGCTCGACGATGGCTGATGGCTGTGGGCGCGCTCAATAAAGAAGTCAGTAAACGCCTGGCGTACTTCGTTAGCCTTCATGTGGGTCAAGCCTACCGGCGCGCCGAACGCTCACTGGCGAGTTTCCACTCAGTGCAGGGGTCGAAAACCCCGGCCTTCTTCGGCATCGGGTCGCAGATTGCGAGCCGAGCCGCTGTGCATGCTGTCATCGGCATCGAACTCGACAAGAAGATCAGCGCGTTCTCGCTGCATAGCTCCCACGCCTTCATGGGCCGCGTCTCGAAGATCGATTACAACTTCACGAGCTCGGTCAATAGTGTCTTTGGCGCGTTGGACCGTGGCCTTACTCTTGGCTGAGACATCGGCCCGCATGTGCTCGGGGGCGACGCGCTGAACCGCTCGTCGCATGCGCTTCTGCATGTAGAAGGAGGTGCTAAGGCCCAGCGAATAGCCCACGCCGGTCCAGATAACACGCCTCACTGGGTCCTCCTAAGATTCATTTTCGTCTCCCGCGTACCTCGATGGCGGTGCGGCGACGCGGTGTCCGCAAGGCTCGCCTGGCACGTCCTGCACCTTTCACGAACGACAGAGTTTTGATCAACGGCGGCGCCATCGCCTTATACGTCAAGCGTGACGCCACATCGACCGTGGCGGTGATCCGTTCTGCTCGCCCAATCACGTCGTCGACTCGATCGAGTTCCTCGTTGGCCTTGTTGACCGTGGTGCGGAGATCATCGACCATCGGAAGCGTGTTTGATCGCAACTCGTCGACCGTGATTCGCAACTCGCGAAGCGTGCGGACGAGAGCTTGAATGGCGATCACTAAAACAGCAACCGCAACAAGACACACGATCGTGACGATCACAGCAGCAAGGTCGACGGCAGACATCTCGGCCTAGTCAAGCACGCGTCGCCACCGGTACCCCGAAATTGTTGATGATTCCTGCTGATTGAGATGGGCCATCATCAATAATTTCGCGCTACGGGAAAGGCCAGCGGTCGCGGATTCGAGACTCGAAGCCGTGCGGGGACGGGTCGTAGAAGACCTGACCAGCGACCTCTTCTGGGAGATAGTCCTGCTCGGTCCAGCCGCGTTCGTCGTCGTGCGGGTACTTGTAGCCGTCCCCGTGACCGAGGGATGCCGCACCCTTGTAGTGAGCGTCACGGAGATGGACTGGCACCTCGCCAGCCCCTGCCTCGCGAGCCGCCGCTCTCGCGGCAAAGATCGCTTCGGTAACCCGGTTGGACTTGGGGGCAGTTGCCAGATGGATCACGGCTTGAGCGAGATTGAGCTGTGCCTCGGGGAGTCCCACGAACTCCACAGCACGTGCCGCTGCTTCAGCGATGAGAAGAGACTGCGGATCGGCCATGCCTACGTCCTCCGAAGCGAGAATCACAAGGCGACGAGCGATGAACCGAGCATCCTCCCCCGCCTCCAGCATTCTGGCCAACCAGTAGAGGCCGGCGTTCGGGTCCGATCCCCGGATGCTCTTGATGAAGGCGCTTATGACGTCGTAGTGACCGTCCCGCCCGTAACGAACGGCTTTGGCGTCGACCGCTGACTCCGCATCGGCGAGCGTGATGTGGATCGGGCGACCACGACCTGAGGCCAGAGCGACCGCCACCTCAGTACTCGTCAGCGCGTGACGGCCATCGCCTCCTGCACGGCCCGCAAGATGGGCGATCGCATCCGCATCAGCTGAAGCGCCCTCGATCTCGAGTCCCCGCCGAACGAGTTCGGCGACGTCTACATCGTCCAACGCGTGGAGTCGAAAGAGCGTTGACCGAGACATGAGTGGCGGGTTGACCTCAAAGTGAGGGTTTTCCGTGGTGGCACCAATCAGCACAATCAGTCCTTCCTCCACTGCAGGAAGGAGAGTGTCCTGCTGCGCCTTGTTGAATCGATGAACCTCGTCAAGGAAGAGGATCGTGCCGGTTCCGCGCTCACCGAGGCGCTGGCGTGAGCTGGCGATTATCTCCCGCACATCCTTCACCGACGCGGTCACTGCCGAAAGCTCTTCGAAGACCTTCTCGGTCGTATGAGCGACAAGCCGGGCCAGAGAGGTTTTGCCGGTACCTGGCGGGCCCCAAAAGATCACCGACGACAAGCGGTCCGATTCGATCAACGAACGCAACGGCTGGCCAGGGGCGAGCAGGTGGCGTTGACCCACAACATCGTCCAAATTTCGGGGCCGCAACCGGGCAGCTAGCGGTGAGCGAGTTTGCAGCCGTTGTTCGGCGGCAGCAGTGAACAAGTCGTCGGCCACGGCCGGACCTTAACCCTGTTCCCTTAGCTTGCGGGTCTCTCGTGCCGATAGGACCAAGGTGCGAGATCTCTTTGCTATTTTCTTCTGGTGTTGGTGTGCAACCTCGATCGTGGTCCTCCTCCGGCGGGTGATCACGAGAGGCACGCTGAAGTCGTCCTCTCGTGCGACGACGGAGATCGACCCCAAGGAGTCGTTTGAAGCCAAACTGCTGCGGGGTCCCGACTCAGCGACATCGGTGGAGGAAGGGCCCAGCGAACTAGATCACGATGCTCCCGTTGCTCAGCCTCTCACCGGCCGCCTGACAACGCTCGCCGAAGCGCTCGAAGGGATTGCCCTCCCGAATGGGCTTATGCCTGTCATCAGCGATCGAGTCGATCCACGCAACATGTTGTTCTCAAGCTCCGAGAATCCTTCCGAGACAATCGCGCGCGGACTCACCGCCGAGGTTGAACGACTCGGGTTTTCTGTCGAGACCGTTGATGACGAGACGGTTCACGCCATCAAGGAAGACGCGGAGCTTCAGATTCGAATCCACCGCGATCTGGAGCGGGCACGAATGTGCGTCGGCTCTGGCCTTGTGGCGCTGCCAGAGTCCTCAGTCATTGTGCAGATGCGCCTTCGTTAAGGCGCACCAACTGGTGAATCGCCTTTTTTAGGTCCTCGGAGGAAGAACTCCGAGGCCAAGTTCTGCCAGATGCGCGGCGTCGATTGCCGACGGAGCGTTGGTCAGCGGATCGCTACCGGACTGCGTCTTCGGGAAGGCGATGACCTCACGAATGTTGGTCTCGCCGACCAGCAGCGCAGTGATGCGGTCGATGCCAAACGCGAACCCTCCGTGGGGAGGGGCGCCGAAGCGGAAGGCGTCAAGCAGGAAGCCGAATTTGGCGTTGCGCTCCTCTTCACCGATCCCCAGTAGCTCAAAGATTCTGTTCTGAATGTCTGGTCGGTTAATTCGGATCGAACCGGAGCCGAGTTCCCAACCGTTGAGAACGAGGTCGTAGGCCTGGGACCGCACGTCGAGCAGAGCGTCTCCTCCTTCGTCGAGGAGGGCCCAGTCGTCTTCATGGGGCATGGTGAACGGGTGGTGGGATGGCACCGGCTTGCCGTTCTCGTTGATTGACTCAAAGAGTGGGAAATCCACGACCCACACGAAGTTGAGGCCGCCCTCGTTGACGGGTGGACGACCGAGTTCGAGACGAAGCAGGCCGAGGACGTGTCGAACGAGACGACGCTCGTCAGCGACCAGGAACACCATGTCACCGGGTTGTGCCTTGAGCGCAGCAACGACCTGGCTTGACTCGTCGTTCGACAGGAACTTCGCGACACCAGCATCGAGTGTTGGTCCCGATTCACCGTCGATGACCTTCATCCAGGCGAGGCCCTTGGCCCCCCAGCGCTGGCAGGTTTCGACAAGGGCATCGATCTGATTGCGGGACAGCGCTTCCATTCCGCCTTCCATGCAAATGCCCTTGATGCACGGAGCCTGAAACACGCGGGCTTCGGTGCCCTCGAAGATGGCGGTCAGCTCGACGAGCTCCATGCCGAAGCGGGTGTCGGGCTTGTCGCTACCAAATCGCTCTTGCGCCTCAAGCCAGGTGATGCGGGGGAACTCGGTGGGGCGCTCACCTGTCACGGCTTCGGTCGTAGAGGCGACGGTATGAGAGATCACGGCGAAGACGTCTTCTTGGTCGACGAAACTCATCTCGGCGTCGAGTTGCATGAACTCGAACTGACGGTCGGCGCGAAGGTCCTCATCTCGGAGACAACGAGCGATCTGGTAGTAGCGATCGATGCCACCCACCATGCACAACTGCTTGAAGAGCTGGGGTGACTGGGGCAGGGCGTAGAACGCACCCGGGTCCTTACGCGAGGGCACGACAAAGTCGCGGGCACCCTCAGGCGTCGACGCGATCAACATGGGCGTCTCAATCTCGACGAAGCCTTGGTCTTCCATCCCACGCCGAATAGCGCTGTTGACGATGGAGCGCGTCCGTAGGTTGGTCTGCATGCGGTTTTTTCGCAGATCGACATAGCGATGACGCAGACGGATTGTCTCATCAACGTCGGTGCGTTCGTCGAGTGGGAATGGCGGTGGCTCTGCCATAGCCAGAATTTCGATGTCGGAGATCTCGATCTCGATCTCACCGGTCGGGAGTCCCATATTGGCGGTATCGGCAGGGCGCAGGCGAACTTCGCCAGTCATCTTGGTGACATACTCGCTGCGAAGGTCATGGCTGCGGTTGACCACGCACTGGACGATGCCCGTGCGGTCACGCAAGTCGATGAAGGCGAGATTTTCGCCATGCTCGCGGCGGGTAGCAACCCAACCGCAAACGCTGACGGTGCGACCGGCGTCGGCAGCGGTGAGTTGGCCGCACATGTCGGTGCGCATGGAGGTGGTGAGATCCATCGTGATTCCTGATTCCTGGGGAGAGTTCGTTTGGGGGTATTGCGGCTAGATCGCGAGTAGTTGGTTGACTTCATACACGAGCGTGTCGAGCGCAACGCGGTGCTGGCCGGTATCGCCACGCAAATCGCGGAGCGTGACTTCACCAGCGGCGACTTCATCCTCACCGATGATGGCAGCGAAGGGTGCACCAGACCGATCGGCGACCTTCATCTGAGCCTTCATGGAGCGGCCGCCATAGCTACGATCGGCACCGATACCGGCATCACGTAGTTCGTTGCAAACGCCGAGGGCGTGGCTTCCGCCGGTGACGTCAACCACGAACACGCTCACGGTGGAGGATGGCATGGGGAAGACGTCTTCCGCATCGCAGGCCAACAAGATCCGATCGACGCCGAGCGCGAAACCGATGCCGGGAGTGGCGGGACCGCCAAGGTTCTCGACAAGTCCGTCATAGCGGCCCCCACCACCGACTGCGTTTTGGGCAGTGGCAAGCGCGTCAGCGGCGAACTCGAAGGTGGTGCGGGTGTAGTAGTCGAGCCCGCGCACGAGTCTCGGCGAAATCCCATACGGGATCCCAAGCGCATCGAGTCCGGAGCGCACCGCAGCGAAATGTTCAGCGGTGTCATCGCTCAGATAGTCGACCATCAGGGGTGCCGCATCGATGACGGCTTGGTCTTCAGGTCGCTTCGAGTCGAGCACACGAAGCGGGTTGCGCTCAAGCGTGACCCGGCTCTGATCACTCAGGTTCGCGGCGCTGGATTCGAGATAGCCGCGTAAGGCATCTATGTACGCGGGACGGCACGACGAGTCGCCGAGGCTGTTGAGGAGCAGGCTGACCTGTCGAAGACCGAGACTCTCGTAGAACCGCCAGGCCAACGCGATCACATCGACGTCCGCTTGCGGGTCATCGGTGCCAAGAGTCTCGACTCCAACTTGAGAGAACTGCCGATAGCGGCCGGCCTGAGGCTGCTCGTAGCGGAACTGTGGGCCCTCGTACCAGACCTTCCACGGCGGAACCGGCCGGTGCTCGGCGTAGGCGCGGCAAACGCTGGCAGTCAGTTCTGGGCGCAACGCAAGGTGCTGCGGTGGGTCGCCCTTGTCGAAGAAGTCGAACATTTCCTTCGTGACCACGTCAGTGGATTCGCCAAGCCGCTTGAAGACGCCGATGTCTTCAAAGATCGGCGACATAACCTCGCCGAAACCACCGAGTCCGGCCTGAGCAGCGAACGCGTCGATCAGGGCGCGACGGCGCCCAGACTCCGGTGGGAGGATGTCGCTCGTGCCCTTGGGGGCCTTGAATGTCGGCTCAGCCACAACTGTCAAGGCTACCGCTCTCGATTGGTCCCGAAGGCGGATTTGATAAAGCACGTCTGGGGACAGACCCTATTCGTGCTTTGCTCGCCACTGGTGCACACCGGAGACTGCCCCCATGTGAGTTAGCTGCCGCTGGCGACTCCGGGTAGGACGCGATAAGCGTCGTACACGGCTTCGATGCTGAGTACCGACGACAAGAGCGAGTCGAGTTGGCTCACATCGGCGAGTTCGAAGTCGAACAGCATCTTGGCGATCGCGTTGTCACCGGTGTGACTGGAGACGCCATGGACACTGAGGCCGTGGTCACTGAAGACCGTGGCAACGTCGACCAGCAGGCCCTTGCGGTCGAGCGCACTGATCTCAACCGAGGTAGAGAACCGACCCGAGTGCTCCGAGTCCCACTCCACCTCGATGAGTCGGTCGGGCTGGCCTTCGGACAAGTCGCTGGCATTGAGACAGTCGTCGCGATGAACCGAAACGCCGCGACCACGGGTGACGAAACCGATGATCTCGTCCGGCGGCACCGGCGAGCAACACCGCGACAGGCGGACCATGATGTCGTCAAGGCCTTCGACGTGAACGCCAGCTCCGTGCGTCGGACGGCGCGGTGCGCCAGTTCGACGCGTCACCGTCGATGGCAACCGGTCGGCTTCGACAGGGTGCTCGTCGTCGCCTTTGAGCTCAGCGGCAATGCGGTCGGCGACCGATGCCGCTGCTACATGGCCCTCACCGATGGCAGCGAACAAGGATTCCTCATCGACATAATTTAGCTGCTTCATAGCATCGCCAAACGCCGGTTCCTTCAGCACGCGACGGGCCGGCAAACCCTCACGGCGCATCGCCTGGATCAGATCGTCCCGCCCGTGCTCAATGGAATCCTCGCGCCGTTCTCGCGTGTACCACTGCTTGATTTTGTTAGCCGCCCGGCGGCTAGCGACAAACTTCAACCAGTCACGCGATGGGCCAGCGCCCTCCACCTTCGAGGTAAAGACCTCGACCATGTCGCCAGACTCAAGACGTGTATCAAGCGGCACGAGACGACCGTTGACCTTGGATCCAATGCAGGCATGGCCAACATCGGTATGGATCGTGTAGGCGAAGTCGATTGTCGTGGCTCCAACGGGCAACTCAACAACCCTGCCCTTCGGGGTGAAGACAAACACCTCGTCCTGGTCGAGGTCGAATTTCAGATTGGACATGAACTCCGACGGATCGGAGGTTTCTTGCTGCCATTCGACGATGCGGTTCAGCCATGCAAGGTCCCCACCGCCACCGTCTTCCTTATAATCCCAGTGCGCGGCGACGCCGAACTCAGCGCGGGCGTGCATCTCCTTTGTTCGCAACTGCACTTCAAGCGACTTGCCCTGGGGACCAACCACCGTCGTGTGCAACGACTGATAGAGATTGAACTTAGGCATCGCGATGTAGTCCTTGAACCGTCCCTGTACCGGCCGCCACGTGGCGTGGATCGAACCGAGGGCGCCATAGCAGTCACGCACCGAGTCCACAATCACACGAATGGCGATGAGATCGAAGATCTCATCAAAGGACCGGCCCTTCACCACCATTTTCTCGTAGATCGACCACAGGTGCTTCGGCCGTCCATCGACATGAGCGACAATTCCCAGCTCAGCGAGACGGGCCTGAACATCGCCGATCACCTGCATGAGGTACAGATCGCGCTCTGGTGCTCGCTGCTGGATCATCTGATCGATCTCGGCGTAGCGACGGCTGTGCAGAGCGGCGAACGACAGGTCTTCGAGCTGGACTTTCAGATCCTGCATACCTAATCGATGGGCAAGAGGGGCATAGACGTCGAGCGTCTCGCGTGCCACTCGCTCCTGCTTGTGTTGCGGCATCGCTGCGATGGTGCGGAGATTGTGAAGACGATCGGCGAGTTTGATGATCAGAACTCGGATGTCCTGGGCGATCGCCACGATCATCTTTCGCATTGTGGCGGCCTGTTGCTGCTCCTTCGAGTCGTACTTGACTCGCTCAAGCTTGGTGACCCCGTCGACGATGCGAGCGAGTTCGGCGCCGAACTCCTGCTCAAGCTGATCTATCTCAACGCCGGTGTCCTCCACCGCGTCATGCAGCAACGCTGCGGCAACAGCGATGTCATCGAGTCCTTGTTTAGCCACGATCGTTGCTACGGCCACTGGGTGACGGATGTAGGGCTCTCCCGACTTGCGGTTCTGTCCCTTGTGCGCAGTGTTGGCGAGCTTGAACGCCCGCTCGATGAGATCGATCGAGGCCTTGGGATGGTGCGAGGTGTACACATCAAGCAAATGAGCAATCTCGGCGGAAGCCGGACGGCTGGCCGCTCGCCGCCAAGGAAGAACGCGGGTGACTGTGGCCATCAGCCCTCCACCGCCATGACAGCCTCAATACGGTGTTGGTCGATGTTTTGACGACCATTGAGGAAGCACAACTCGATCAAGAAACCAAAGCCGAGTAGATGGCCACCCACGTTGCCGACAAGAGTCGCAGCCGCAGCTGCCGTGCCACCGGTTGCGAGCACGTCATCGATGACCAAGGTGCGGGCACCTGAACGTATCGCATCAAGATGCATCTCGATCGTGTCGACGCCGTACTCCAGGCCATACGTAGCCGAGGTAGTTGCCGCAGGAAGCTTGCCAGCCTTGCGCATTGGCACGAATCCTGCCCCGAGAGCTCGAGCAACGGGTGCACCAAGGATGAAACCGCGAGCCTCAATGCCCACGACAGCTTCCACTCCCATATCCGTCCACGGCGACGCGATTGCGTCAACAGTGACAGCAAGACCCATGGCATCGCCAAGCAAAGGCGTTATGTCCTTGAACACAATCCCAGGCTTGGGAAAGTCCGGGATGTCGCGGATCAAACCCTGAATAGTGTCAACGGCGGACTCTGCCATGTTCTAACCGTATCGCTATTGCTACTTCTTCTTTTTCTTCCTCGGCCGAGGAGGAACGCCGGCCGCAGTTGGCCGATCAGCGGTCGCTCGCTTTGGATTAGCTGTAGTGCCGCCAAGAGCGGCATCTTGCTTCGTAACTACACGTGTACCAACGTCGCCACCGGCACGAGTTATGACCTTCTTAGCGACTGCGGCATGGTCGGCTTCGCGTTCCTTCATGAACGCGACCAGTGAAGATGCCACGAAGATCGACGAGTAGGTGCCGACGACAATGCCAATAAGCAGCGCTATGGCGAACTCTTGAAGGGTGAGCGCTCCAAGGAAGAACGAACCGATCACCAGCATCGACAGCACCGGCAAAACCGACGTGATCGATGTGTTGATCGAACGCATCAACACCTGGTTGAGCGACTGATTCATCATCTCGGTGTATGTGTAGCGGCCGGTGACGCTGAGACGTCCGGCCACCTCACGGACCTTGTCGTAGACGACGATCGTGTCGTAGAGCGAGTAGCCCATGATCGTCAAGAACGCGATCACCGTCGCTGGTGTGACCTCAAACTGGAAGATTGCGTAGACGCCAACCGAGATCAAGATGTCGTGAGCCACCGCCACCAATGCACCCACGGCCATCTTCCATTCCAGACGGATAGCGATGTAGAACGCGATGATGATAAAGAACCAGATCAGTGCGTTGCGAGCTTTGCCGGTGATCTGATCACCCCAGGAGGGGCCGACCGTTGTGACGCTGACATCACCCGCTTGAACGCCGGCGAAGTCGCGGAGCGCCACGGTGACTTCACTCACAGATGCCGGATCGTCGAGATCGGCGCGAACACGAATTGCTGAACTGCCAACAGTCTGGATCTTGCCTGCCGCAGCGCCTGTCCCTGATAGCGCATCCCGCGCCTCAGCGACCGACTGGCCGGGAGCATTGACCTCCCACGAGGTTCCGCCTTCGAACTCGATGCCGAGGTTCAGCCCGGCAACTAACAGCACACCAACGCTGAGCAGGACAAGTGCTCCTGATCCCCAAAGGGCCTTGCGCCACATAAGCGGGAAATCGAAGTGGTGTTCACCTCGGTAGAGCATGCGAAGCGTTTTCATGACGACACCTCAGCCGGGCTCGGGATTCCGAAACGCGATGGCTTCTCCTCTACCCCGTCCCGCGCTGCCAAGATGCGGATCGCCGGACCCATGAAGAAGTATGTGGCCACGAGGTCAAGGACCGTGGCGAGGCCGAGGAACAAGGCGAAGCCCTTCACCTGACCAACCGTGAGGAAGTAGAGAACAGCTGCGGCGATAAGGCTCGCCACGTTGGCCTTCACGATCGTGGAGTAAGCAATCGGGAACGCCCGCTCGACGGCGGACCGAAGACTTCGGTCGTTGCGGACGTCTTCCTTCAAGTGTTCGAAGTAGACAACGTTGGAATCAACTGAGACGCCGATCGACACGATCAAACCGGTCACCCCGGCCAGCGTGAGTGCCAAGCCTTGGGTCTCCCCAAGCCACGCAATTATCGTCCACAACAACGAACCGGAGATGACAAGGCTCAAGATGGCGACAACGCCGAGTAGTCGGTAATAGGCAATCAGGTAAATCGACACCATGCCGACGCCGATGATGGCGGCGATAACACCTGAATCGAGCGCATCCTCACCGAGTGTGGACGAGACGATGCGACTCTCCTGTGGGATGAGTTCGAGCGGAAGAGCCCCGAAGCGAAGCACTAAGGCGAGATCTTTCGCCTCCTCCTCTTGCATGTTGCCACCGGAGATCACGATCCCATCACGACTGAAGTTAGCTACGGCGACGTTGGGTGCACTCTCAACGACACCATCGATCTCAATCGCAAGGCGTCCGACACCTCGGCCAGAGCTTCGATCGATTCCCGTGGGTGGGCATCCCGGAGAACCGGATGCACACATGCTGGCGAGGTTGTTGAAGTCGTCGATACCTGGCGAGCCGGGACGGAACGTGATGCTCACAATCCACTCAGGCACTTGGAAAAGCGCTGCCGCAGTTTCGAGCGACTCGCCGTTGAGACGATCGACACCGTCGCCGTCTTGCTGAAGCAACTCAGGTGCCGGGCCGAGGAGGTAGGCGACCGCATCATTCCGCTTGTCCGACCCGATCATGCACTCGTCAGCCGCAGCATCAGGAGTTGGAGCGGCGGCGAGCAGTTCGCTTGCGTTGGGGCACGAGGCAAGAGCGGACTCTGAGAAGGGCACCCCGAGCATGCCGTCGGCAAGAACCGGGCGAAAGCGAAGTTCTGCGGTCTGGCCTACGAGATCGATGGCGCGAGCCTCGTCCTCGACGCCAGGAATCTGAACAAGGATCGTGGCGCCTTGCCGGGTGACCTCAGGTTCACGAACACCAAGACCATCAACACGGTTGCGGATGATTTCTACAGCCTGGTCAAGGGTGTCCTCGTCGATCTCAGTGCCGTCTGCGGGTTCGGCCGGTTCAAGGACAACGCTGGCGCCGCCCTGCAGGTCAAGGCCGAGGAACGGCTCGTTGCCAGCGGCAAGGGTGTAGATGATTCCGCCAACCGACAGCAGAATGATCAGTACGACGTAGGTGACTTGACGACGCATCAGGTTGTTCAGGACTCGTCTTCGATTTCGATGAATTCGTCATCAGTCTCATCGTCGACGTCGTTCTCGTCATCATCATCGGTGTCGAAATCTGCAACCTTCTCGGTGACCGAAGACTTCATGATCTTGAGTTCGACCTCTGGTGCAACTTCGAGCCAGACAACATCGTCTTCAACTTCAGCAATGGCACCGAAAATGCCGGACGATGTGACCACCAAGTCACCCTCCTCGAGGGAACGCAACAGCGCCTGGTGGGCTTTCATCTTGCGCTGTTGAGGAACGATCATGAACGCATAAAGCGCTCCGAGCATCACGAATAGGATTACAACCTGCATGGGACGGCCGTTCTGCGGTGGGGTTTGAACCGAGGATGAGGCTACCGGCCCGACCAGACCTCATGAACCCCCATACGAAAGGAGTCGAAAGTTCCTTCGCTGATGGCATCGGCCATCTGGTCCATAAAGCGGAGCAGCCAAGCCACGTTGTGCAACGTAATGATGCGAGCCGCGGTCGGTTCTTTGGTCTGAAGAAGGTGGCGGAGATAACCCTTGGACCAGCGAGCGGCCGGTGATCCCGGCCAATCCGGATCAAGCGGTTCATCGGATGTGCGGAACTCGGAGCGGGTCAAGTTGTAGCGGCCGGCGTCGGTGAGGATCGTGCCGTGGCGGGCGAGACGAGTGGGCAACACACAATCGAACATGTCGACACCTCGAGCGACGCTCTCCACAATGCCGATCGGATCGCCGAGCCCCATAAAGTACCGGGGCTGATCAAGTGGCAGGAGATCCATGCATGCGTCGAGGCCGTACAGCATCTCGTCGCGGTTCTCCCCTACGGAGAGGCCACCAATCGCGTAGCCGTCGAAGCCGACCTCAATGGTTCGACGGGCGGACTCGACCCGCAGCGCTTCATCGGTACCGCCCTGCACGATGCCGAACTGGCACTGGCGGCCAGCAGCGTCAGGATGCTCGAGAAACGTCTGACGACCCCGACCGGCCCACAACGCAGTGCGATCAATCGCCGCGCGCAGGACCGAGCGATCAGCGACTGACGACGGGCACACATCGAGCACCATCTGGATGTCGGCGCCGATCTGGGCCTGAACCTCAACCGCCCGCTCGGGCGTCAGCAGGTGGGTGGTGCCGTCATATGTGGACTTGAAGGTTGCACCCTCGTCAGTAATCTGAGGCGCGAGTGAGAAGATCTGGTACCCGCCGCTGTCGGTGAGTACATGGCCATTCCAGTCGGCGAAGCCGTGGATGTGACCGAGCTTCTCGATCACGTCAGCACCCGGCCGCAGCATCAGGTGGTACGTATTGGCGAGGATTACTTGAGCGCCCAGGTCCTCCATGTCGCTGGAGGCAAGATGCCGAATAGCGCCGCGGGTGCCGACCGGCATGAATCGAGGCGTCGTGAACTCTCCGCGCGGGGTTGTCACAACCCCGCAGCGTGCACCGCCATCACGAGCGGTTTCGGTAAAGAGAGCCTTCATGGGGTGCAGGCTAGGCGCTGGCCTCGGCAGCCGGTTGCTCCATCAACTCGGAGGGGAAGATGACGCGCCTCGCCGTCGGTACAGCCGCCTGGTGTGCCCAACTGGAGGTGCTTGAGCGCTCCCGTTGGTCGTGATTGAGCGAGCAAGCGCAGTGCATCGCAGGCCAGCGTGGCCGGTGCGAGAATCTCATCATGTCTCAGCCTGACTATCTCGCGCTACCTGACCCACACCTCAATCCTGTGTTCGCAGCCGCCTACGACGACCCGACTCACGAGCTTTTTGGTCTGGATGCGGTCGGCGCAGCCGTCGGCATTCTGTCCGATCTCGCCGGGTGCGGAGCCGTGGTCGAGTTTGCAGTGGGCACTGGACGCTTGGCGCTACCTCTCGCTAAGACGGGGATCCGAGTCCATGGCATTGATTTCTCGGAACCGATGCTGGCGGAACTGCAGAAAAAAGACGAAGCGAACCTTGTTTCGCTGACGGTGGGCGACATGACCAAGACTCGCGTGTGCGAAGACGCCGCCGTCGTGTACCTCGTCTACAACACCATCACGAATCTCCGAACGCAGCGGCAGCAGGCCGCTTGCTTTCGCAATGCTGCAGCTCATCTTGCACCGAGCGGGTGTTTCGTCATCGAGAACGGGTTGCCGCAGCGTCACCGACTACCTTTCGGCGAAACCGTCGCACCCTTTGACGTGTCAGCAAACCACCTCGGCTTCGACGAGTACGTGGACCGTGTGAATCAGATCTCAATCTCGCACCACTACCACATCAACGGCAGCCAGGCTCGACGCAGTTCCTTGGCTTTTCGCTACGTCTGGCCATCCGAACTCGAACTGATGGCTGAGCTGGCCGGGATGACGCTCGAAGATAGATGGGCCGATTGGGACCGCTCTGTGTTCACTGACAAGTCGCGATCGCACGTATCGGTCTGGCGAAAGCTGTAGTGGCGGGTCTGTGTCGACCCCAACGCGAGCTTCGCCGCATCGGATGCTGCCGGACTCAAAGTCGGCGCCGGCGAGCGAACCTGGCGCAGCCTGCGGCAGGGCCTCACGAAACGATCCTGTCCCCGTCAACCCCAAGGAGCATTGCGTCACCGAAGCTGAGGAAGCGATAGTCATCGTCGAGGGCAATGTCATAGAGGTCACGCCAGCGGGGGCCGACAAACGCGTCAACGAGGCAGAGTAGAGTGGATTCGGGGAGATGGAAGTTCGTCAGCAGGACATCGACGACCTGCCAGTTGAACGGGCGACGGATGAAGAGGTTGCTTCGACCTTCCGGATTGCCCGTCACTGCCCATGATTCGAGCGCTCTCACTGCGGTGGTACCAACTGCGACCACACGACCGGCCTTCCCGACCGCAGATTGCGTCGCAGCGGGGACGTGATACCACTCCGTGTGCATGACGTGGTCGTCGAGGCGGTGCACCATCACAGGACGAAACGTGTCGAGGCCGACCGCAAGTTCCACCGTCGCCACATTGATGCCCCGTTCGGCCAGTTTCGCGAAGACTTCATCGGTGAAATGCAAGCCAGCGGTTGGTGCAGCAGCCGACAGCGGGCGATCAGCGTAGACGGTCTGATAGCGATCTGAATTGTCGATCTGCTTCTCGATATACGGCGGCAACGGTGGCAGACCCACCTCCTCGAGGACCTCGAGGAGTGGGCGATCGCCTGTATCGAGGACAACCAGTCGTCGTCCGTCGCCGAGATTCTCGCCCATCTCGATGCGGAGGTCGCCGGTCGTCAGTTTCATGCCGGGAGCAAGCTTCCGGCTCGGACGGGCGAGTGCTTCCCAGCCTTCGTCGCCACGGTTTTCAAGAAGAAGGATCTCGGCTCCTCCACCTGTTGGCCGCCGAGCCGGGATCCGCGCCGGCAGGACACGGGTATCGTTGACCACAACCAAGTCACCCGGCTCCAGCAGTTCAGGGAGATCGGCCACGATGCGGTGTTCAACGCTGTCTTTGCAGTCGACGAGAAGCCGAGCGGAATCACGCGGCTCGATCGGCGTCTGGGCGATCGCCGATGGCGGCAACTCGTATCGAATATCAGCGAGGGTCTCGGGTCGATCCATCGATGGGGAGGCTAGACCCTGCAGAGGCCCGCAAGGTTCCCGAGGTCAGCCGTCGAACAAGCCGGACTGCGGCGCAGTGTCGACCGCCGGTGGCGGCGACATCCCGAGGTGCTGGTAGGCAGCCGGGGTAGCGACGCGGCCCCGCGGGGTGCGCATCAGCAGACCCTGCTGGATCAGGTACGGCTCGTAGACATCTTCGACCGTTTCCGTCGGCTCACTCACCGAGATGGCAAGCGTTGACAAACCGACCGGGCCCCCGCCGAAGCGACGGCAAACGGAATCCAATACGGCGCGGCTGGCCTTGTCGAGGCCGAGTTCGTCGACGCCGAAAAAAGCCAGACCGTCAGAAGCGACCTCAGCATCGACATGTCCGTCACGCTCAACTTCGGCGTAGTCACGGACCTGGCGCAGCAGTCGGTTGGCGATACGAGGCGTGCCTCGCGATCGACGGGCAATCTCCCACGCGCCGCCTTCATCGATGTCAACGTGAAGGATTCGAGCGGCTCGCATAGCGATCGACAGGAGGTCATCGACCTCGTAGTAGTCGAGGCGAGCAACCAAGCCGAAACGATCACGAAGCGGGCCGGTGATCAGCCCGGTGCGGGTCGTGGCGCCGACCAATGTGAACCGGGCGAGGTCCAATGGGATTGAACGAGCGGCCGGCCCCTTGCCGAGCACGACATCGATCCGAAAGTCTTCCATGGCGGGATAGAGCACTTCTTCAACAGGACGAGGCAGACGGTGGATCTCGTCGATAAAGAGGACGTCACCCTCTTCAAGCTTCGACAGAATCGAAGCGAGATCGCCCGCCCGCTCAAGCGCTGGGCCCGAGGTGACGTTGAGGTTCGAACCCATCTCCGAAGCGATGATATTGGCCAGCGTGGTCTTGCCGAGACCAGGAGGACCAGCGAACAAGAGGTGATCAGAGGCTTCATTGCGGCGGGCGGCAGCACCCAGCATCACACCGAGGTGGCCTTTCAACTCGGCCTGTCCGACAAATTCAGCCAGCGTGCGAGGCCGTAAACCTGGTTCCTCGATGATGTCTTCTGGCTCTTCAGCCGGGGACAGGAGTTCTTCGCGTGCCATCAGATGCCCGATGCCAGACGACGCAGGGCGTCCCTTAGAAGGTCAGATGTTTCGCCACCAGCAGGCAAATCAACCAGCACGGCATGAATCTCGTCAGCCGCATAGCCGAGGCCCTCTAGGGCCGAGCGCACGTCAGCGCGTGCGCCACCAGCGACTGCTGCGGGCGATCCGTCGGTCAAAACCACGACGTCGGAATCAGGAAGGTCGAGCTTCGACTTCAGCTCCATGACCAGTCGAGCAGCGGTCTTCTTGCCGACGCCGGGAACGAGACAGAGCGCAGCGACGTCATCGTTGGCGACTGCTATGCGCAGCGCATCGGGACCGTGCACAGACAAGATGGCAAGACCGAGTGCCGGGCCTACCCCATGAGCGCTGATGAGGGACTCGAAAACACGCCGTTCAGCGATCGTGGCGAAGCCATAAAGCGTCTCGCTGTCTTCTCGAACCGCGTGATGCGTGTGAACGAAGACCTCGTCATCGAGCTCACCGATCGTGACCGACGTGGATGGCGTGACCTGCACGCGGTGGCCGATCCCCGCCACCTCGATCAGTAGCTCTCCGTCATGGCCGCGGTCGAGTAGCCGACCTCGCAGCGATCCGATCATCCGACCATTCCTCCGACTCGTTTCATGGATGCAGACGTGCGTCGCGACGGTACACGGGCAAGATGACACAGGGCGACGGCAACTGCATCCGCGGCATCAGCCGGCGACAGCCGCTTCGGAAGCCCCAGCAGCGTCTGGACCATGGCGCCAACCTCGTCCTTGCCAGCTCCGCCCCAGCCCGCAACCGCGTGCTTGATCTCGTTGGGCGAGTATTCGACCACATCGCAGCCGACGCTGGCGGCTTCGGCCATCGCCAGACCGCTGGCCATGCCGACACCCATGGCCGTAGACACATTGGTCTGGAAGAGCACTCGCTCCACCGCGACAACATCTGGTTTCAGCTCGGCGATCAGATCGCGGAGCTCTCGTTGGAGCTCCGCCAGACGAATCGGGCGGTCAAGTTTGGGGTCGGTCCGGATAACACCCGCAGCGACGGCACGAGGCTTGCGTCCGTGCTCCAAACAGCCGTAGCCGCACCGGGAAAGCCCGGGGTCGATACCTAAGACGAACACATGTACGACTCTAGTCCGACATCAAGATCGGGTGGTGCCAGCCGATGTATGAGGTGTGAACACTGTCGCTCATACCCCTGCTGTGGCTCTTCAAGGAGTCCACAAGTCTTTCAATGACACTCCAGCGCTGACCGATCTCGAGGTGGTCGCTCCCAATGGGAAGATCACCGTACTACTCGGTCCCAACGGCGCTGGGAAGACAACCGCCATTCGGTGCATTACCGGAGCCATGTCGGCCGACAGTGGCAGTGTTCGCACTCTTGGGCTCGATCCCGAACGTGATGGCGAGGAAGTTCGAAGCCAGTGCGGTGTCGTGTCGGCCAGGCCAGCCCTCTACGACCGCCTGACTGGATGGGACAACCTGATTTACGCTGCGGAGCTACATAGTGTCGAACGACGAATCATGAAGGATCGCATCCGTGTATCTGCCGAACGGTTCGGAATCGAACAGTCCCTCGACGTCCAGGTCGGCGGCTACTCCACCGGTATGAAGACTCGGCTGGCCTTGGCCCGCTCTGTTCTCCACGAGCCTCAACTCCTACTCTTTGACGAACCGACCTCGGGACTCGATCCCGAATCGGCGCAAGCAGTGCTCAAACTTATTCGTGAGATGACGGCCGACGGCCACACCATCGTCATGTGTACCCATCATCTCGTCGAAGCCGAAGGATTGGCTGACCATGTGATCATGCTCGACGGCGGCACCGACCTTGTATCCGGCCAGCCCGGTGATCTCACCCGTACCTTCTGGCCGGAAGATTCGGTTGACATCTCGATCGATGATGACCCGTCAATACTCGGGGATCTCAGCATCATTGCCGGCGTCCGTAGCGCAGAACCAATGAACCGAGGCGTTCGCGTCATCCTTGATGATCCATCGGTCACTCCCGATGTTGTCTCGGCAATCGTGCACGCCGGTGCTCGCGTCACACGAGTCGTACCCCACGAGCCAACGCTTGAGGATCTCTACTTCGCCGTGCGGCGTGATGCCCACGACCTCGGTGAGTCCATGCCTAAGGAGATGGCACGGTGAGTTGGCATCGCACGTTCACGGTCGCTCGAACCGACATTAGACAACTCGTTCTCGCCAAAGACTTCTGGATGCCGATGAGCATCCTCGGCAGCATCTTCTTCGTGGTGGTGCCGCTTGTGCTCTTGTTTTCGATCGCGTCACTCGGTGATGTTGATGCCGTGCAAAACATCGCCGACACACTGGAGGTTCTTCCCGCCAAGGCCCAGGCCCAGATCAAGGGCGACACGCCCCAAGGCCGCACCTCGTACGCACTGGCCGTCTTCTTGTTTGCTCCCATGGCCGTCGTGGTGCCGCTGACGATCTCGACTGCGGTTGGCGCCGCCACCCTGGTCGGCGAACGTGAGCGTGGCACCGGAGAGTTTCTCGCTCACTCCCCTGCTGCCACCAAAGAGATCTACCTCGGCAAGCTCATGGCGTCGCTCGTTCCCGGCTACTTGACGACGATGGTCGGCTTCACGCTCTACAGCCTGATCGTAAATCTCATCGTCGGCCCGGAGGTCGGCGGATGGTTCTTCCCGACGCAACAATGGTGGCTGTTGATGCTGTGGGTTCTTCCCGGTTTCCTCTTGATCGGACTGTCTCTCGTTCTTCGGCTCTCCGGTCGAGTGAAATCGACGGCTGCCGCCCAGCAAGCGTCCGGTCTGATTACGCTCCCGTTGATCGCAGTTAGCTACGCCCAAGCATCCGGAGCGATCTACGGCACGATCACAACCACAATCATGATCGGCGCCATCGCCTGGTTCATCGGTCTGGTATCGACCTCGCGAGGGATGTCAGGCATTCGGCGCCAACGGTTGCTTGGTGTCGCTGACGGCGTCTAACTCAGCGTTCTCAACTCAGTCCGAATGCTCTACGGAGTGCTTCACGCGTGATGCGTGCGTCCTGCTTCGAGATCCTCGCGCCAGGCACCATCGCCGATCCATGAAAAGTTCCGGGGAACGAGTGCAGTTCAACGGATACTCCTGCCTGCATCAGTCGGACGGCGTAGTCGATCCCTTCATCACGCAACGGGTCGAATTCCATTGTCGTCACAAAGGTCGGCGGCAGTCCCGAGAGATCCTCACAACGCGACGGCGCCGCGTAATATGGCACATCGTCGGAGCCATATAGATCACCGAGATAGTGCTTCCAACTCCACTCGGCGCTCAGGCGGTTCCAAATTGGCGTGTCCGTGAAGGTGCGCATGGACCATGTCTCGCGGCGGTCGTCAACCTCGGGGATCTGAAGAAGCTGGTAGCACAACGCTGGCCCACCCCGATCCCGAGCCATGAGAGCCGTGCCAGCAGCCAAACCGCCACCGGCTGATGGCCCCGCAATGGCGATTCGATCCGGGTCGACGCCGAGTTCGTCGACGTTGGCGGCGAGCCATTGGAGTGCGGCATAGCAATCGTGAACACCGGCCGGGTACGGATCTTCGGGCGCCAACCGGTAGTCGACAGAGACCACCACAATGCCCAGCGACTCGACCCAGTTTCCAAGCATGGCGTCCGATTGGTCGACAGTGCCGGTCATGAATCCGCCGCCGTGAATGAAGACGATGCCCGGCACCGGACTCGCCAACAAGGCCGATGGCCGGTAGACCCGCACCCCAATGTCGGGATCACCGTCAAGTCCAGGAACGATCCGATCCTCGCTCGGAATCGGATCTCCCTTCGGCGCACCGGACAACACGGAAAGGCGGCTACCGGTCCGCGACCGCTTGATCGCTTCTGGATCCGACCAGTCCACAGACTCAATGGCAGCAATGATCGCAAGGACGTCATCGAATTCAGGGTCGAAGGCGTACAAACTCATAGCGGTGCACCCTAGTAACCCTTGGGTGACTGCACCCAAGGCCAACCAACGCACGTTTGGGGTCTGTCCCCATACGTGCGTTACTCGGCGGCGATGGCGTCCATGATCTCGTCGGAAACGTCCATGTTGCCGTGGACGTCTTGAACGTCGTCGAGGTCGTCAAGTAGGTCCATGAGCTTCATGAGCTGTTTGACCTGACCGGCATCGGTGATTTCAACGGTCGACGTCGGCAGCATCGCCACATCGGCCGACTGGACGGTGATACCGCCCTCATCGATAGCCTCGCGGACCGTCGGCAAATCGCTGGGATCAGTGGTGACTCTCCACATTTCACCCTCATTGACGATGTCTTCGGCGCCCGCCTCGAGCGCAACCATCATCAACTCGTCCTCGTCGACCGTGGTGGGCACGAGCACTATGCCCTTGCGTTCGAACTGCCACGCAACCGCTCCAGGTTCGGCGAGAGATCCGCCGTTCTTGCCGAGGGTTGACCTCACGTCCCCCGATGAGCGATTGCGGTTGTCAGTCAGACATTCGATCAACAACGCGACACCACCCGGCGCGTAGCCCTCATAGGTAATCGTTTCGTAATTGACGCCCTCGAGCTCTCCAGTACCGCGCTTTACCGCGTTTTTGATCGTGTCGAGCGGTACCGAATTGTCGCGGGCCTTCTGGAACATGGTGCGAAGCGTCGGGTTGGAATCGGGATCACCGCCGCCGGTACGCGCCGCCACTTCGACCTGCTTGATCAGTTTTGCGAACAATTTGCCGCGCTTGGCGTCGGCCGCACCCTTCTTGTGCTTGATCGTCGCCCACTTGGAATGACCGCTCACGAGATCTCCTTCAACCACATGCTGTGGAGCCGATCATCGTCAGCCAGCTCCGGATGAAACGAGGCGACGGTGACGTTCGCCTGTCGGCACAGTACGGCGTCATCGTCCACCGAGGCGAGTACTGATACAGACTCGCCCAACCGCTCAACGATCGGTGCGCGAATAAACACACCGTGAAACGGCGCATCGAGGCCCGTGATCTCGAGATCGCTCTCGAACGATTCGGTTTGACGGCCGTAGCCATTTCGTCGCGTCGTGATATCGATCGCACCAAGCACCCGCTGATCCGGGCGGCCGTCCATGACCTCCGATGAGAGCAGGATCATGCCGGCGCATGTGCCAAACACTGGCAAGCCTTCGGCGATACGTGCGCTGAGCGGTTCGAGCATGCCCGAACGTTCGAGCAGCATCGACATCGTCGTAGATTCACCGCCCGGCATCACGAGCGAGTCGACAAGATCAAGCTGATCGTCCTTGCGGATTTCGGTCGTGGAAACGCCGAGCCGTTCAAGAATTGCTGCGTGTGCCGCGAATGCGCCCTGAAGGGCGAGGACGCCGACAATTGGGGCTACCAACCTCGTTCGGCCAGCTTCGTTTCGAGCGTGGCGATCTCAAGACCCTTCATGGCGCTACCGAGACCGGTGGACACCTTCACGAGAATGTCGGGGTCGTTGTAGTGGGTGGCCGCTTCGACGATAGCTGTGGCCATCTTGGCAGGCTCGTCGCTCTTGAAGATGCCAGAGCCGACGAAGACAGACTGGGCACCGAGCTGCATTGCAAGTGACGCATCGGCTGGCGTCGACAGACCACCGGCACAGAACATCGGTACTGGTAGCTCACCGGTCTCAGCAATTTCCTGCACGAGCGGCAGCGGGGCTTGCAACTGCTTGGCCCAGTCGAACAGCTCAGCAGAATCAGCCTTGGTGATCTTGCCGATGTCACCCATGATGGAGCGAAGGTGGCGCACGGCCTCAACAACATTGCCGGTTCCGGCCTCACCCTTGGAACGGATCATGCATGCGCCTTCGCTGATGCGACGAAGCGCTTCGCCGAGGTTGGTGGCGCCGCATACGAACGGGACGGTGAATGCCCACTTGTCGATGTGGTGCGCTTCATCAGCCGGCGTAAGAACCTCAGATTCGTCGATGTAGTCGACGTCGAGCGCCTGAAGAATCTGCGCCTCAGCGAAGTGGCCGATACGAGCTTTAGCCATGACCGGAATCGACACCGTCTGTTGGATGCCGATGATCATCTCCGGGTCAGACATGCGTGAAACGCCGCCGTCCCTGCGGATATCGGAAGGCACACGCTCAAGCGCCATGACGGCAACTGCGCCAGCATCCTCCGCGATCTTCGCTTGTTCAGGATTGACGACGTCCATGATGACGCCGCCCTTCAACATTTCGGCAAGGCCACGCTTGACGAGCGGGCTGCCAGTGGCGCGTTCAGTCGACTCACTCATATACCTCAGCTTAGCCGGGGTTACCGAGTACCAGTCCCTGAGTTTCGTCGTCGACGGCGAACTCGTAGCTGTCCGCTAGGGCAAGGATGAGCCAGGTCTTGCCCGGCTCCAACTCGATTACTGAACCATCATCACCGGTCAATGTATACAAATCGGTAACAGCATCTCGGTGCCAGATGCCGGCAACCCGCTGGCCGCCAATCAGGACATGGACAAAACCCTTGCCGAGGGTCACCGCATCAACGCTCTGAGCATCAATCAGGCTCGGCTGATACTCGGTCTCCATCACAATGAGGTTGGTCACAACGATGTCGTGTCCATCACGCGTGGAGTGCACCGCATCGTCCTGCACCCGGACGTACCCCCGAGAGGGGTCGAAAACGAAGCTCACAACATCGCGACCAACGACGGTGACGCCTACCTCAGCTACGCCACCGGAACGATCCCGTGACCCATCGCTACGAAACTGGAACGGCCCGACGGCGGCACCGGCTTGGGCTGCGAAATCTTCACGAATCAACTGGGGATACGCAAACAGATCGGCGGGATTTCGATAGTCCGCATCACGAAACTGGTAGATCCCAGAGTCGTCGTTGGCCACGAGCACGATGTCGCCTCGGCTCGCCGACTCTCGCAACTGACCAAGAACGCCAATATTGGCACCGGAGAACGCAAAGATCGGCGTTCCGAGGTTGGCCAGAATATTGATATCGGTCGTTCGGCCAGACCGGATCGGGCCGACGACCTCCGGGACGTCCGAGTGGAAGACGGCGGCGAATCGTGTGGCGCGGTCCTCGATGCGTTCTTCGATCACGAGATCGGCGCGGTCGATTCCGATGAGAGATTCGAGACTGCGGTCATCGTTGTTGCCGATCTTCACTACGACAGCTGGCTGGTCCAGCAGGTGTTCGTCAGAGGGAAGGCCGGTGAACGGCGCCTTCAACCCCACCTCGATCTCCGCAAGGACCGTCGTCGTGACGGTCGTCGTCGAACTCAACACTGTGGGCTGCGAGTAATCGCTGGCTCCGGATTCGGCGAGAGCATCATTTCCGCCGGCGCACGAGACCAGCGTCACGGAGACCCCCACCATGGCGCTCATACGCCAAATCCAACCCGCCCGCATCACAGTTCTCGGAGCGTATCAATCCGTTCGACCAGGAGGGGCTGAACACCGGCCCGAGCGGGTCCGACCATCCAGAGATGACAGCTCATCGGATCATGATCAACGGCTACACCAGCGCGAGCCTTTTCGAGTGCTTTGGCCAACGCGGGCGGGTACCGAGTGAGCTGAACGCCATCGATATCGGCTCGAGCTAGACGACGACCGTCGAGCAATCGACCTTGAATGGTTGATCGCAACGGACCAACCGCCTTACTCACTGCGACCATCGCAGTGGCTGCGCGGATGCCGTTGCCAAGGAGCGATAGCTCACGACCAACGACAGCCTCAAGCTCAAGACGATCCAGCTTCTCGAGCGCACCTCTGGTGATCACCAGCCGAGCGTCGTCGGCATGGCCGACCACAGCCGCGTCGATCGCGTCGGTGTCAACGGTGTAGAGCTGTGGTTCGGTAATACCGAAGCTCGCACAGATGCTCTCGACGAGACTTTCCACCCTTGGATGAAGCGCTTCCTCAAGCGGCTGAGCGCCAAGGGCGGAAAGGGCAAGCCCTGGAGCACGGGCCAACAGCGACCATCCGATTCCTGCAGCAACCACCAGTGCCACCGCCGCCGCGAGCGGGGGCGAGATGACAAAGACGAGAGCGAGCAGCACAACGACAAAAGCGATCGCTGCGGGGATGGCAACAAGAACGCGGGAAGAGACAGTTGGCATCAGTGGATTCCGAAGCTGCTCAGAACTCGACGCTGACGTTACCGCGTGACTCATCGTCGGCCTCGAAGTACTCACGCTCGGCGAAACCGAGCATGCCGGCAATGACCACGGCGGGGAAGGTCTCGATAGCAGTGTTGTACTTCGTGACCTGGTCGTTGTAGTGCTGACGGGCGTATGCGATACGGCCCTCCGTGGCGGTCAACTCTTCCTGCAGTTCAAGGAAGTTCTCATTGGCCTTCAACTCCGGGTAGGCCTCGCTCACAGCAAACAACTGACGAAGAGCCCCGGTCAGCATGTTCTCGTTTGCGGCCTGCTCGGCGGGTCCAGATGCCGTCGTGGCAGCGTTGCGAGCAGCGATGACTGCTTCGAGGGTTTCGCGTTCATGCGATGCGTAACCCTTGACCGTTTCAACGAGGTTCGGTATGAGATCCCAGCGTCGCTTGAGTTGCACGTCGATCTGTGCCCATGCATTCTCAATGCGGTTCCGCAGCTTGACCAGCTTGTTGTAGAAGCTGATCACAAAGATAACCAGCAGTACCATGAGCGCGAGAATGATCAATACGACAACCATGTTGGCCTTCCATGCGACACCGGAGGCCGCAAACTTTCAATGTAGCGGCCCTACGGCCGCGTCACCGTCACCCGGGCCGGACAGCGGACCGAGCCATCAACCGCTCGTAGCGTTCTAGGTACAGCGAAGCCAGGCGAGCCATAGAAAAATTGTCCGCTCGCTTGCGACCAGACTCGATCAATGCATCTCGACGACGGGGCTCCGTCAGCACCTTGCGAATGGCCTCCGCCAGCATCTTGGTGTCGCCGGGCGACACTAAGACTGCGTCGCTGCCGTGACGGGCGACATTGGCGTAGCCGGGGATGTCGCAGGCCACCACCGGAGTACCGGCGGCCATGGCCTCCAATAAGACAATTCCGAAGGACTCGCCGTGAAGCGATGGAGCGCAAAACACGTCTGCTCCTCGCAAGCGGGAAATCTTCTCAGTCTCACCGATTGTGCCCAACCACTCGACTCGGGCATCTCCAGCGAAGCGGGCCTTGAGCGCATCGGTCTCTGGGCCTTCGCCAGCCACCCACAGACGCGTATCCGCTGGGAGTTCCTGGAGCGCCACCAACAGGTCGGCCAAGCCCTTCCGAGGTTCATGGCGACCAAGGAACAGAATTGTGGGGCCCTGCGTCGGATGTGGCACACCGCTGCCGAAGCGAGCGATCTCGACGCCGTTGAAGGTCAGGTCGTACGAGCCTCCAACACCGGCGATCGCCATCTTGCGAGCGTCCTCGGACACAGCGCAACGATCATCGAGACGGTTGGCGAGAAAGCGCACCACATTCGGCATCATCTCATAGGCCAACGAACTGCCGGCTGCGTGGAACGTGCCGATCATCGGTGCCGGCCGAGTGAGTAGCGTTGTGGTGGTCGGGCCCGGTGCGAGCGGTTCGTGCAGGTGCACGACATCGAAGACCTCGTCCCGCATCGCTCGGATGACCCGCAACTGGGCCGCGGGGTCAGGCGCCACCGGTGCAACCGAACCATTGGCAGCGGTGGGCAGGCTGCTACCGAGCGGCGTTACGCCAGCATCCGGTGGTGGGCCATCGCATGGAGCCAGCACACGGACCCGTTCCCCTTGCTTTCGCAGGGATCGGGCGAGACCAAGGACCTGCATCTGCACGCCCCCGGGAACGGTGAGGCTGTACGGACACACGATTCCGATACGCATCAGGTCAGCTCCCGCAGGTGGTCTGGCAGATCGAGACCGAGCGCCTCGTAGTCACTCGGCCAGTTAGGGCTGAGGAGGTGCCACTGCTCTGGTGCCATTCGGATCAGTTGCTCGAACTCGTTGGCGATCATCTGGGTGACCCGTTGAACGTCGTCGCGCAACCGGCCCTCGCGCTCGACGACGAGCGGAGGACGAGCCAAACCATGGCGGGCGTGTTCACGCCAGAAGACTGCTGCAGGAATGAGAGGCACTCCCGTGCGAAGAGCAATCGTGGCGGGACCCCCGGGTAGCGTCGTTCGCTCGCCAAAGAAATCGACGGGCACCCCGGTGCCCTGCAAATCTCGGTCGCACAACAAGCACACGAGGTGACCACGCTTGAGCGCCGAGATGATCTGGCGACCAGCGTCAGGGCCAAGCGGATAAATCTCCATACCCAAGGACTCACGAAGTCCAACAAACCAATCAAATAGCTCAGGCGGGTCGAGCGGCTCGACGATAGCGGTGACTTTGACATCGGCGACTCTGGCAAGCCAGAACGCGGCCCATTCCCAGGTCCCCAGGTGTGGGAGGGCGAGGATCGCTCCGTCCTTGCCTTCGCCACAGTGAGCGTGGATGGTGTCGACGCCCTCGTAGCTGAACTCGTGGTCGAGTTGTTCCACAGGGATCGACGGCAGCTTGAAGCTCTCTACGTAATAGCGGGCGTACCACTCGAACGTCTGATTCACCTTGCGACGCCGTTCGGCTGCTGACAACGGACGACCGAGTGCGCGTTCGATATTGCGAGCGACAATTTTTCCCTTGTCGCCTGACACGGGCCCAACCCCGGCCCCGATAAGGCGCGCTGCACCAGCGCCGACAGCATCGGGCGCCAATCGTGCAAGGCGCGACCCCGCCTTGTAGACGGAGGCAGAAGCCACGGACTAGGAGTCGCGAACGGCACGGCGCTCGCGCATGCGCTCGCGCCAGAGCGATTCGCGCTGACGTTGACGCGGCGTGCGACGAGCTCGACGAACAGGTAACGGCCGATCGACCGATGCCTGACGCCACACCTTGACGAAGCGTTGGCCCGCAGTAATCGCAGTAAGGACCAACATGACCCACAGCGTGACTAGTAAAAGCTCGGGAAACAGCAAGGCGAAAGCAAGCACGATGATCCGCTCGGCCCGCTCCATGAGCCCGCCCTTGGCGTCGAAACCAAGCGACTCGGCCTTGGCACGCTGGTAGGAAACGAACATGGCCAATGCCATGATCGCCACCGGCAACATCATGATGCGGCCAGGTTCGGTGCTCGCAAGGTGCCACGCAACGCCACCAAACAACAATGCGTCGGTGAGTCGATCGGCGACCGAGTCGAAGAACGCACCGCGCACGGAGCCCGTGCCCGCGGCTCGCGCTACCGCTCCATCGAGGGCATCAGGGATGGCAGTGAGAAGCAGGAACAAGAAACCGACGCGCAGGTAGCCGGCACCGATAGTGACGGCGGCGACACCGGACATCATGATTCCGATGACGGTGATGACGTCGGGTGTGATGCCGGTCTTGACGAGGCTGCGGCCGATGGGGGTCAGACCGCGATCGACTTGGGCACGCAAGTTGCCGTCGAACATGAGAACTCCCAGGTTTGGGGACCCGCCAAGGCTAGCAGCGCCGCCCGTCAGGACGTGTAGGCCGACCAGTCCTCGGGATTAGTCTCGACGAATCTATCGATGATTTCGCCGTCGACACCGTCAACGAGTACGAGACCTCTGTTCTCAGGAATGGCCTCGTTGGAGTAGAGCAGGATCCGCCAGGTAGGGCGGCTACGAAGACCGCGCCAGCCCAGCTGAGCTGAAGCGTGGCCGATCGGGAAGCCGACATCCTTGGTGGCAGCACCAAGCGCCTGCTCCTCATCGAACGAGAGATCCCAACCGCCCTGCCAATGGTACAAAGCGACGGCAATCAAGACGATGCCAGCGATCAGGGTGCCCTTGTTGATCAGTACTGGATCATCGCCTGCGGTGGCATACAGAGCCATACATCCGAGGCCAATCACCGTATAGAGCACGGCAGGAAGCTTGCGCCGACTGTTGTTAGGGAAGAGGTACGGGGCCTCGACCATTCCTGGTTGAAGGTCCGCCGGCAGTGCGTCGCGCACGTTTCCGTCACCTGCCCGAGCAAGTTCATCGCTCCGAACGAGCTCTTCAGCCGTATCGAGTTCGTCGCCGGTTTCTCGGTCGTCAGCCATGCCCTGAGGCTACGGCCAGGCAGCCACGATTCGACGCCAACTGTCGATCATCGCTTCGGGCAAGACGCGCGTGTTAGCGATCGTCGTCATGAAGTTCGTGTCACCATCCCAACGCGGCACGACATGAATGTGGAGATGGTCGGGAATACCGGCACCCGCTCCCCTGCCGAGGTTCGCCCCAACGTTGATCCCGTGGGGGGAAAATGCAGCCGTGACCGCAGCAACTGCAGCCCGCACGCCTTCCCATAGCTCGGCTGACTCATTGTCGGTGAGATCAGCGAGTTCGGCCACGGCGCGCTTCGGCAGGACCATCACATGGCCAGACGTGTACGGATGGAGGTTCATCACGGCAAAACATTCTTCACCGCGCCACACGATGAACGTCTCTTCATCGGGCAGGTTCGAATCAAGGATCACCTCAAACACTGTGGAGCCCTCGAGCTCCTCAACACCCGTTTCCACATAGGCCATCCGCCAACCGGCCCACAGGTGCTCAACCACGATCGAGGCCTTGCATCAGCGCTTCTCCTCGACCTCTGAGCGCAGACGGCCAATGAAATCGTCAACAGTGACGTCACGCTCGGGCTTGCCTTCGCCGCGTTTATTGACACCAACGCTGTCGTTGGCGACATCGTCGTCGCCCACCACCAGAATGTAGGGCAGCTTCTCAACTTTGCCGTTTCGCACACGCTTACCTAGCGGTTCAGCAGCGCTAACGACGTCAACGCGAAATCCCTCGGAGCGAAGGCGAGCCGCGACCGCGTAGGCAAAGTCGTCATGCACTTCGGCGACGGGAAGCATCCGCACCTGAATCGGCGAAAGCCACGCGGGGAACGCACCGGCGTAATGCTCGATGAGCACGCCGAAGAAGCGTTCGATAGAACCCATCAGGGCTCGATGGATCATCACCGGCCGCTTGCGAGTGCCGTCCGACGCTATGTACTCCAGGTCGAAGCGTTCAGGCAGGTTGAAGTCGAGTTGGATGGTGGACAGCTGCCACGCTCGACCGATGGCGTCCGTGACATCGACATCAATCTTCGGTCCGTAGAACGCGCCGCCACCCTCGTCTACGACATAGTCAAGACCGTGCGTGTCAAGCGCGGCCCGAAGCCCTGCGGTGGCTTCGTCCCAAATTTCGTTGTCGCCAACAGCTTTCTCGAGCGGTCGGGTCGAGAGCTTCGCCTGGAAATCCTCAAAGCCGAAAGCCCGCAGCACCGACAGAACAAAATCAAGGAGCGAAGCCAACTCAGTCTGGATGTCTTCACGAGTGGTAAAGATGTGACTATCGTCCTGGGTGAAGCCCCGGCTTCGCATGAGACCGTGAATGGCGCCTGACAACTCGTAGCGGTACACGGCGCCGAGTTCGAAGAACCGCAACGGCAGCTCGCGATAGCTCCGCTGGTTCGACCGGTAAACCATCACGTGGAACGGACAGTTCATCGGCTTTGGGTAGTACGAGGCCCCGTCCATCTCCATCGGCGGGTACATGCCGTCGGCGTAGAAGTCGAGATGGCCCGACGTCTCCCACAACACGGATTTGGCGATGTGTGGCGAGAAGACGTATTCGTAACCGCCATTCTCGTGACGGTCGCGACTGTAGTCCTCCATAAGTTTACGAATCAGCGCGCCCTTAGGGTGCCAGACAGCAAGGCCGGGGCCGAGTTCATCGGGCCAACTGACGAGATCAAGTTCCTGGGCGAGACGCCGATGGTCACGCTTCTCGGCCTCTTCGAGCATCTGGAGATGTGCTTTTAACGACTTCTTGGAGTCCCATGCAGTGCCATAGATCCGTTGGAGCATCGGACGGCTGACATCGCCTCGCCAATACGCACCAGCCACCGACTGAAGCTTGAAATGACCAAGCTTGCCGGTGCTGGGCACATGAGGGCCAGTGCACATGTCACGAAAGCCATCGCCGTTGGCGTAGTACGAGATGGTGTTGCCATCGGTACTGACCTCGCCAGCGTCCTGGCCGGGAGCGGCACCTCCGGTGACGCGCTCAATAATCTCGGCCTTGTACAACTCGTCAGCAAAGAAGATTGCTGCCTCCGCAGCCGGCAGTTCGTGACGAACGAATGGCTGATCGGCCGCAACGATTTCCCGCATCCGAGCCTCGATCTTCTCGAGGTCTTCCTCTGAGAGGGTCTGTCCATCAGGCAGGTCGGCGTCGTAGTAGAAGCCGTGCTCAATCGGTGGACCAATGGCGAGTTGCGCGCCGGGATAGAGGTCCAGTATCGCTTGCGCCATCACGTGGGCGGTGCTGTGGCGGATGGTGCGAAGGCCACGGTCCGAGGGTGCAGTGACGATCTCAACGACAGCGCCATCGCGCAGAGGCCGATTGAGATCAAGTTCCTCGCCATCGACGACAGCGATGAGCGCAGCACGAGCGAGACCGGCACCGATCGAAGCGGCCAGACCGGCGGTCGTCGTCCCGGCTGGGATTTCACGCGCAGAGCCGTCGGGAAGTTGAACGGTAATCACATCGGACATAGATAGCGAGACTACCGGCGCGACCTCCAGCCGAAGGTGGCTTTTCGATGCGGTATCTCACACCGGCCCATCGACCAGCGCTATTTCCGCAGCAAGAGCCCCGCGAAAGTTTCGATGCGGTTGTCCAGATAACCCGGTGCGGGGCAGTTCATCGTGGCAAGTTGGTTGACAACGAAGAAGGCACCTCCGCGGACCTCATAACTCAGGATGCCATCTCTGATTCGACCTAGTGGGTCATGGCGTTAGTTGTTGCTCTCTTGTTGCACGAGTAAGGCACGAAATTCAGATGCTGGCATCGGCTTGTGGAAGAAATATCCCTGGGCTCGTTTGCATCCGAGACCGGCCAGAATCTCTACCTGATCTTGATTCTCGACGCCTTCCGCAACGACGTCCAGATTCAGTGCGCTGGCGAGCGACAAGATCGAGTTGATAAACGTCACACTTTCGTTGTCAGTCGCCAGGTCGTTCACGAACGACTTGTCGATCTTGAGTGAATCCACCGCCAGGCGCTTGAGATACGAGAGAGAACTGTATCCAGTGCCAAAATCATCCAACGAGAGCCGCACGCCAGACCTACGGAACTGATTCAACACGCGCACGGCTTGGTCGAGATCTATGATCAGCGCTGACTCGGTAACTTCCAGACAGAGCCGTGACACCGGAAGGCCTGTGCTGACCAGCACGTCCGCCACCCGCTTTAGTATCAGTTCATCTTCGTCACAGACCTGCTCTGCAGCCATGTTTACCCGTAGAACAGGCGCTTGGAGCCCTCCGGGCCAAGATGCAGCTTCTTCGCACGCTTCGGCGAGAACGAGTTCACCGATCTCGGCTATCAGCCCTATCTCCTCGGCTTCTTCGATGAATTGTCCGGCGGCAAGAAGACCACGCTCGGGGTGGCGCCACCGAACCAACGCTTCGGCACCGACGATCTCCCCGCTGGGCATCGATACCTCAGGCTGATAGTGCACACAGAATTCACCACGAGCCAGCGCATGTCTGAGTTCGCCCTCCATGCGCATACGGAAATGGATCTCTTCCTTCATGCCCTTGTCAAATACGGCAAGTCTCCGTCCACCCGCTCCCTTCGCCTTGTACATCGCCGCATCCGCTTCCAGAAAGACGCCTTCAATGTCGCTATCGATCGTCGAGTACGCAATCCCGGCGCTCAACGACGGGTAATGCCGGTGCCGGCCAAGCACCATGACTGACCCGACGCTTTCGATGAGTTCGTGGACAAGTTTCCGGGTTTCCGCGTCGCTGATCGGTCCCTTGAACGCAATCGCGAATTCATCGCCCCCAAGCCTGGCCACGACGTCGCCTGGGCGGATATGAGTCGCGCATCGGTCAGCAATCCGCCGAAGGACGGTATTTCCCGTCGCGTGTCCAAGTGAGTCATTGACATACTTGAATCTGTCCAGATCCATGACGACCAGCGCAGATGAACCCGAATCGCTTTGCATGTCAGCAAACTCACGACGTAATCCACGTCGGTTGAGCAACCCGGTGAGTTCATCGTGCTCTGCGAGAAACTCGAGCCTGCGTGCCGCCTTGCGACGTTCAGTGATGTCCAACGCGTGCACGAGAATAAACGACTCGTCCTTTACCGGCTCTACTCCCACACATCGGATCTGAGCGAGGATCGGCCGCCCTTGTGGACCCCTGTAGACCTGGATTTGCGACGTACCACCGTCGCTAGTTTCAATGGCTGTGTTCGTGGTTTCGTTGAACATCCAAGCAGAAGACGTTCGGAACTCTTGAGCGACGTCGGCAAGGCTCTCGAAGAGGACCTTGTCTGGTTTTGTGCCGAGCAAAGAATCGACTGATGGCATACCAAGCATGGACACAAACGCACCATTGCAATCAAGGATCCGAAGATCCTCCTGGCTCCGGAGCACAATCGGAATCGGAGAAGAGTCAAGAACAGCCGAGGCGCGTGATTCGACGACCAAGCGGTTCTCGACCAACGAAATAGTCGCGCTCATGCGCTGGAGGGCCTCAACATTTCCGCCGTCCCACACGGCGGTTTCAACAGAGCCGGCAACAATGATCGCGGAGGGGTGGTCCGGATCTCCACGAGGCATCGCGAGCTGCTTCCGAAGCTCGAGTATGGGCTGATCAGACTTTGCCAACGTTTTTGTCAACCGTGCCGAATCCAGCAGATCATGGGTCCCAAATGGGACCTTTGTTCTTACCTCGCGAGGCGTGAGGGATTCATGCAGCCACATCCGGGTACGGACATACATCTGGTTCGGGTAGTCGATGTACCAATCGGAAATAGCTGGAAACTCAAGTAATTCAGCCGTCTCTGTCAGCGCCTTCAGGAGCAGTTCATCGAAGTTCTCAGGGGAGGCCGCCATCAAGGCGGCTGCGCTTTTCATCAGGCTGCCGTGATCGCTCATACGACGTTCGCTTGAAGTTCTGAGTTCAGCCTCAGCGTCTATGCGGCGCAAGAACTGCGCGAGCAGGATCATTAGTCCGCGGAGCAGGTAGTTCACGCTTCGATCCATGTCGTACCCAGATCCAGCGGCGGTAACAGCCGCTATTCTGAGCGTCCCGTCCACCTTGGCGAACACTCCGGCGTGGATCGACACATCATCGCGGTCTTTGCTATCGCCGTCTTCGCCGTCAAAGAAGGCATCGACATCAACCAAGGCTTCGTTCAAGGATGACTTGATCACTGCCCCCGTTGCGTCAAGAGACGCCAAACGCTCGACGTAGTCTCGCCGGATCGAACCCGGACCCGCAGATGGGAGTCGGGGTTGCGAACTCAGGAGAGGCCGCCAGTTGTGCACGAGGCGGAGTTCCAACGAACTAGCGTCAATTTCCCAGATCCCGACTCCCCTCGCTCCACATGCCAAACCGAGAGACTCAATTGCAGAAAAGATTGCTTCGCCAGCTTTGTTGAGACTCGCGCCGTTTAGATCATTGCCGATCTGCCAAAGTACGTCGTGATTCGATGCCCGTTCCCTGGCCTGAACCCGATCCAGTTCCTCTGTGAGGCTAGCGGTGAGGTCGTTAAGGTCAAAGAGTTGCCTCTGGAGCATTCTCTTTGCTTCATTCGCCTGCTCCAGCTTTTCGCTTGCGATCTTCTCCGCTTCCAGGCGCGCAGTCTTTTCGCGCTTCGCGCGCTGCGACAACCGTTCGAGGCGATCTGAATCGCTCATGACAACGCGTCTAACACCTTCACTATGAATCGGGCATCCGTGGGCGACGACGCACCCAGCGGTTCTATCTTAGTTTCTTCGCCGTAAAGGTCCCCACCGCCCACGATGAGTCCTTGGGTCGACGCCAAGAGCCTCCTAGCGGAGACATAGTGGCCGAGGATCCCGTCATCAATCTCGGAAAATTTATGCATAGGCAGAACCACTCTAGAATACGACAACTCCACCTCCGGATGGATGATGTCATCGACGGAACGCAATAGCTCCTCCGCACACAGAAATTGAGCAGTGACGTTACCCAGGCGTTTGGTGCGTTGAGGGAGCAAGTGTCGGCCAATGAGCCTCAAGGGGTCATCAATGCTCTGGCCAAGCAGAGCCCCAGCCACAGCAACCAGCGCTTCGGTATCTGCTTCCTCGTAGTTTCCGAGTGCGGTATAAGCAGCGCTCACGCCGCTGTTACCAAGCAAAATATCCCATGTGTCTTCCCCATAGAGTCCGAGCACTGTCTCTTCAACGGCGTGGAAAATAACCCCTTTGAGCACGGCGGTTCATCCTCTTTCGCTGGGTCCGCGGTTATTAGCTACGCAGCAAAGCTGTAACGCAGGAAAGAGCTGCCTAGATCCTCGTGCAGACAGCCGGTTCGCGACCTGATGCTGCCAAGACAGCTACCGAAATGCTGCACACCAACAGAGTAGACCACCCTTTTCTGGGACGAACAGCGACCTACCGGCAAGCCGATCACCGGGTCGTAATCGACGGCGACAATGCCCACCACCAGTCGAGACAAGGGTTAAGGGCCAGCCGCGCCGAGGACGTCGGCTGACGACCGCCGCTCGGGCATCTCGGGAGTGCCGGTGGATTGCAGGGTCTCAGCGGCGGCCGTCTTTGCTTTGGTGGCGTACTCGTTGACGTAGACCTGTCCGGTGAGCGCCCGGATCTCGAACATCAACTCATCGGTCATCTGCCGGTATCGCAAGCGAGCGTCAGTGACCGATGTCGACTCCGCTGGATAGATCGGCCGACCGAATCGAATTTCAGCAGGGCGGAAACACTTGGGCATCGATGAGCCGCGCGGCTGTATCGCCCTGGTGCCGAGAATGCCGACCGGGATGATCGGCGCGCCGTTGGACACCGAGAGGCGGGCTACCCCGGTATGCCCCTTGTGCAATAAGCCGAAGCGAGAACGGGTGCCCTCGGGATAGATGCCAAAGAGGTGCCCACCATCGAGAACCTCGGCCGCCGCGTCGAGCGCACGCGTCGACGCGTCACCGCCACTGCGGTCAATCGGGATCATTCCCAGCGCAGGAAACAGGCGGCGAGTCTTCCAGTCGTCAAGGTACTCGGCCTTGCCAACGAAGAAAACCGGGCGGCCGGCTACCACAGGCAGAAAGAATGAATCGATGACCGAGTTGTGATTGGCAGCGAGAATCGCTGGCCCGTCGGTCGGGAGTTGGTCACGACCGACCACCTTGATTCGCCAAAGAAACGAAAATAGCGGACTCATGATGGAGAGCACCGCCTGCTGCAGACTGGCTCCTTCCGGCGGTGAAATCGTGGCGCTCATGGGGTCCCCGGCCGCATCATTCCTCATCGCCGAGACGAACGCCGAGCAACTTGGCCGCCTCGCTCACGCCCTCACCAGCGCTGGCAGCTCGGTCAATCGCCCTCATGGCCGCTGGCACGTCAAGGTCATTATCAAGCGCAGCCCGGACCCCGGCCAGAGCAGCAACCCCCGGACCCGCCGCGTTCCACTCAGCAAGGCGAACGATGGCCTCATCGAGAAGCGAATCGGTCCAGTTCCATGGCCGCCGATAGTGATGAATCATGAGCGCGAGTCGGATCGCCATCGCATGAACCCGGTCCCTTAGTTCGTGCACAAAAACAAGGTTGCCAGTCGACTTCGACATCTTGCGGCCATCAAGATGCACCATCGACTGGTGCAGCCAATGGCGAACGAACGGCTCCCCGGTGGCGGCCTCCGACTGAGCATTCACGCACTCGTGGTGGGGATACAGCAGGTCCACGCCACCACCGTGAAGGTCGATTGTCTTGCCCAGTTCACGTAGCGCTAGCGCGGTACATTCGATGTGCCAGCCCGGCCGCCCTCTCCCCCACCTTGACTCCCATGCTGGCTCGCCGGCCGCCGACGGACGCCAGAGTACGAAGTCAAGGGGGTCGCGTTTGGCCGGATCATCGGGCTTTTCGCCCCACTCTTCGGCCAACACCTGCATCCGGGCACGACCCAGCGAGGCCACTTGACCAAAGTCCTCAGCAGACCGGGTATCGAAGAAGACGCTGCCAGCCGTTTCGTAGGCGTTTCCGGCCTCGACAATCGCGTTAATGACACCGCGGACGTCGGGGATCGCGCCTGTCGCTCGCGGCTCGGACCACGGAGCGAGCGTGTTGAGTGCCTCCATGTCCTCATCGAACCTGGCCGTCTCGCCAAAGGCCAGATCGAGATAGTGCACATCACGCTTCGCCGCAGCACGAAGGATGTCATCGTCGACGTCAGTGATGTTGCGGACGTAGCGAACCTCGTGTCCGCGGTCAATGAGGCGCCGCTGGAGGATGTCGTAGGTGATGTAGGTGGCAGCATGTCCAAGATGTGTCGCGTCATAGGGCGTGATGCCACACACGTACATACGCACAATCTCAGGCGGGTCAAACGGCACAACCGCTCCGCGACGGGTGTCATACAGCCGCATGGTTGGATGCTCACTGCCGATCATGTCGCCGACGGTAGCGCCGAGGTCGTAATGTTCGGCGGAACCGACCGGACAGAAGTCGGTCACTTCTCCCAGAAACCGAAAGGACCATCGTGGGCATTCTCGACGGCAAGAAGATCGTGATCACCGGCGTACTCACCGATGCCTCGCTGGCATTCGGCATCGCCAAGCTCGCTCAGGAGGAAGGGGCCGAGATTGTCCTGACCGGTGCGGGCCGTGGTCTGCGACTCACCCAGCGCACCGCTCGTAAACTACCCAACGAATGCGACGTCTTTGAGTTCGACGTCACCGATGCCTCCCACGTCCAATCGCTTCACAATGAACTCACCTCAAAGTGGGGACGCGTTGACGGCGCCCTACACGCCATCGGGTTCGCCCCTGAGGTCTGCCTCGGTGAGGACTTCATGGCAGCGACCTGGGACGACGTGAAGGTCGCCATGGAGATCTCGGCGTACTCGTTGAAGACTCTTGCCGAGGTTGTGTCCCCGCTCATGACCGACGGTGGCTCGATTGTCGGTCTCGACTTCGATGCAACTCGGGCTTGGCCGGCGTACAACTGGATGGGCGTGGCCAAGGCCGCCCTTGAGTCAACAAATCGGTATCTGGCTCGCTTCCTTGGTCCCCAGCAGATCCGTTGCAACCTCGTCGCCGCCGGTCCGGTTCGCACAATGGCAGCGAAGTCCATTCCCGGTTTCTCGCAGTTCGAGGACAGCTGGCAGGAACGTGCGCCTCTCGGTTGGGACGTCGACGACAGTTCTGCCGTCGCTCGTTCGACCGTTGCCTTGCTCTCCGATTGGTTCCCGGCTACCACCGGTTCGATGATTCAGGTCGACGGCGGGTACCACGCAGTCGGCGCCTAGCCACGCACTGCGATGACTGATGGCGTTAATCCTGACGGGCTCGTCGGGCGATGCCGGAGCACCAGCGCTGCACCATCAGCCCAAACCTCAACCGGATAGGGCCAGCCCGGATGGCTTGGTCAGGCTGGTTGTTCGATATCGGTTTCGTCGGTGATATCACCGACGAGCGCTTCGAGCACGTCTTCAAGTGTGACCAAGCCAAGCAATAGCCCGTCATCGGCGCGGACCAGCGCAAGGTGCCGGCGCTCACGGCGCATTGCCCGCATGAGGTCGCGGACAGGTTGGTCAGGCGGGACAATCAGCATCCGGCGAATCATCTCTAGCGGCACTTGATCGGTGCGCTCGTCGGCTCCGAAACGCAAGAGATCCTTCGAGTGCACGAATCCGATCACATCACCTGGCCCCGTTGCGGTTACCGGAATTCGAGAGTGGCCTGATTTCGCTACGAGCTGCTCGAGATCAGCGACCGAGGTCGATCGAGGCCGAGACACCATGCGAGCCGACGGCACCATGATCGAACCGGCAGTTCGAGCCCGAAAGTCGAGCGCCCCCGACAGCAGGTCGTGTTCCATACCCTCAAGGGTGCCGCCCTCGACGGCACCGTCAAGAAGCGTATGGAACTCGTTGACCGTGAGCGCTGTGTTGAGTTCATCGACCGGCTCGAAGCCCAACATTCGAACGAATCCGTTACTCACCCAAGTGAGGAACCACACGAGTGGGCGTAGCAAGGTGACATACGCACCGTGCAAGGGCGCCAACAGTCGTGCCGTGGCTTCCGGCGCGGCAATGGCCAGGTTCTTCGGCACCATCTCGCCCAGCACCATGTGGACGACGACCACGATTGACAGCGCAACCGTGAGCGATATGGCGTGGATCACACCAGCTGACGGATGCCAGAATTGTTCGATGCCACGTTCGATGAGGTGGGCTACCGAGGGCTCGGCGACGTAACCAAGCCCAAGCGAAGCCATGGTGATGCCGAGCTGGGCCCCTGCAAGTTGGGGTTGGAGGTCTCGCACCGCGTCGAGGGCGATTGCCGCCAGCTCGTCGTCACCAGACTCGACCATCGGTTCAAGTCGGGCAACCCGGCTTGCGAGCAATGCAAACTCGACAGCCACAAAGAACGCGTTAGCGATCAGCAGGAGGACGGCGGCAACAAGGAAGCTAGCGGTCACGACGCACCCTCAGTCGTGACTGACTCCACAGGAGCCACGATTCGCACCGACGCCACCCTCAGTCGGTCCATGGCCACAACTTCGAGACGCCAGCCGCGGACCCTGCACATGTCGCCCGGTACTGGGATCTTGCCCAGCCGGTCGAGCACAAGGCCTGCCAACGTCTCGTATTCGCCCTCCGGCATATCGAAGCCGGTGGCGGAACGAACCTCGTCTGGATGCAGCGACGCCTGGATCACGGTGGACCCGCGTGCCTCCACTCGAGTGAGCATTGCCGGAGCGGAGTCATACTCGTCGTCGATCTCCCCCACGATCTCTTCAAGAATGTCTTCGAGCGTGATGATCCCGGCGGTGCCACCGTGCTCGTCGATCACCACAGCGAGCTGCGAACCACCTTGGCGGAGATCAATGAGTAACTCGTCGAGGTCTCGAGCCTCGGGCACGGCCAGTACCGGCGCCATCAACTCTTTGACCATTGTGGTGGAGCGTCGATCGACCGGCACAGAGTGCACGGCCTTGACGTGCACGAAGCCGAGAATGTCATCCAGGTCATCACCGATGACCGGGAAGCGGGAGTGACCGGTCACAACCGCGAGTTCGACCAGATCATCAACCGTGCCAGATGCGTCAAGCGACGCCACCGAGACCCGGGGAACCATGGCGTCGTCGGCAGACTTGTCTGCCAGACGGATTGATCGTGTGAGTAGCTCGACCTCGCCTGCGTCGAGGGTTCCTTCCTCGCCTGACGAGCGGATCAGATGCTCCAGTTCGTCACGGCCGGGAATGGATTCAAGTTCCTCTTTAGGTTCAACGCCTAGGCGACGGGTGATACGCGCAGCGAGTCCGTCGAGCAGCACCACAACCGGACGAGCGAGGATGCCGTACACCGCAGTCGGTCGAGCAAGAACGAATGACGCCTCCAGCGGCTTGCTGGTCGCCAGCGACTTCGGGATGAGTTCACCGAACACCATCTGCGTGAAGGTGGCGATCAGCAGCGCCAGGCCGATCGACACCGCTGCCGGAGCCTCGCCGAAGATGCCTTCGAGGACGGGCTCGAGAAGGGATGCGATTGCCGGCTCGGCGAGGAAGCCGAGCAGCAACGAGGTGATCGTGATGCCGAGCTGCGCGCCGGACAAGTGGTACGAGAGGCGCGACAAGAGGCGCTGGGTCTGACGGGCACGACGGCTCCCTTGGCTGGCGCGCTCCTCGACACGCGTACGGTCGACGGCGACCAACGCGAACTCAGCGGCAACGAACCCGGCATTGGCGCTAACCAGGGCCACCACGGCAATCAGCTGAAGGGCGGTATCGATCGGGGTCCTCCATCGGATCCGTGCGGTGGGCGGTTCTCTGCGTACGGTGTAGCCAATGGCAAGCGTAGTGCCCGGGAGCGGGGTCACGATCGACGAGGCGGGCACTTCGACCCGGAGCGATGATCCTCGCTACCCGCGCCCGGTCGCGGCTATCAATCCCGACACCAGTTTGTTCTGGGTTCGGCGAATCTGGCCAGTCGTCTGGTCACAGAAACTTCCTTTCGTCGCGTCCATCATCGCCGGGCTGATCGGCATCACCGCCACGGTGTTCGTCCCGGTGATGATCGGCCGAGGCATCACAGCCGTCGACGATGCCAACACGGTGCGTCCCTACGTCATCACCCTGGTGATTCTGGCCGTCATACGGTTCGTATTTGGCTTCGCATACCGGTTCGGACTTTTCCGTTCGGCCCTTCGGATCGAGAACGATCTTCGCAATCTGATGTACGAGCGATTAACCGAGCTTTCGTTCGACTTCTGGGACCGCACCCAAAGCGGCCAGATCATCAGTCGAGCAAACACCGACATTCGATCGATTCAAATGCTGTTCGCGTTCGGGCCACTGGTCGCCATGCAGCTTGTACTCCTTGGCATCGCCCTTGTGGTGATGTTGCTCGTCGATGTGACGCTCACTGCGGTAGCTCTCGCCCCGCTGCCATTCGTCTACATCATTGGAATCCGGCTCCGAAACCGGATATTCCCGCTTTCGTGGGTGGTAACGGCCCGGCAAGCCGAAGTGGCCACGATCGTCGACGAGAACATCCAGGGCATTCGGGTCGTGAAGGCCTTTGCGCAGGAACGGCGCCAAGTACAGGTCCTTGCCCGCGCCGCACGCCGGCTCCGCTGGGCGGGCACCACGTTGGCCGAGACTCGGGCCCGGCACGCTCCGGCGATGGAATCTCTTCCCCGACTCGGCCTCGCGCTCGTGCTGTTCTATGGCGGCCAGCAGGCCATCGACGGCGAGATCAATATTGGTCATCTCGTGGCATTCAGCACGTATGTGGTTCTGCTGGCTGCGCCGTTCCGCATGCTCGGATTCATCCTGCTCCAATGGGAACGAGCTGGGGCAGCGGCAGTCCGAGTGTTCGAGATTCTTGATGAGCAGCCCTCGATCCGCGATCCCGACGACCCGGTGCCACTCGGTCCAGTCGTGGGACGAGTCGAATTCGACAATGTTGGATTTTCGTACCCGACGAGCGAAGGCGAGGCTGTGCTCGACGGTCTATCGTTTACTATTGAGGCGGGTGAAACCATCGCTCTCGTTGGCGCTACCGGTAGCGGGAAATCGACAATCGCTCGTCTGCTTCCCCGCTTCTACGACGTCGACAGTGGCGCAGTACGCGTCGACGGGCACGACGTTCGCACCCTCAAGGTCACCGAACTCCGCACAGCCGTATCACAGGTAACCGATGATCCGTTCCTGTTCGCCACGTCGGTGCACAACAATGTGGCGTTCGCTCGCCCCGATTGTGACGATGCCATCGTCAATGCCGCGATCAATGACGCAGCCGCCACTGACTTCGTTAACGACCTACCTCTCGGCGTCGAGACCGAGATAGGCGAACGTGGGCTCACCTTGTCCGGTGGTCAGCGCCAACGCCTCGCCATCGCCCGCACCCTGGTCGCCGACCCTGCTGTGCTGGTACTTGACGACGCCACCAGCGCTATCGACGTGGCAGTCGAGGAACGCATCCACGACGCACTCACGCGCCGACGAGCCAATCGCACCACCATCCTCATCGCCCATCGACTCTCCACTATCGCTCTCGCCGACCGAGTGGTCCTGATCGAGGACGGCAAAGTTTCAGAAACGGGTCGACACCACGACCTGCTCGCCTCCAACCCCCGCTACGCGGCGATTCTTGCTGATACCACAAACGGTGGTGACCGCTGATGTTTTCGATGGGAGGAGGCGGCGGGGCTGGCAGCTTCATGGGCGGACCCACGTCGATGCAGGCGAACGCAGCAGCCGGACTGCCCGCGGCAGACGTACCCGGCGACTTGCGCCGCAAGGTTGAGGCCGCTCTTGAACACGAGCCTGAACACACCGTCCCCACGATCGAGTGGGAACCCGATGTCTGGGATCGCCAACCATTCTCGCTCGTCCGTTTCCTTTGGCCACACCGGCTTCGGCTGCTCGGAGCCATCGGTCTCGTCGCCATCGAAACTGTGGCACTCCAACTCGGACCGGTCCTCACCCAAATCGGCATCGATGACGGTGTCCGGGCTAGCGACAAGCGTGTGCTCGTTGCCACGGCGAGCATCTACGTGGTCGCCGTGCTACTCGCCGCTGTTCTTGGTTGGGCGCGCGTCTCCTACACGGGTCGACTGGGCGAACGACTGAACGAGACCCTGCGCATTCGAGTGTTCTCCCATCTCCAGCGCCAGGGCATCGCCTTCTACACCGACGAGAAGGCAGGTGTTCTCCTTACCCGAATGACGTCCGACATCGAAGCGCTGGCAGTCCTCTTCCAAGAGGGCATCGTCAACTTACTTGTACAGGTCTTCACTCTCCTGGTCATCACGACTGCACTGTTTTGGTACGACCCACTGCTCGCCACGATCACCCTGGCCGTCGCACTTCCACCAACGCTCTTCAGTTCGCTATGGTTCCGCAAAGTCTCCTCGGCCGGCTACCTGCGAGTACGAAATCGCATCGCGGATCTCCTCTCGGATCTACAGGAGTCGCTCGCCGGCGTCCGGGTGATCGCCGCGCACAACCGTCGCACCGTCAACCTCCGTAACCATCGTCGAGTGGTCGGCGAACACCGCGACGCCGCCACCGCCGCCGCCCGAGCAAACTCGATTTACGCCCCTGGTACGGAGATGATCGGCATTGCCACGCAAGCGATCTTGCTCGGCATCGGCGCAACCATGGCAGCCAACGGACGAATTACCGTCGGCGAGTTGGCCGCCTTTCTGCTCTTCCTCACATCGTTCTTTGCCCCCGTCCAAACGCTCGTCCAGCTCTACAACAGTTATCAACAGGGCGGCGCCGCCATCGTGAAGCTACGAGAACTCCTCAGCACCGAGCCAATCGTCGCCCAAGCTGCAGGTGCGTCCGAGCTCCCATCCATCGAGGGCGAGATCGCCCTGCACGACGTGACGTTCTCGTACGTTCCTGAACGACCTGTACTCCACAACGTGGATCTACGAATACACCCTGGCGAGACCGTCGCCTTCGTCGGCGAAACTGGCTCAGGCAAGTCGACCATCGCACGTCTCATCACCCGCTTCCATGATCCTGACTCCGGCACGATCACCATCGACGGTCACGATCTCCGGACCGTCACCCTTCGCTCCCTTCGATCGCAGCTCGGCGTCGTACCTCAAGAACCGTTCCTGTTTGCCGGATGCATTCGAGACAATGTGGCCTTCGCCAGACCCGACGCCACCGACGACGAGCTTCGCCAGGCTCTCGAAGCGGTCGGAATCGACGATCTGGTCGACCGTATCGGCGGCCTCGACGCCCCCGTCCACGAACGTGGTGCATCTCTTTCGGCCGGCGAGAGACAGTTGCTGGCTCTCGCCCGCGCCTTTGTGGCGCGACCCAGGGTGCTCGTTCTTGATGAAGCGACCTCGAACCTCGATCTCCATTCTGAGTCACGCGTCGAGCAAGCACTCGACGTGGTTCTCGAAGGACGAACGGCTGTCATCATCGCCCATCGTCTCGCAACGGCTCGCCGTGCCGACCGAATCGCCGTCGTTGATGCCGGCGAAATTGTGGAATTGGGGGCACACAATGAACTTGTCGCTCTTGGCGGCCGCTACGCCCAGATGTATGACACATGGGTCGCTCACGGCGGGGCCGAATAGGCCACTGTGATCGTCGAACCTGAGGTCATGCTCATCGCAGGGCTGATCCTGCTCATCACCGCCACAGTCCAGGGCACGATCGGGTTCGGCTCCAACCTGCTCGCCGTTCCACTGTTCTCAATTCTCGACGCCCGTCTCCTTCCCGCCCCCATCTTCATCGCCACAATGGCGATGGCGATCTCCACCGCTGCGCGCGAACGTCACAACATTCAGTGGACGGTTGTTCGGTGTGTCGCCGTTGGCCGCATACCGGGCACGATGATCGGTGCGATCGTGTTGGCCTCGGTAACAGTGGCCTCGATGCAGATTCTCATCGGTGGGCTGATTCTGTTGGCCGTAGCGGTGTCAGCCAGAGGTCTATCGCTCCCGGCCACTCGGCGTGTCTACACCACAGGCGGACTGGTGGCGGGCTTCACCGCCACCACATCGGGCATTGGTGGTCCGCCTGTCGCGCTCACGCTCCAACACTTGGACGGGCCTGCGTTGCGGTCGACCATGGGTGCCTCGTTCGCGCTCAGCGTAGTCATCACCCTGACCGGCATCGCCGCAGCCGGCCGCCTCGGCGTCGATGAACTCCTCGTCGGACTCGCACTCATGCCTGCTGCCCTTGTCGGCTTCCTCATTTCGGGCCCACTACGTTCTCACATCAACCCGTCTCGACTCCGCACAGCCGTGCTTGTCTTGTCCACGGCGGCAGCTCTGGCCGCACTCACCCGCGGCGTCTTCTAGATTCGACCGATTCCTTCAGCTGTCTTGTCCATGCTCGGCGTGGCTCGTCGCGGATCACGTCAAAGAGATTCCAGCTGCCGCTCAGCCTTGAGCATCGCCACACCCGCTGGCGGGCGTGGGCGAACTGATCGCCAGCAGCACACCTGAGTCCAGCTGAATCGTCGGCCCAGCCGTCTTGACGACATTGGCGATTGCCCGAGCGACAAAGGGATCGAGGCTCTCGCCCTTGAGCGCGTAGTGCACTCCCTGGCTCGTGATTCCAATTGCTGAACCGCCAACGGCATGAAGCGAGAGGTGGTCGCCCGGCTGCAGCGGCAAGGTTCGCTTGTCGTGCACAGGCCAGACCTGACTTGATCCGACAAGAGCGCTGATCTCCAGACCTGCCCATCGCGGTGACGCCAAGACTGTGAGGTTGGCGAGAGCGTGATCTAGTCGCCCGCCATCGCGAACGACAATCCTTGCCCGCGTGGCACCGCGCTCAACCGCCGCGATGAGTGCTAATTCTAGATCGCTCTCGTCTTTCGTCGCCGGATGCCGCTCGATCTTCGCGCCTGCACACTTGGCTTGCTCGAGTTGCTCGTCGTTAACGGAGTCCATATCGCCGACTACCAAGTCGGCCTCAACGGACTGTGCTTGGGTGTTCGCCAGTCCCCCATCCACGGCAATCACAAAGTCGGCTTCATCGATCCAGTGGCCAGGGATCAGGCTTTCACCAGCAGCGACAATCAACGCTGTTTGCTCAGTCACGCCGCGAGCGTAACGCTGGGGCCAGCGACTCGACCCCCCCCTAGGGCAAATAGGGCCCTGGGTCAACTGCGATTCCTTCAACGCGCAACTCCAGGTGCAGGTGTGGGCCGGTCGACCAGCCGGTACTGCCGACGAAACCAATCGTGTCACCACCCGAAACGGACTGGCCGGGGCTGGCTCCAACCTCCGACATGTGCGCATACAGGGTTGTCAAACCGTTGCCGTGGCTGAGCACCACGGTGTTGCCGTAGCCATTTCGCCATCCCACGGTAAGCACCACGCCATCAGCACCGGCAATAATGTCTTCGCCAAGATCGCCGTTGAAGTCGATGCCTTTGTGGGCTCGCAGGTAGCCGAAAATCGGGTGTATCCGGTTGCCGAAGGGGCTTGTCATCACCCCGGGCACTGGACGATGGGTCAGGACGAAATCTCCCACGACGATGGGGTCGTCGGAGTCAGTGTCACCCTCCTCCGCCTCTCGACGAGCTTCCTCTTCCTCAGCGCGTCGACGAGCTTCCTCTTCCTCTGCTTTTCGTTCAGCCTCGGCTTCAAGCTGCTGAATCTCACGCGTCATTTCCCGATCGGCCGCCTCAATTTCGGCACCGACGGCCTGCCACTCGGCGATCCGGCCCTCGACCTGGTTCCGAAGTATCTCCGCGTCACGCTTGGCGTCGTCAAGTTCGGCGAGGCGGTCTTCGAGGGCGACTCGTTCAACTTCTACATCAGCAACCAAGTGCTGGGCGACTCGCTCGGCCTCGGCTTGCTCAGCTTCCTTGGCACGAAGTTCGTCGACAAGATCATATTCGTTTCCGATTACCTGCTCGCGTAGCGACTTTCGAGTAGCTGACGCAAGAAGGTCACCGACATCGAGTTCGGCGAGACCACGATCGTCCGTGCCGACAAATGCCTCGACAGCACTGCGACGGAGTCGATCACGCACTTCATCGATCTCTTCGCCAATGTCTGCTGCAAGGCGGCGCGCTTGGATCGCTTCTTCCTCGGCGGCGTCGATCGCGTCGAGGCTCGCAGCAACCTTCGCCTCTTGGAGTTCGATATGGGAATCGATGGCAGCGAGTGCCACCACAAGTTCGGCGTCTTCAGCCGAGAGTCCATCAAGTTCAGCCGCTACCAGGGCTGCATCACGTCGATTCTCCTCGCGTTCGCCGCGCAGATCCTCGATCTGATCTTGCGCCTGACCGCTGGTAGCAGCACTTACAAGGAGCGCAAAACTCATCCCCACAGCCGCGACATACCGGATGTTCATCGAGCCCAAGGAGCGATCAGGTCTATTGCTTTGGTTTTGCACAGCCTGTGAATCGTAACACGAACGCAATAGTTTCTATCTGCACGGAGCCCGGGGCCGCTTCGAGAGGATATGCCAAGATGTCCCGATGCCACTCGCCGACTACTCCAGCGAATCGTTCACCAACAATGGTATTACACACGAGGTGTTTCACCGAGGATCCGGGCCGTGCGTCTTGGTGGCGCCCGAGATCCCAGGAATCACCCCTGCCGTGGTGGCGTTCGCCGACCGCCTCGTCGATCTCGGAATGTCAGTAGCGATTCCCTCGATGTTCGGCGTTCCAGGCAAGCCAAGCACCCGACCACGGGCCATCCGAGTCCTTATCCGCTCGTGTATCAGTCGAGAGTTCCATGCGCTCGCTCTTGGCGACACCGCTCCGGCAACGGTATGGCTCCGTGCCCTTTCCCGTTCCTTGCACGAGCGTCACGGCGGGCCCGGAATCGGCTTCGTCGGCATGTGCTTCACCGGCGGCTACGGGCTCGCCATGATGCGTGAAGATTCCGTCATCGCTCCTGTCCTCTCACAACCATCCCTCCCGCTCCCCATCGGCAAGACGCGCTCGGCGAACGTCGGCCTTTATACCGAACAACTTCGAGTCGTAGCTGAACGAGCGGAGGCCGGCTGTCCAGTGCTAGGACTCCGATTCACCAGCGATCTAGCGGTGCCTGCGGAGCGGTTTGCAACGCTCCGCGCCGCGCTCGGCGACCACTTCCTCTACGAAGAGATCACCAGCCCCGATGATTCGCTCGACCCAAGGGTCCAGAAACTCGCCCATGGTGTGCTCACCGAGGACCTTGCCCCCGATTCAAGTCCGGAACACCCAACTCAGGTCGCATTGAGTCGCACACTCAAGTTCCTCAGCGAGCGACTACTTCCGTCCGCTGACTAGGCGCCGAGAAGCAGAAATAGCCCGATAACGGTGTAGAGGATCATCACGAACAGCATCGGGTACTGCGACCGCACCGCCGTGCGGTGGTCGTATCGACTGATCGCCACATCGTGCGCCGCAGCAACCGCAAGGACATGGCCCACGGCAATCGCCAGCGTCTGCACCCATGCGATCGTCGATGGGGATACCAGCGTGAAATTGATGGCGTAGTCCTTGGTGCCGAACAGATCCCAACCCTTCCCCAACGGATCGCTGATCTGGATGATCATACGTTGGCCGTCGAGCACAAGCAGGCTGAAGTAGTGAGCAACTGCATAGGCGGCGGCGATCGGCACCAGCGTCGGGCCAAAGATCTCGCTCAACTCGGACGCATCCTCACCGGTCAGTGACGACATCATGCTCATAGCAACGAAATAAACCATCGCCACTAAGCCGACAATCACGAGCAGTCCCACCGTGCTGGTGATTGTCCGATCCCAGCCCACCTGACCCCCGGCTACACCAAGCCAGAACGAACTCCTGGTGAACCCGTCAAAAGTCGTGGACCCAAGTACCACAAGGACAAACGGCACCGTCCCTGGGGTGTGGGGTAAACGGCTCAGTCCCGTGAGCGGTGAACGGGCCCGGAGGCGTCCATCCTCAACAAAGAGCGGAGCCATCGCTGCGAGCTTGCCGAAGAGCACGGCGAAGCCCTCCGCTGTTCGCACAAAACTCCGACCGTGCCGAACGGCACCGCCGAGTACCGCAACGCTGTACACAGCGAGGAAGACGCCAATCGAACGCGGGGATTCCGTCGAGTGATACGCAAGCTCGTACCAGAGGTAGACGAGTATCGACCCCACCGCAGGCCACAACGTCATTCCATCGATATTCACCGGTTCAAGCGATTGGCCACGGGTACGAGCCCAGAGCCAGGCTGCCCCGTCAGCGATGGTCTCGAAGGGATTGAACAACCGCCAGACGTCACCAATCAGAAATGATGCCACCTGGAGACCGACCCAGAACCAGATAAGAAACGCATCACCAGAAAGATTGACAGCGCTGTTGATGTTGCCCGCCCACGCCGCGATTAGGACAATCACAAAGAGGAACAGGCCAAACAGTCGGGTCAGCGAGAACAGCACCCTCATGCCGGTCGTCCGCACACTTAGCAGCGAACGGCCAACGGCGGCGTCGGCGAGGCGGGGCGTGGACCAGAACGCTCCCAGAGCAACAAACGAGCTTGCCACGGCAAATCCTGCGGCCCATACCAACTGCCAGGCTGGCAGCGGAAGATCAGTCCGGCCGCCAATACCGTGGGCGGAGGCTGGACCCATTACCCCAAAAAGCGCCGTCGTAATGAATACGAGGGCAAACAACACGCGACGGATCATCTCACCGTCAATTCAATGATCAGCTGGCCTGACTCCTCGAACTCGATCTCGAACCGACCCGGAATCAAGGCGTCAAAAACAATCGACCCCTGGCCGTTCTCGAGCTCTAGATAAAGGTCATAGCCGTGGATATGGATCTGGTCTGTTCCATCGCCGGTGGCCATGAGCGTGATCGTGTCTCCGATCGACGCGCTCTCTCGACGAACTCCGCCAACCAACTCGCCGTCCTCGATCACCAGATCGAAAGTCGGGCCAGCGGTCAATTCCCCAATTGGTTCGGGTCCTACACCGCATGCGGTGGCGCCAAGTACTATCGCTACGAGTACGACACGTCGCCAGAACAACATCAGCCGACCGTAATCGTCGTCTGCGCCTCGACGGCTTCGCCATTGACAACGTAGGGCGCATGATCGTTGCTGTAGGCTGCGACAGTGATCTCCAGATCGCCTTGCGGTAGAGCGCCGATATGGGTCGCTCCACCATAAAGACGGCCAAGTTTCTGGCCGTTCACATAGATGTGCAGATGCCCCTCGCCGTCCACCGGGTCCTGCGATGCGTGTGCGCCGGTCAGAACCATGCCATCGACCTCAATAAACGCGTTGTAGCCAGACTTTGGATCAGGTAAGACCTGAAGTGAGAGGGTCGGCGCGGGCCCGGCAAACTCAACTTCGGTCGGCTCTCCATGGCTGTGAGCATCGTGGGTGTGCTCAGGCATCGAGAACGTCGCCATCGCGTGGATCGGCTCGCCGTTATAGGCATAGCGCCGATGGTCGTTGGCCGAAAGTTCGACCATGATCTCAGTCACGCCCTCGGTGACCCCAGCAAAGTAGATCCACTCGTTATAAAAGCGAAGGACCTTCTCGCCATCGATGTACAGATGGAAGTGGCCTTCGCCCTCGACATGTTCGGTCGAAGCTGAGCGCGCCGCGACCGTGTAGTTAGTGGTGTTGACCGCGATGTTGATACCACCAGCTGGGTCGGCGATCACCTCGATGTTGATCGTCGGCACCGCATCGCCCACGAACTCGACAGCATCGCTGTGCATCTCATCTCGGTCATGCTCAGCACCGCTGGGCATCTCATCTCGGTCATGCTCAGCACCGCTGGGCATCTCATCTCGGTCATGCTCTGCACCGCTGTGCACTGAGGTGTCATCGGCTGCCGGTTCGGGGGTCCCCTCTTGACCAGCCGAGGTGATTCGGTCGTCGTTGCTACACGAAGCGGCAAGGAACACCGGCAGAGAAAGGGAGGCAATAAGCCACATAATCGCACGTATATGCATAAGTAATCTCCTGAAGAATCGTCGAATCGAACTTGAACAGCGCCGCGCGAACGGCGCCTACGTCAACTGATTCGTGCAGGAGGTCCGCGGCGCCCGACCATGGCGGGAACGAACGTGACAGGCAGCCGCTGGAGATCGACCGATGTAGCGACAACACGCACGGGTGTGAGCAGGAAAATGATGTTTTGATCAACGAGGCGCTCTATTGCAATACGGCCAATGCTGAGGCCAGCGCGAACGGCGCCAATTACCTGCCGGACGAGGAATCCCATCACGAAGCCAGCACCCAGAGCACCCAGGCCACCAACTCCCACAGACGCATCGGTGGTCGACGCGACATCAGCCAAGACTGACACCATGGTGACCGAAACAAACGGAATCGCAGCAATGCCAGCGATCACAGCGCCGGTAGCGCGTGTCGAAGCGATCGGGTGAGCCACAGCAGACAACGATACCAATGAGGCGGCCTTCTCAAAAGCGGGGCAACATGAAACGCCGGATGGAGGAATCTCACGGCCCACGCAGCATCAGTGTTGACATTGACCTACGACAACGAGCAGGGTGCGGAAATTGCTCAGTTGGAACGATGCCAGTAGCCGTGGAGAGTGCGGCCCCCATACGTACTTGTCTCCTGGCGAACACTTGGGTATGGCCTCCTGAACAAGCGTCTCGCTTCCGTCATGAGATATGTCACTTCCATGCCTGGACACAAGGTTCTCGAGCCCTGCGTCGCAGACTTCGCGACATCTGTTCTCCCTGTGATCTTGGCCTCACAAATGCCAATCGGGGCTGTGAACGACACAAACGGAATTGGACCACATGCCCTATCGATGGAGATCCCTCACCTTGGGATACTGAAAGAATGACTCGGACTCGGTTCTTCCCGTACGCGCGATCGCGGCTAACCGCGGGCGATGAACGGGGGACATCTCTCATTGAGTACGCACTTCTTTTGGCGATGATGGGTGCATCGGTCACCGCTGCGGTTGAGGGCACCAGCACTGCATTTGAAGCGAAGATCAATGAAGCCTCCGCTGGTATCAGCCACGGCGTCTCGGATGCGACCACCACGACTGCGTCAAACGAGACAACCACAAGCACGACAACCACAAGCACGACAACCACAAGCACGAAGACGACTGCAGCTCCGACGGCAAACACCACCACCGAGTTCCAGGACAAGTCGAAGAAGAACCAGGACAAGGCCAAGATCGCACTGAAGTTCTTCGACGGAAATAGCGCCAAGATCGGTGGTATGGAAGTCGTGATTCGCTTCACCTATGACGACGGCACGTGGGAAGAGACCACCGTGACCACCGGTTCAAGTGGCGGTGGAAAGGGCAAGATAAGCGTGACCCGTCACAACGTGGGAACCTGCTGCAGCCCCACCGACGGCTGGGACGTTATCGCCACGATCATGAGTGCCGAGAAGGATGGAATCAGCTATATCCCTGACGCCAGCATCTTTACTTTGAACCATAGCTGACGTCAGCACCGGCACTCTGGTGCCGACACCGAACCCGGCACAAAATGACAATCGGCGGCCCCGAAGGGCCGCCGATTTCGTGTAGTCAGACGTGCTCAGCCAAGAGCGGCAGCAAGGGCCTCAACCGACGGAGCGAAATAGTACGAACCCGAAGCGGGCGTCGAGTAGTCGGTGATCGCATCAGTCTCATGGTCGTTGTGACCGTACATGGCTTCCATGCGTTCACGCAGAGGAGCCTGCGTCTTACAGAAGCCCATGAAGTACAGGCCGACAGTGCCGTCGTGGAAGGCGTACGGCGTTGACCGGCGAACCATCTCACCACGCTTGGCGGTCGACTCGTCGGCCGTGGCGCCTTCACGCAGCTCCACATGAGAGAGATGCGAGCGAGGAACCTGAACGTCGAGCTTGGTCGAGTCTGCCTTGGTACGGCCGAACACGTTCTCTTCCTCGTTGAGGCTCAGCGATGCCCAGTAGTTCATGTCGTGAACCCAACGCTGGGCGATGCAGTACGAGCCACCCGCGCCGGCTTCACCGTCGGCGATGATGCCTCGGTCCTGCTGGTCTTCGGGGGCGGGGTTCCCTGTGCCGTCAATGTGCCCGGTGAGGTCAAGGCTGTTCTTGTAGATGAAACACGGGGTCTCACGTGCAACCGACATGTGACCCGCCAGCGCGCGGCGAGCCGTGTGCTGCACTTCCCAAATCAGATCCTTGTCGGCGTGGTGGACCCACAAGAGAAGCTCTTCCTGAGTCCCCTTGGCGACCTTGGAGCCGTCGGGAGATTCGTAACCGGGGTAGTCCTGGAAGTCGCCACCGGTCTCAATGCCGAGATCAGTGGCGAGGGACGGACCCACAAGGATGCACAGGTTGACACCCTGCGCTGCCGCGTCGGCCTGTGCCTCTTTGAGAGCCTGCTTGATGACGCCCAAATCGGCGCCCTCAGTGCGGCTCATGTGGACGTACCACTGGTACTTCTGGAGATCCCCGAGGATCGCCGGTTGCGAAGTTGCCATAGAAAGATTCCCTGTTCTTGTGTGCGATGGAGACGTTCTAACCTTAGACCAAGTCCAGCGTAGAAGGGCATCGCGAACAGCCCTTTTTCCAGATCGCGGATTTGAGACCTACTGTGAGGCCATGACAATATCGAAAGCCGATCTCGATACAGCGATCATCACGTCAGAGGCGTACGGCGAGCAGAGCTTTCCGTTCGAGGAATGGCGATGGCTGCGGGCGAACGACCCGATCCATTGGACCGATGTCGACAAACTCGAAAATTTCTGGGCTATCACCCGACATCGTCACATCACTGAGATCTCCTCCCAACCAGAGGTGTTCTCAAATGAAGCTGGCAACATCGTGATCTTCCGCGAAGAGCAGGCGGCCACCTTTGATCGCGAAGACAACCCTTTCAATTCAATGCGGGTGATCATCCAGATGGATCCACCGGATCATCGAGAGTTCCGCAATGTGGCGAGTGGCTTCTTCACACCACGCGGTATCACCCGACTCGACGAGATCGTCACCAATACCGCCAGGATGGTTATCGACCGCCTCAGCGAACACGGATCCGAGCCGGTCGATTTTGTTGCCGAAGTCGCCCAACGACACCCACTACGGGTCCTGTGCACGATTCTCGGGGTCCCGCCCGAGGACGAGGATCGCCTTCTCGAACTCACGTCCCAACTATTCGCCTTCGACGACCCGGACCTCGGTCCTCCCGGAGAGGACCGCCAGGCAGCGGCCGATCTCTTGGGATTGCAGTTCTACGACCTCTTCAACGTCATCATCGAAGAGCGTCGAGAAAACCCCCGTGATGACCTCGCATCACTGCTCGCCAACGCTCAACTTAAGAACGGCGAACCCATGGGACTCATCGAAACGCTCGGCTATTACCTGATCGTCTTCAACGCCGGGCACGACACCACCCGGCATTCCCTTTCTGGAGCAATCGGCGCATTCCTCGAACACCCCGAGGAGTTCGCTCGACTGAAGAAAGACCCGAGTCTGCTGAAGACTGCCGTCGACGAGATCGTGCGCTACACCGCGCCAGTCAACTACATGAAGCGAACTGCCATGCAGGACTATCAACTTGATGACACACTCATCAAAAAGGGCGACCGGCTCTGCATGTTCTACGGTGCCGCCAATCGTGACGAGGAGATCTTCGACGATCCAGACCGTTTCGATGTCGGCCGAGAGCACAACCGGCACCTGGGCTTTGGATGGGCCGAGCACTACTGCCTCGGAGCACACCTGGCAAAGGCGAGCATTTCAGCGCTGCTGGAACAGATGATCGAACGAATCGAGTCCATGGAACCCGCCGCCGAGCCCACCTACACCGCCAGCAGCTTCGTACACGGGTACAAGACCCTCCCGGTGAAGGTGAACTGGACCTGATGAAAAGCTTTACCGACAAGATCGTTGTCGTCACCGGCGGCGGAACCGGCATGGGTCGTGAACTCATCCGTCAACTGACAGCAGAGGGGGCACGGGTCGCGACCTGTGATGTCAGCATCGAAAACATGGAAATAACCGCTGCGATCGTCGCCGAGGAGACCCCCACCGCCAACCTGCTCATCCATCGCGCGGATGTATCGAGCGAGTCCGACCTCGAGTCGTTTCGCGATGCAATCCTTCAACACTTCCACACCGACCACATCCATGCCGTTTTCAACAACGCCGGGATCGCCGGCGGCGGGAGCATGTTCGACGAACGAGCGAACTGGGATCGCACATTTGCCGTCACGTGGGGCGGCGTCTATCTCGGTTGCCGCGTCTTCCTTCCGTTTGTCGTGGCCGCTCCCGAGGGCTTGATCGTCAACACGAGCTCGGTGAACGGGTTTTATGCGAGCTTCGGCAAAGGCCGCCCCCACACCGCATACTCCACCGCAAAGTTCGCGGTCAAAGGATTCACCGAGGCGCTGATGGAGGACCTTGAGGTCAATGCACCCCACGTCCGGGCTGCGGTGGTGATGCCCGGACACATCGGCACGCAGATCATTACCAACTCAATGCATGCTCGGGCGATTGAACCAACGCCTGAGGAAGCCGAACTCCAACTCTTGGCTGCACAACAGTTCGAGACGCTGGCACCAATGACGGGCGAGGAAGCCGCAACTGTCATCCTCGATGCAGTCAAGGCCGGAACGTGGCGCATTCTCGTCGGTGCCGATGCTCACGAACTCGACGAGGCAGTGCGCGCCGACCCGGAAAACGCCTACGAGCGAGATCTCTTTAGACTTCTCGGCTAACAACTGGTCTACCATCTCGCATTCCAACGATGAACGGAGACGCCTGATGGCCGCCGACTACAGCAAGGTTCTGCTCGAAGAGTCCGAGATGCCTACGCAGTGGTACAACGTGATACCGGACCTTCCGACGCCGCCTCCTCCGCCGCTCCATCCTGGCACCCACGAACCGATCGGCCCCGACGACCTGGCCCCGCTATTTCCTATGGCCTTGATCATGCAAGAAGTCTCCCAGGACTCGTACATCGATATCCCGGGAGGCGTACTCGACGTGTACAAGCTGTGGCGCCCGAGTCCGCTGTTTCGTGCGCGCCGTCTCGAACAGTTGCTGGATACCCCCGCAAAGATCTTCTACAAGTACGAGGGTGTGAGCCCGGCGGGCTCGCATAAGCCCAACACTTCGGTACCCCAGGCGTATTACAACCATCAAGAAGGCATCACAAAGCTGACGACGGAGACCGGAGCCGGGCAGTGGGGCAGCGCTCTTGCGTTCGCCACTGCTCAGTACGGCATCGAATGCGAAGTGTGGCAGGTTGCAGCCTCGTACCGGGCTAAGCCGCACCGCAAGACGATGATGGAAATTTGGGGCGCCACTGTTCACCCGTCTCCAAGCGATTTGACCGAGTTCGGTCGGTCACTACTGGCCCAGGATCCGAATCACAATGGCAGCCTCGGTATTGCTATCTCTGAGGCTGTGTCGATGGCAGTCGAAGACCCAAACACTCGCTACGCGCTCGGCTCCGTGCTCAACCACGTGCTCTTGCACCAGACGATCATCGGCGAGGAGGCCCTGCTCCAGTTGGCAAAGGTCGGCGAGACCCCCGACGTGCTTGTTGGTTGCACCGGCGGCGGCTCCAACTTCGGTGGCCTCAGCTTCCCGTTCCTACGCGAGAAGCTTGCCGGCCGGATGAACCCGACGATCCGATGTGTCGAGCCCGCCGCGTGTCCATCGCTCAGCAAAGGCGAGTACCGCTACGACTTCGGCGATACGGCCGGAATGACACCACTGGTGAAAATGCACACGTTGGGTCATTCCTTCGTTCCGGATCCGATCCACGCCGGCGGCCTTCGCTACCACGGCATGTCTCCCCTGGTCTCGCACCTCTACGAAACAGGCCTCGTCGAGGCCGAGGCCATCGGCCAGACCGAGTGCTTCACCGCTGCGCTGCAGTTCGCACGGTCAGAAGGCATCGTGCCCGCACCCGAGCCGACCCATGCGATCGCCGCGGCGATCCGTGAGGCGATGGCGTGCAAGGAGTCCGGCGAGGAAAAGACGATCCTCACCGCACTATGCGGCCACGGTCATCTCGACCTCGCCGCCTACGAACACTTCCTGTCCGGCGAGATGGTCGATTACGACCTCAGCGACGATGCCATCGCCGCCGCCATGGCCCAGGTCCCCGTCCTCGATGCCTGATCAGGTGCCGGAAGGGCCTGGGTCCGCAGCACCGATCCAGGCTCGAAGATCGTCATAGTCCGTGAACGATGGCAGGTCCGCGTTCTCGACGATCACGTTTTTTGGAGCGTTGAACAACGCTCCAGCATTTGCCGCGCGCAGCATCGAGAGATCGTTGTAGGAGTCTCCGGCCGAGACAACCTGGTAGTTGAGCGAACGAAACGCCTCCACAGAACGACGCTTGTGGTCGTCAATCCTCAGCACATAGTCGACGATGTGATCATTTGTCACGCGCAACTGGTGACACAGGATGGCGGGATACCCGAGCTGGCTCATCAGCGGGGCCGCGAACTGTTCGAAAGTGTCGCTGAGAAGCACGACCTGGTAGTCGACTCGCAGTGCATCGAGGAACTCACGGGCACCGTCGAGTGGTCCCATATCAGCGAGCACAGAGCGAACATCACTCATGTTGACGCCGTGCTCATCGAGTATCGACAGGCGTTTTTGCATGAGGCGGTCATAGTTGGGTTCGTCACGAGTGGTGACCATCAGCGCGTCGATTCCAGTGCGGCGGGAGAGATTGATCCACACCTCTGGGATGAGAACGCCCTCGACATCGAGGGTCACGAGTTTCTGCGGCCGCATCGTGCAGATGCTAATGGTTAGGCCGTGCACTCCGCCGCCGAATTTCCACGTTCCGGAATCAGCCCTGAAGCTCAGGCCTGGCTAGACGCCAACCCTTCAGCTCCACGCGAGATTGTCACGCTGGAGAACGCCGAACGAATCCGAGCAGAAACTCTCGCCGGGTTTGGGCCGGCGATGACCGCAGCACGCGCCGAGTTCCCCGTCGATGAGAGCGACGTCATCGAGGGTGGAGTGCCGTGCAGCGAGATCGCGGGAGGCGACCGGGCAGACGCTGTCGTCCTCTACTTCTTTGGCGGCGGCTACGTCGTGGGTTCCCCTGGAGAGGACATCGTGATCACTGCACCGATCGCCTCGGCACTCCGCGGACGCGTTCTGGCACCGCTCTATCCCCTCAGTCCAGAGAATTCGTTTCCGGCCGCATCCGACGCTGGCTTGGATGTCTATCGCTCCCTCCTCACCGCGTTCACACCCGACCGCATCGTCGTTGCAGGCGAGTCCGCCGGAGGAAACCTGGCGCTGGTCACGATGCTCAGAGCTCGCGACGAAGGCCTGGATCTCCCAGCCGGACTCGCGCTCCTCTCTCCCTGGGCCGATCTTGGGTTCAGCGGCGACAGCCACATCACCAACCGCGACCCAGTCCTACCGCTAAGCGACGGTGCGCTACGCACGATGGCAGACGACTATCGGGCCGATCGGCCAGTCAACGATCCACTCATCTCACCGATCTACGCTGACTTCACTGGCTTTCCCCCGACGTTCATCTCAACGGGTACTCGAGATCTATTACAGTCTGACGCTGTGCGCGTCTCGGCAGCCATGAGCGAAGACGGCGTGGACGTCACCCTCAGAGTTTGGGAAGGCATGTGGCACGTCTTCGAGTTTTACCGAGAACTCCCCGAGGCCCGTGCCTCCATGACCCAGATCGCTGACTTTATCCTCAGTCGGCTCGGGCCCACATAGCCGTAGCCACCCAACGAACAGACGATCATGGAAAATCTCACCCATACAGTTGGGCTCCATCCACGATGGTTGATATGAGCGCACAGGCAATGGTCGGGCAACCCGCCCCAGCGATCGAGTTGGCTGATCGCCATGGCAGTCCATGGCGGCTGGCTAGTCAGCGGGGCAAGACCGTCGTCTTGATCTTTCATCGCCACATCCATTGACTCCCGTGCGCTGCTCATGCGATCGCCGTGCGCGACCGCCTCGACGAGTTCGGCGCTGACACAGAAATCGTCATCGTCACCTTCACCAAGCCCGAACAACTCGACGGCTATCTCGCCATGAACGATCTACCGTTGACCATTCTCCTCGACCCAAACCAAGTGAGCTATGACGCGTTCGGTCTTGGCCGCGGATCGCTACTGCGCGTCTGGAGTGCCCGAGTGGCGTGGCGCTATGTGCTGTTGTCCTGTCAGGGAAAGTGGCGAAACATTCGCCGACCGATCGAGGACACCCGTCGACTCGGAGGCGATTTCATTGTTGATCCCGAAGGCGTCCTCATCTATGGATTCTGGAGCAAACGCCCCGACCATCGACCAAGTGTCGACGAGTTGATCACCGCAATCCCCTGACAGCCCAACGGCGCCGACGGTGAACACCCTGCTCAAACGACCCAGCGCTAGATACCCGTGGGGATCACTTCGTAGCCTGGCGATTCGGGTTCGTCGTCAAGGATGTCAGCAGGAAACCCGTCGGCAAGTATCGAAAGGCCGGTGGCTTCCTCAAGACGCTTGATGACGTTGGGTGACCATTCTCGGGGGCCATAGCGAGCCTGGGCATCCAAAAAGATTTCTCGCAACAGGGGCGAGACCTCCAACGGCACCTCGGCTCTGTCCGCCACATCTTGAAACAGCGAGATGTCCTTCACAACGAGATCCATTGTGAAATTGATGTCACGGCTGCCGTTGAGAATCACCTGGCTCTCGGTCTCGTGAACGAACGAGTTCCCCGATGAGATACGAATCGCCTCGTACGCGGTGTTGAGATCCATTCCTGCGGCCTTTGATGTCACAAGAGCCTCACAGAGCGTGATGAGGTTGGCCGTGGCGAGATAGTTCGTCACAACCTTCAGGACCGACGCCGACCCAAGGTCGCCTGTGTGCAGGATACGACGGCCCATGGTGGCGAGAATCGGCAACATCCGGTCAAACGTGTGCCGCTCGCACCCTGCGAAGATCGCGATGTTCCCGGTGGCAGCCCGGTGGCAACCGCCGGACACGGGGCAGTCGACTGGTTCCGCGCCAACAGCCCGCACGAGGGCACCAAGACGAGTCACCTCGGCCTCATCCGTGGTCGACATCTCGGCCCAGATTTTTCCCGCACTAAGACCTGCGAGCAGGCCATCATCGGCCTCCATCACTGCGGCCGACGCCACCGGCGAAGGAAGACACGTGATCACAAGATCGCAAGCCTGCGCCATCGCCTTGGGCGACTCACCCCAGTGGGCGCCTCCGTCAAGGAACGGCTGAGCAGCAACTGGATCAAGGTCCCGTACCGTCAGGTCGTAGCCGTTGCGCAACAGGGAACCCGACAACTTCGCACCGACATTTCCAAGTCCGATGAATCCGACCTTCATGAGCACCTCTGATCGAGTGGGCACGACAGCCCGATGAGTAGCGAGATCGTAGGCCAAAGTTGTGTCAAACCACAGACCAACTGACCCGTCCCCGGTCCGAGCAGCCATCTCGCCCCAGGTCCTAACGCCGGCGCTTCGCCTCGGGGGCCTGGTGACGACTACCGTCGCGCTATGGCATTCGAAACGATCACCTACGAAGTCCGTGACCGGGTTGGTCACCTACATCTAAACCGGCCACAGGGCGCCAATGCAGTCAACCCGACACAAGCCCGTGAACTTCGCCAGGCCATGCTCGATATCAAGTACGACGACAACGTCAAGGCCGTCGCCATCACTGCCGAAGGCAAAGTCTTCTGTGCTGGTGGCGACCTAAAATTCTTCCATGAACAAGGTGAGCGGCTACCCCAGGTTGCCCACGACATGCTCATCGATTTCCATGCCGCCATCAATCTGATGAACAACATTCCGAAACCATTCATCGCCGGCATCCGCGGCGCCGCCGGTGGGGCAGGACTGTCGCTCATGAGCGCCTTCGATCTGGTGATCTCTGGTGAGTCGGCCAAATACACCATGGCCTACACCCGAGCAGGCGTGACCCCCGATGGCACATCTTCCTACTTCCTCTCCCGACACATTGGCCTTCGTCGCATGCTTGACCTCACGCTCACGAATCGCGTGCTCTCAGCCCAAGAAGCGGAGCAGTGGGGCTTGGTCAATCGGATCGTCCCTGATGACGATGTCGATTCAGCGACTCGTGAACTCGCACAGAAACTCGCCACAGGGGCGACCGGCGCATTGGGCGAAGCCAAGCGTGTCATCTATCACGGCGCCGATCACAGCCTGGAAACAGCTGGCGAGTATGAATCTAAAATGATCACCGCTGCAATGGGGAGCAGCGATGGGCAAGAAGGCATCGCCGCCTTCGCCGAAAAGCGTGCCCCCGAATTCGACTGAGGACAATTCATGAATGATCTAGATCGTCTCCGCTCTCTCGATGGCGTCAAGTGGTCCAAGTACGGCCCTGACGTGCTTGCGTCATGGGTCGCCGACATGGACTTTCCGCCAGACCCACAGATCGGCGAAGCGATCATCGACGTGTGCCAGCGCGGTGATCTCGGCTACAACTTCCGTGCTCTCGATCGCGTGCACAGCGCATGGGCAGCATGGGTAAAGCGGCGTCATGGACTCGATCTCGACACCGAACGGATGACGACCTTTACCGGTGCACTCCACGCCATGGAGGTCGTCATGGATGTGATGACCGAACCCGGAGATGGTGTTGTCATCTTCACGCCCGTCTACCACGTGTTTATTAACGCAACCCTCTCCGGAGGACGCCGAGTAGTCGAAGTTCCGCTCGGACCAGATTCGACGCTGGATGCCGAGGCGTTCGCGGCCGCCTGCGACGAGACCACAAAGCTCGTATTTTTCAGCCAGTCGCACAATCCGACCGGGCGGATCTACACCCCCGAAGAACTCCAGGCCTTCGGAAAAGTTGCCGCCGAGCACGACCTCACAATCATCAGCGACGAAATCTGGGCCGACCTCACCCACGCCCCAAATCGCCATCTCCCAATGTTGGTAGGTGACCCCAGCCTTGCGAACCGCACCGTCACGATCGGCAGCGCATCGAAGGCGTTCAGCGTTGCTGGCTTGAGCCTGGCCGTCGCCCATGTCGGTGATCAACGGGTACTCGACGCAATGGACGCACAATCGGCTCATCTCCACGGCCGCCCCAGTGCATTGAGCGCAGAAGGCACGGTCACAGCCTGGGAGCGCTGCGAGCCGTGGCTTAACGACACGATGGCTAAGATCACACGAAATCGCGATCACCTCGCCGAACGGCTTGCTGCCGAAACGCCTGAGGTTGGCTACACCCCACCCGAGGCGGGTTACCTGGCGTGGCTCGACTTCGGCGCCACCTCGCTGGGCGCAGATCCAGCCGCCGTCTTGCTTGAGAAGGCTGGCCTCGCGTTAAACCGTGGCATGGACTTCGGCTCGAACTCCGAA
>JABIQM010000005.1 GCA_018699415.1 Acidimicrobiaceae bacterium
CCAGACCCAGTTCCTCGGCGTGAAGATGGAGGGCCTGCTCTTCGTCTGCATGATCTACTGGATCGGCGCCTACAGCATGTCGAAGTTCAGCCAGCGGCTGGAGAAGCATCTCGGCGTAGGGGAGCACTGATGTCTGGCTCTGATCACTCTTATTTCGTCCACCGCACGACCGGCGCGAATCACGCCGACGACAACACGGGGTACCCATCATGAGCTTCAGCGACGCGACCACGGCCGTGAGCGATGAACTCGCCGCCCGGGATGACATCATCGTCTGCGATGGCGTCGACAAGTGGTACGGCGACTTCCAAGCCCTGAAGGGCATTTCCGCCAACATCAAGGAGCAGGAGGTCGTGGTTGTGCTCGGGCCTTCGGGCTCGGGCAAGTCGACATGGATCCGATGTATAAACCGGCTGGAACAGCACCAGAGCGGCAGGATCGTGGTCGACGGGGTGGAACTCACCAACGACACCCGCAACATCGAAAAGATCCGCTCCGAAGTCGGCATGGTCTTCCAGCAGTTCAACTTGTTCCCGCATCTCACGGTTCGGGACAACATCACGCTGGCCCCGATCTGGGTGCGAAAGAAGCCCCGTGCCGAAGCAGTGGCTCTCGCCGATCAACTGCTCGAACGAGTTGGTATTCCCGAGCAGGCCGACAAGTTTCCTGGTCAGCTCTCCGGAGGACAACAACAGCGCGTCGCCATCGCCCGAGCCTTGGCCATGGAGCCTCGGGTCATGCTGTTCGACGAGCCGACCTCAGCGCTCGACCCGGAGATGATCAAGGAGGTACTCGATGTCATGAAGACGCTGGCCCAGTCCGGTATGACCATGATGGTGGTCACCCACGAGATGGGCTTTGCTCGCGAAGTTGCCGACCGCATCATCTTCATGGAAGAGGGTCAGATCGTGGAAGTCGGAACTCCAGAACACTTCTTCACGAACCCCACTGAAGACCGCACAAAGCTGTTCTTGTCTCAAATTCTGTGATCAAAATACCCGGAGGGCAGATCACGGTATGCCGTGGTCCGGCCCTGGGCCCGTGACTGTGTAAAGTCACGCGCGATGGCTATTAGCAAGACGATCGGCATCGAGACCGAGTACGGAATCGTTCACCGAGGTACCGACGAACCCAATCCGATCACCGCCTCATCGGTGATCATCAATGCCTACTTGGCCGCAGCCGGTTACCGAACCGATTCACATTCCGAGGTGATCCCATGGGACTTCACCGATGAGTCTCCCGGTGCCGATGCGCGGGGTTACACCCCCATGGGGGCGTTGGCGCCTGCGGTCGAAACCCACCTCGTCAATGCAGTACTCACCAACGGCGCCCGCTACTACGTGGACCACGCCCACCCCGAATTGTCGACACCGGAGTGCACCGACGCGCTGAGCGTCGTTCGGTACGACCGGGCGGCGGAACTGATTGCCCAGGAGTCAATGACCGCCGCCAACCGCGTGCTGCCGGACGGCCAAGAAATCATCTTGTACAAAGACAACTCCGATGGAAAGGGCAGCTCCTATGGCTGCCATGAGAACTATCTCGTCGATCGGTCGACTCCTTTCAGTCGAATCGTTCGGCATTGCACCAGCCATTTCATCACCCGTCAGATCTATACCGGCGCCGGCAAGGTCGGGGCGGAACTCCCCGGCCAACGCACCGACGAAGTCCCGTTCCAACTGACCCAGCGGGCCGACTTCTTTGAGGAAGAAGTCGGATTAGAGACGACGCTGAAGCGTCCAATCATCAACACCAGAGACGAACCACACGCCGATGCTCGCAAGTATCGACGCCTTCACGTGATCGTCGGCGATGCCAACCCCTCGCAGGTCTCCACGTTCCTCAAAGTCGGCACCACTGCACTTGTTCTAGCGCTTATCGAGGACGACGCGTTCCCGCGTGAAATCGAGTTCGCAGCGCCCGTCGCGTCGATGCGGCATGTCTCTCACGATTTGACCCTGGGCGAGCCACTCCCACTCGCTGACGGCACCCAGATTACTGCGCTGGAAGTGCAGTGGGAACTATTCGACCTAGCCCGCAAATGGGTCGAGGATAAAGGTACCGATCTTGTGGGCGGTCCAGTAGCAGACATGGTCCTTCAGCGGTGGGAACAGGTGCTCGCCACGCTTGAACGCGACCCGATGGAACTCGCCGACCAACTGGACTGGGTCGCCAAGTACCGCCTACTCGAAGGCTACCGAGAACGCCATGAACTCGACTGGAACGATGCTCGACTGCGCGCCATGGACATCCAATACGGCGATATGCGACCCAACAAGGGTCTCGCCTGGCGGATCGGGCTTGAGCAACTCGTAAGCGACGACGACGCTCGTCTGGCCATGACCGAGCCGCCGAGCGATACCCGGGCATTCTTTCGTGGCAAGTGCATCCAGCACTTCCCCGAACAAGTTGTGGCCGCGAACTGGGACTCTCTGGTGTTTGACGTTGGTGGCGAGAATTTGCGTAGGGTGCCGATGATCGAACCGATGCGCGGTACCGCTGCGCACGTGGGTACGTTGTTTGATGAGTGCGACTCAGCGGTGGAACTTCTCCGCCGCCTGGGAAGCTAGGAACCGAGGATCGGAGATACACATGGCTGAACGAGAGCAAGTTCGCAAGCCCACTCCGGTGGAGCGTGAGTCCGAAACGACCCAGGCCCCGGCCGCATCCGAGCGAGGCAAAGAGATCAAGGCCGAACTCGATGACCTCCTCGATGAAATCGACGAGGTGCTCGAGACCAACGCCGAGGAATTTGTGAAGAGCTACATTCAGAAGGGCGGACAGTAGGCCCATGAATCTGCCGCTTTTCCCGGCCCAGGATGATCCCGGCCCGAGATTCACCGAGCTGCTGCGCCGAAGCGGCTTCGACGAGATGGTCACAGTCGATGGATCGGTTCCCGTCGAGGACTACCGCCACGGCACCACCTGCGTCGCTATTCGCTACGCGGACGGTGTGCTTTTGGCCGGAGACCGCCGCGCAACGTCAGGGCATCTCATCAGCCATCGCTCGATAGAGAAGGTCTTTCCCGCCGACCGGCACAGCGGCGTCGCAATCGCCGGCGCCGCCGGGCCAGCTGTCGAAATGGTCCGCCTCTTCCAGTTGCAGCTAGAGCACTACGAGAAAGTCGAGGGCACGTCCTTGAGCCTCGACGGCAAGGCCAACCAGCTCAGCCAGATGATCCGCAACAATCTTCCTGCTGCGATGCAGGGCATGGCCGTCGTGCCGATCTTCGCCGGTTTTGATCTCAAGCGCGGCGAGGGACGCCTGTTTGAGTTCGATATCACCGGTGGCCGTTACGAAGAGACCGATCACGCCAGTACCGGATCCGGCAGCCTGCACGCCGGCACCGTCGTGAAGCTCGGTTACGCCGAAGAGATGGATGCCGGCACCGTGACCGACCTGGCCATCCATGCCCTTTTCGAAGCTGCTGATGAGGACTCCGCCACCGGCGGGCCTGACCCGATCCGCGGCATCTATCCCGTGATCGCCACCATCTCCGCCGACGGCTACAACCGCCTTGATGACACCGAACTAGCGGAGCGCACACAGGCGCTCATCACCGACCGTCGCAGGAACTGAGGCTCGCCATGAACATGCCGTTCTACGTCGCCCCCGAACAAGTCATGAAGGACCGTGCGGACTACGCCCGCAAGGGCATCGCCCGTGGTCGCAGCCTGATCGCCTTCCGCTTCGACAAGGGCATCGCCATCTGTGCCGAGAACACGTCGTCGACCCTTCGCAAAGTGAGCGAAATCTACGATCGCATCGCCTTTGCTGGAGTCGGCAAGTACAACGAGTTCGACCAGTTGCGAATCGCTGGGGTCCGTCACGCCGACATGAAGGGCTACTCCTTTAGCCGCGAGGATGTCGATGCTCGAAGCCTGGCGAACCAATACGCGCAGAGCCTCGGTCAGGTATTTACCCATGAGATGAAGCCCATGGAGGTTGAGATTCTGGTGGCCGAGATCGGCCAAGCCGAGGATGGTTCCGAAGATCAGCTCTTCCATATCCTATACGACGGCACGGTCATGGACGAAGACATGTCAGTTGTGCTGGGGGGCGAAACCGACACCATCAGCGATCGATTCGGTGACCTCGATAGCTCGCCAACGCTGCAGGAAGGCCTTGAACGAGCCGTTGATGCCCTCGCAGGCGAAGAACGGGAACTGGCAGCCGACGATCTCGAAGTGGCTGTGCTGGAACGAGGGGACGAGCGGCGATCGTTCCGGCGATTACCCGACTCGGAGATATCCAGCCTCCTGGAATAACCCCCAGCCCCGCTCGGGTTCGACGGCTATTAGGTTGACAACGTGCAACGACGCATCTTCGGAATCGAGAATGAGTACGGCGTCACGTGCACGCTGCGCGGCCAGCGGCGACTGAGTCCCGATGAGGTCGCTCGCTACCTGTTTCGGCGAGTCGTGTCATGGGGACGCAGCAGCAATGTCTTTCTTGGCAATGGCGCTCGGCTCTACCTCGACGTCGGGTCCCATCCCGAATATGCCACCCCAGAGTGTGACTCGATTCATGATTTGGTCGTACACGACAAGGCAGGGGAGCGAATCCTCGAACAGCTCCTCACCAGCGCCGAGGACCGGCTCAGCGATGAGGGTGTGCACGGTGACATTTATCTGTTCAAAAACAACACCGACTCCGCCGGCAACAGCTACGGCTGTCATGAGAACTACTGCATCACGCGCCGCGACGATCTCGACTCCTATGCCGAAGTTCTGATTCCCTTTCTCGTCAGCCGCCAGATCTATGCCGGCGCTGGCAAAGTCCTCCAAACCGCGCGCGGCGCCAAGTACTGCGTCAGCCAACGTGCTGAACACATCTGGGAAGGGGTCTCCTCGGCCACGACCAGAAGCCGTCCCATAATCAACACCCGCGACGAGCCCCACGCCGACGCTGAGCGATACCGCCGGCTTCACGTGATCGTGGGCGACTCCAACATGAGCGAATACACCAACTTCTTGAAAGTGGGCGCTGCGTCGCTCATGCTCCGAATGCTCGAGGAGCCTCAAGTCGTCTTACGAGACATGACCCTCGAGAACCCGATCAGGGCCATTCGTGAGATTTCCCACGACACCACTTGCACTCACCGTGTGCGTCTGTCGAACGGACGCGAAGTCTCTGCCCTCGATATCCAGGCCGAATACCTCAATCGCGCAATCCGATTCGCCGAACATCACGAACTTTCACCCGAGGAGAAGCAGGCGCTCGAAATGTGGGAATACTGCCTAACTGCGATCGAGGACGATCCGCTCAAGCTCGACAAAGAGATCGATTGGGTCATCAAGCACAAATTGATCGAGGGTTATCGCGAACGGCACGGCTTGAGCCTCGCCGACGCGCGCGTCGCTCTCATCGATCTTCAGTACCACGATGTCAACAGGGAGCGCGGTCTCTTCTATCGAATGCAGAAGCGAGGAGCGGTTGAGCGCACCGTTACCGACGCTGAGATCTCTCACGCTGTCGAGAATCCGCCCGCGACCACCCGAGCTCGGCTTCGCGGTGAGTTCATCAAGCGGGCGAAGGAACGCAAGCGTGACTACACCGTCGACTGGGTGCATCTGAAGCTCAACGATCAGGCACAACGCACCGTGCTCTGCAAAGACCCATTCAAGTCACACGATGAGCGCGTTGAGAAGCTCATCGCGTCCCTGTAAGCAACACGACGATGAGCAAGCTCGAACGACTGCTGAATCTGACTGCCGCTCTGCTGGATACAGAGATGCCGCTCACCGCCGAAAAGATCTGGGACCGCGTGGGCGGCTACCCCGATACAAAGGCGTCATTTCGCCGCGCGTTCGAACGAGATAAAGACGAGCTGCGCGCTATGGGTATACCGATCGCTGTCGCAGCTGTTCCAGGAACCGATCCACCAATAGATGGCTATGTGATCAACCGGGCCGACTATGCCGGCGATGAGTTGCGTTTTGAGCCTGACGAGTTGGCAGCCTTGCATTTGGCGACCAACCTCGTTCGCCTCGACGGGAACGACACTGGCTTGATGAAGCTTGGCGGCGCTGCGGAGACTGGTCCCGATGGCATCACTATCGCTGATGAGGTTGGCCGCGTACCCTTCGACGATGCCTTAGCCACGCTCATCTCTGCCGCTGCTGACCGTAAAGCCGTCGCCTTCCGCTACGCCGACACCGATCGGGTCGTGGAACCTTGGCGACTCTCGTTCTCGCGAGGACATTGGTACTTGAACGGCTGGGACCGGGTCCGTGGCGCCGAACGCCTCTATCGTTTCGACCGTTTGCAAGGCCCAGTGCAGGTTGCCGGGGCAGCCGAGGAGCCTGTCGGTGCGGTATCTGATCCGCTGGATCTTCGAGGCTGGGAGTTGGGTGACGGCGAACCGACCGCAGCCAGAGTCTTCATCGACGCCGACCAGGCGAGCTGGGCACGCCACATACTCGGCGATGTGGACGACGTCGACGGGGGAGTGGTCGCCACCCTTCAGGTTCGCAATATCGAGGCCTTCCGTTCGTTCGTCTTGAGCTTTCTGGATCACGCTGAAGTACTCGAACCGGCTGAGTTTCGAGACGACATGGTCGCATGGCTCAGAGCGATGCAATGAGCAACCGCCTCACCGCCCCGGATCGACTCACCCGCCTCCTCTCGGTCATCCCTTGGGTGACTCGACAAGACGACGGGGCGCTCATCGAAGACATCGTCCATCGGTTCGACTATCCCCGGACACAGCTTCTCCATGATCTTCAGGACGTGGTGTTCTTCGTCGGAGTCCATCCGTTCACCCCAGATTCCCTGATCGAGGTCGAGATCGGAGACGAGCGGGTTCACATCCGCTACGCCGACTGGTTCAGCCGACCACTGCGCCTCACACCTGCGGAGGGCGCCCGCCTTCTTACTGCCGGCCGTTCGGTTCTTCCCCTCACCGAATCTGATGATGACAACAGCGCCGGACCGCTCCTACGAGCACTGACCAAACTTGGGACTGCCCTCGGGGAGAGCGCCGCCGACGCAGTCGATGTGCGACTCGGCCACGCGCCAAGCGACACGCTGGCAATTTTACGTGATGCTGTGGCGCGTCAACGGCAGGTCGATATCGAGTACTACACCTACGGGCGGGACGAACTCACCGAACGCCGCGTCGACAGCAGTCGAATCTTCAGCGACCAGGGCAACTGGTACCTCAGTGGCTGGTGTCATCGTGCCGGCGGAGAGCGCGTATTCCGTGTTGATCGCGTCCGGGCCGTTGCACTCACCGAAGAGCCCAACACTGAGATTGGGCCGACGAGCGCGTCCTCATTCTCGCTCCACGGCAACTATCCACGTGTAGTCCTTCGCCTTGAGCAATCGGCCCGTTGGGTTGTTGAGCAGTATCCGGTCGAGCAAGTCGTTGAAAACGACGACCATCTTGAGGTCACAATGGTGGTCACCGCCATCCCGTGGCTCGAGCGACTTCTCCTCCGGCTTGGCCCGGCTGCGGAACTTGTCCACCGCGACTCGACACTCTCAGCAGATCTGCGTAGCGACGCAGCCTCCCGAGTCTTCACGAGATATCAGTGAGGCATGCTGCTCTACGCTGCTTCTTCCTTCTGCCGGTAGGGTCACGTCTGTGACTGACGATGCTTCGGGCCTGAGCTCCAACCCCCTTCCTGACGCAGTAACCAGCCCGACCAACACGGAGCCGTCAACGCACCCTCAGGCCACGCAAACACCCGTCGCGGCTGAGCCCGCCTTCTGGACCGGCGGCCAAACCCACGCTGGAGTGCCTCGCCCAAAGCGCGGACTTGAGGCCACGCTGCGATCTGCCGTTGAGTGGATCGCTGTAGCCATCGGCGCCCTTGCCGCCGCTCTACTGATCAAGAGTTTCCTTCTTCAAGCGTTCTATATTCCGTCAGAATCGATGGTGGACACGCTGCAGGTTAATGACCGCGTTCTCGTCAACAAGTTAAACTACCGCTTCGGTGATATTGACCGAGGCGACATCATCGTCTTCAAACGCCCTCCGGGTGCTGGCGGCCAAATCAACGACTTCATCAAGCGGGTGATCGCTCTGCCAGGTGAGACAGTGACCTTGGTGAACGGTCAAGTGTTTATCGACGACGTGCTCCTCGACGAGCCGTATGTCCGAGGAGCACAAACCGATCCGTTTGCAGCTTCGATCGTCAGCCAAGGCTGTACGAATGCTCCCGAGCCCGCTCGCTGTACCGTCGCGGACGGTTGGTACTTCGTGATGGGCGACAACCGCAACAGCAGCATGGACAGTCGATCATTCGGACCTATTGCTGAAGACACCGTTGCAGGGCGAGCGTTCCTGAAGGTCTGGCCCCTCGGCGACATGGGCTTCCTGTAGCCCGGGTGAAGGGCTGCTAGTCCGCGTACTCGCTTGCGACAGCTGCCATCCGATCGCTGTAGTCGCTGTAGACCGCGTCGATGCCCATATCGATCAGACCGGCGAGTTGACGTTCATGGTGCGCGTCCCAGCCGAAGCACAAGACGTCAAAGCGATGAAACAAGGTTGTGAGTCCGCCGCTCCACTGGTGTGCGCGCAGGTTGACCGCATCGATCCGAGAGGCGGCTAGCTCAGCGGCCCGTCGCTCTGGACCCCGCTCGAGGTGGTCAAGTGACGTTGAGTTCACGAGACGGGCGTCAGGCGCTCGATCACGCCACTCCTGTAGAAGACTCAGTTCGGGGTGACAGATCCAGAGCCGATCGAGTGCCTCGTGCTCACGAGCGACCGCCACGATGGGGCCGAAGGTGTTCGGATCCTTAAGATCGACGCTGATCGGGTGGGCCGTACCGACTGCGGCGTACAGCTCGGCGAGGGTCGGGATGTGGTCGCCGAGTCGGCCCCGTTCGACATCAGCGATCCAACGCCGCGGGAATCGACGTTGCCAACCGTCATGATCGAGCACGACCTGCCCATCTTGTGTCAGCCATGCATCGGTTTCCAGACCAGTCGCGCCCAGACGAATGGCCAAGCTGAACGCTTCGATCGTGTTCTCTGGGGCGTGTGCTCGTGCCCCCCGGTGAGCGAACAGCACGGGCGGTTGCCAGAGCGCAGGAATTCGGGTTGGCATCGCTTCATGGTGGCACTCCTCTCCGTTCAGGGCACACCCGGCGGAGGATCATTTGGTTATGGCAAAAAAGAATTAAAGAAACCAGACGTACCGACCGTTAATAATGAGGTGGATGGGCCGATGGAGCCTCTCACAAAGTCAGCGACGAATGAGGACAAATTCCAATCATGGCTACCATTCGGGCGAGTTGCGAAACCTGCGGCGATGTCGAGCTCACCACCGATGACATCCGGATTCGTGTTTGCATCGATGACAACCGAGGTGACTACTCGTTCAAGTGCCCTGACTGCGAGATGACTGTGCTCAAGGCCGCCGAGCCTCGCACCATCGATCTTCTTGTCGCCGCCGGCGTAGTGGTGGACGCTTGGAATCTCCCAGCCGAGATGCAAGAGGCCAAGATCGGCCGACCGATCAGCCACGATGACCTGCTCGAGTTTCACAACAAGCTGCACGACAACAACGCGTGGGACATGGCGCTCGCGCACTTGCTCGACAGCTGACTCCCGGTAACCTGGCGGTGTGTCCTGGACACTCCTCCTCCCGGCCGGCGCTCTTGGCCTTGCGCTCATAGCGCTCGCACTCGGACTCCGACTCGTTGAGCGCGAACTCATCTCGCTACGGGTGTCCTTACGCCGATCCGGTGCCTCCGCTGTGGCCGCTCACGACCTTCAGCGAACTGCGAGGCAGGTCCAGGCTCGTGGCATCGAGATGCGCCTCGATGCGAACCGACGTGTTACCCGTCCATGGCGCTCCCGATCTCACCGTCACCATCGGTAGGATTCGTCGCCATGGGAAATATCGGAGCGCCTGAAGTACTCGTGATCTTCATCATCGCTCTCATCGTCTTGGGTCCGAGCAAGCTTCCCGACGCTGCGCGCCAAGCCGGCAAGGCTATGACAGAGCTCCGTCGACTCTCCAGCGGCTTTCAGCGTGAACTGAAGGACGCTATGGAGGATCCGCTAGCCGAAGAAAAGGCACGCGAGGCCGGCCGTAAAGAGGTCGCAAAAAGTCGACACCAAAAGGCCCGTCCACTCGCTGATACGCCTCCTCCTAGTGCCGCGGCCTCCGAAAGCACAGAGTCTGACTCCTATACCGGTGACGTATCGCAACCCGCTGCTGAAGTCGAGCCTGGCGATATGCCCGACACCGGCGCCGCCCCCACCGACCCCTGACCCATGTCCGATAACTCACACGCGGCACAAATGACGTTGATCGAGCACCTAACCGAGCTTCGTAAACGTCTGATGGTCTCGTTTTTCGCCATTGGGGTAGGCGCAATCGTTTGTTGGGTCCTGTACGACCAGATTCTCGAGGTACTTCTGCGCCCTTACTGCAATTCAGTCAAGCCTGGCGAGAATTGCGATCTCATCGTCACAAGCCCGTTGGAACCATTCAACGTCAAGCTCACAGTGGCGGGTTATGGCGGGATCACGCTCGCTATCCCGGTCGTGCTCTGGCAAATCTGGCGGTTCATCGCCCCCGGGTTGCACCGCCACGAACGAAAGTATGCAATCCCATTCATTCTCAGTGGGGTCGGCTTGTTTGTCCTGGGTAGTTGGCTTGCGTATTGGAGTATCCCCAAAGCCTTGGAGTTCCTCGCAAGTATGGGCGGGGAAAACTTCATCGAGTTTTACAAGCCCACCGAGTACATCGGCTTCGTAATCAAGATGATCGTGGCCTTCGGCGTTGCCTTCGAATTCCCAATTCTTCTGATCTTTCTCCAGATCCTCGGCATCCTCGACAACGAGACTCTGCGGAAGGGTCGGCAGTACGCCATGGTTGGGATTGTGGTGATTGTTGCGGTGATCACCCCGAGCGGCGACCCGTTCACCTTGATGGTGCTTTCCGTGCCGATGTATCTCTTCTACGAGATCTCCATACTGTTTGGCCGAATCCGAGCCAAACGCCAACAGAAGTCCCGCGCCCAACCCGAAACCGCCGAAGCCGACGCGTGAGTAATCCGGCTGGCAAAGCCTTCGAGTACGACCGGTTCCAACTTGAAGCGTTCGAGCACATTGACGCGGGGCGGTCGGTGATTGTCGCCGCGCCGACTGGAAGTGGCAAAACCACGGTGGCCGAACACGCGATCGATCGGGCACTCGGCCGACGACGGCGAGCGTTTTACACGGCGCCGATCAAGGCTCTAAGTAATCAGAAGTTCCGCGATCTCACCGAGAGAATCGGCGACTCACCCGTGGGCTTGCTCACCGGCGACAATGCGATCAATCCCGACGCGGACATCGTGGTCATGACCACAGAGATCCTCCGTAACATGTTGTACGAAGGTCGAAATCTCGACGATCTCGACGTCGTGGTACTCGACGAGGTCCACTATCTCGAAGATTCGTTCCGCGGGCCGGTCTGGGAGGAAGTCATCCTCCAACTCCCTCAACATGTGGCATTGGTCTGCCTATCGGCCACGGTTTCCAACACCGATGAAGTCCGCGGGTGGATGGAATCAGTACGAGGCGAGACCGCTGTTGTGGTCGAGACCACCCGTCCTGTTGCCCTCAGCAACATGTATGTCGTCGGCGATCGGCGAGGGCACCGGGTCCATGTCATCGACACACTCGTCGACGACAAACCAAATCCCGAGGGTCCTCGCTTCGATCCGGACCCGCGTCGGGGCCGAGGTGACCGACGAGATCGTCCGAAGTCTCCATGGAGCATTCCGAACCGGTTAGAGGTCGTTGACCTTCTCGAAACTCGCGATCTCCTGCCCGTGATCTGGTTCGTATTCAGCCGCAAAGGCTGCGACGAAGCCGCCATTACATTGGACCGGGCGGGTGCTCGATTCACGAATAATGACGAGGCAGCCCGTATCCGGGCAATCGCCGAGGAAAAGCTTTCCGGTCTCCCCGCCGCTGATCTGGCGGTGCTTGATACCGATGCGTTTGTGCGGCGACTCGAACGGGGGATCGCTAGCCATCACGCCGGACTCGTCCCCGCCGTGAAGGAGGCGGTCGAAGTGTGCTTCGCCGAAGGCATTGTCCGGGTGGTGTTCGCCACGGAAACACTCGCCCTCGGCGTAAACCTTCCAGCTCGCAGCGTCGTGATCGACAAGCTCACAAAGTTCACGGGCGAGGGGCACCAGGCGCTTACGCCGTCACAGTTCACCCAACTCACTGGACGCGCCGGCCGCCGGGGCATCGATACCCATGGCGTCGCCGTTGTGCCATGGTCACCGTTTTCTCAGTTCGAACAGGTCTCCTCACTTGCCGGATCCAGTGCGTTCCGGCTCCGGTCCGCATTCCGACCGACCTACAACATGTCGGTCAATATGCTGGAGCGGCACGGAGCAGATGATGCCCGTGCACTCCTCGCCAGATCCTTCGCCCAGTACCAGGCAGATGCAAAGGTGTCGATGCTCGAGAATCGGCTAGCCCGAGAACGCCAACGCGTTGCCGAACTGGAAGCGGTGGTCGCCGAACTTCCCCCAGAGCCCGAAGTCGCCATCACCGAGGACGCCGCTGATTCCATCGCCAACGCGGTGAGCCAGCTACGTCCTGGCGACATCGTTCTCGATGACGATGGCGACAGGCTCGCCGTGCTCGGTGTGAGCTGGCGAAAGGGAGGCCGAGCCCGCATCCGCCTCGTCGGCGAAACCTCTCGCGAACACCGGTGGGATCTTGGTGAGCTTGAGCGTGCACCTTGGACGGTAGGCAATATCAAGCTCCCGTTTCCTATGGCACCTGAGCGGGCCGACTACCGCTCCGATGTAGCTAACCGGCTCAAGCGAAGCGGCGTGAAAACCACCAAGCGGGCTCGCCGCCGTCGTGGAGAAGATCCACGAGCCAGCCTCGAGCGAGCAAAGCGAGAGGTCGATATGCTCCGACGCCAAGCACGGCGCGACAGTGCATCAATCGCTCGCCGTTTCGATGCCGTGTGTGGAGTACTCCGGGACCGAAGCCATCTCGCCGACTGGACCGTCACCGACTCTGGACACCTACTTCGACGGGTGTACCACGAGCTCGATCTACTGGTGGCCGAGTCCATCGGTGCCGGGATCTTCGATGGACTCTCTGCTGCCGAGCTTGCATCAGTTGCCAGCTGTTTGACCTATGAGCATCGAAGTGCCGGCCCCGCACCAGAGCCTCGATTCCCCAGCAAGACAGCATTCACGAGACACCGTGACATGGACCGACTCGCTCGCGACATCGGGCGAGTAGAGCGCCACCATGGTGTACCTGAATCCCGCCTTCCCGACCCCGGCTTCGCCGCGATCGCGCACAGTTGGGCAACCGGAGACGACCTCAGTGTGATTCTTGGGGCCGTCGACGACCTCACGGCCGGTGATTTTGTTCGCAATGTCAAGCAGTTGATCGACCTTCTCCGCCAAATCGGAATGTGCACGTCGACCCCGGCGACTGCCAGCGCTGCCCGCGCAGCCGCCGAGAGCATCCATCGAGGCGTCGTCGCCCTCTCCGGCTCCGTCACTACGCCGTGAACGCTCGCCGGCTCAATGCTTCCGCGTGCAAGCTATGAGTGTTGAACGCAACCAGGACTGGGGCGAAGTCGCCGAGGTCCCCGATGGCATCGAATGGTTTTCGAGCGACCGAGCTGCATCCGTCGCGATTTCAACCGCTCGTCGAGCCAATAAGCCCCTTCCTCAAGTTGGCCTCACCGGTGGTGATCTGTACCAAACACTCGGAGGAGGTTTCCGGTCAACGCCGCCAGCGCAGGGAACCCCAGCGACCAAGCTCTCGATAGATCTTGGCGCTGCGTTACTCGACGGGAAGCTTCATTGGTTCCTCGCCCATCTGGTTGCACGACGGTCATGGCTACGTGGACCGGTCGTCGTCGCGGCGAACGCCGCCCATCTCGGCTCGTGGAACATCGCTCCGAAGGCCCACCCGGGCGATGGACGACTCGACACCCTGGAGGCAAGCCTCGCATTCAGTGACCGGCTGAAGGCTCGGAGCCGATTGCCGCTCGGTACACATGTGCCGCATCCTGACATCACAATGCGGCGCTCGAAGGCAAGCCAGTGGGAGTTCAAGCGAGGCATGCCGATATATCTCGATGGGACACGTACCGCCGTTGTACATTCCCTAAGCATCCGACTTGAGATAGATGCCCTCGACGTCTGGATCTAGACGGAGCAACGTATGCCCCCTCGTCACGCAAGAGCGGACGACCTAGCAAAGGTTCGTCAGAGCTAGCATCACGCCATGGATGCAGCCGAAGCCAAACTCCGTGTACGCGCACAAATTGAAAAACTGGCGCCGACCCTTATCGAACTGTCCCACGCTATTCACGAACGGCCTGAACTCAACTTTGAGGAGCACTTCGCCCACGACGCGCTGACCGGCACGTTGGAGGACAACGGCATTGACGTGCAACGGGGCGCCTACGACATGCCCACTGCCTTTGACGCCCGCGTTGGCACGGGCGGTCCACACATCGCGGTCTGCTGCGAGTACGACGCACTGCCCGAGATCGGTCATGCGTGCGGTCACAACGTCATCGCCGCTGCCGGATTGGGAGCAGGACTTGGCGCAGCGGCGGTGGCCGAGGCGCTCGGAGGCTCGCTCGCCATCCTCGGCACCCCTGCCGAAGAAGGCGGCGGCGGCAAGGAGTTCATGATTCGGCGCGGGGCATTCGACAATATCGACGCCGCAATGATGGTCCATCCGGCCGACCGCGACCTCCGCACCATGCATACGATCGCGATTCATACGATGGACGTCGAGTATCAAGGTCTAGCCGCGCACGCAGCTGCAGCACCAGAAAAAGGACTCAACGCCCTCGACGCGGCCGTGCTCGGATACAACAACGTGGCTGCGCTGCGCCAACACATCAATCCGGCTGAGCGCATCCATGGCGTCTTCACCGACGGAGGCGTCAAGCCGAATATCGTTCCCTCCCATGCCGCCGCCCAGTGGTACGTACGGTCTGGCAACATGGACTCACTCGAGGTATTGAAGGACCGCGTGCTCGCATGTCTGCATGGCGGCGCCCACGCTGCTGGCTGTCAGATGACTCACAAATGGAATGATCCACCGTTCTACGACATGATCGATAACACTCCGCTGCTCGATGCATACGTTCGCAACGCTTCTGAAGTCGGCCGCGTTGTGATTCCGGAGGAACCCGGAAAGATCGTCGTCGGCTCTACCGATATGGGAAATGTGAGCTACGCGGTGCCCGCCATTCATCCGATGATTCAGTGCGCTCCAGAAGGTACGGCGATCCACACAGAGGAATTCGCCCGTCATACGAATACCGAGCAGGCCGACCAGGCAGTGATCGAGGGTGCACTATCGATGGCCTTCACCATCGTCGACTGCTGGGCTGATGCCCAGACCATGGACGTGATCCGCGGTGACTTCCAACCCAACGCATAAGGTCACCGTCGCATGACGGTCTACATTGCCGAAGAATTCACCGCCGCTGAGGCCGACGTTCTTCGTCGTTACTTCACGAACCTTGACCAGCCTGTCTTTGCTCTGGTCAATCTTCCGGAGGTTGTGAAGGGGGCACTGTTCGCCCGTTACTCACGCACTGCCCTCAGCCTCCGTCGACTCTTTCTCAAGGAGTTCGTAGGCGAACTTGATATTGAGGGTGATCGGTCCATTGACGCCACCGTCGGTCTTCGGCGCGCCGAGGAACTCTACGACACTGTCTTCTTCGAATATGGCGATGACAGCGTGGCCCAACTTGGCGGCGTTCACCTGGCCTGTGAGCAGGCATCGAACGTGCTCACAAAAATTCTTGAGTGGGGGCGCCTCATGTCGTACCTCGAGCAGTCCACTCGATACATCGCCTATGACCAGCGTCTCGGTGGACGGTACCGGTACTACCGAGATCCGGAAATTCTCACGTCAGCACTGGGTACTCGCTATGTGGCCGACATGGACCGCATGTTCGACGGCTACTCAGGGCTGGTTCCCCAACTTCAAGAATTCTTTCGGGCGGTTGAACCCAAAGACCCAGCCGACAGCGACTTTGCGTACCGCACCGCGATCAAGGCCCGGGCCTTGGATTCCATCCGAGGCATGCTTCCTTCCGCTTCCTTGTCCAACGTGGGTATTTACGGCACCGGTCAGGCCTACGAGGCATTGCTGTTGCGAATGCGAGCACACCCGCTACCTGAAGCCCGTACCTACGCCGACATGATGCTCACGGAACTCCGCAAGGTCGTCCCGTCGTTCCTGAAACGAGTCGATATACCCGATCGCGGGGTGCGAACCTCTGGCTACATGTCTGACAACCACCACACCATGGAAGCATTGACCGACACGATCTTTGGCGACTCGGTCGGCGGTCCTGTTGGTGATGACACACTCGAACTCGTCGACTTCGATCCGGATGGTGAAATCAAGGTCGTAACCGCCATTCTGTATCCCCACACTTCATTGTCGGAACGCACCGTTGATGCGCGGGTGCGCCAGATGACAGTCGACGAACGATTAGACATCATTAAGGGCTACGTCGGCAATCGCAGCAATCGACGCCACCGTCCTGGGCGCGCCTTCGAACGTACCGATTACCGCTTCGATGTGTTGGGTGATTATGGCGCGTTTCGAGATCTCCAGCGCCACCGGATGCTGACCATTGACTGGCAGCAACTGTCCACGCGGCACGGCTACGTCCGACCAGCAGCGGTTGACGCTGCTGGCGTTGCCGATCAGTTCGACTCGGTGATGGAGCGAAGTGCGGCCCTCTACACCGACCTTGCCGAGGACCATCCCGCTCAGGCGTCCTACGCTGTCTCACTGGCCTATCGGGTGCGGTACTCGATGCAGTTCAACGCACGCGAGGCCATGCACATGTTGGAGCTTCGTACAGGCCCTCAGGGCCATGAGGCCTACCGTCGGGTATGTCAGCGTATGCACACGCAGATCAGCGAGATAGCAGGGCACAAGGCGCTTGCAGAAGCGATGAAATTTGTGGACCACAGCGTCGAGCCCACATTGGGTCGGCTTGAGGCACAGCGACGGGCAGACGAGAAGCGCAGCGGCCGTGACAGTGGCTGAGGCGAGACAGAAGCTATCGCCGAGGGCGTCGGTCGTGACGCTCAGCCGACAATACGTAACAGCTTTCAGGTCCTCGGGCCAATGAAATGAGCGACAACGCACCACCATTTGCAGATTCAGTGGTCGAAATCCACCGCCTACGCAGTTGATTCGGGCATGATCCTGACTTGCTCGGGTGACGCAAGCGACACTGAAATGTGTCATTTGAGGTTGCACCGCGTCAGTCAGTGTCTATGATCCGCCGAACACCCCCGACCAGGTAGCACATGTCCGAAGAAGACGACACCCCTGAAGAACAGTCACTCGAAGAACTCGCTGAGGAGGAACTCAGCGATGGCGAGCTTGATGAAGATGAGGACGACGGCGTTGCCGACGCCTTTGAAGATGAAGATGAAGATGAGGACGACGTAGAGACTCCTGCCTCTCCTGACGATGATGACGATGACGATGACGAGGTCGAAGCAGATCTCGACGCAATCCTCAAAGTTCGGATCGCCGCCGGCGATGACGACGATGAGGACGACGACGAGGACAAACCTCTAATCAAGAAGGCGACGCCTCCAGGCGAGGCCGAACCCGTACAGGCCAAACAGGACCATGAGTTCCTCTGCCCGGCGTGCTTCCTTCTCGTCAACAACGCCGCCGTCTCCGACAGCGAATGCCCCCATTGTGGAGAACCGTTGGGCGACATTTCGTGAACGAGGATCGGCCCGTCGACCAGGTCCTCGACCTTTTGGTCTACGCACCGATCGGGTTCGCGCTCGAAGCGAGAGAACTCCTCCCACAACTTGTCGATCGCGGGCGCGGCCAGGTCGCTCTCATGCGGCTGGCTGGCCGCATGGCTTCTCAGCAGACGCCTGACCGCGACGTGACTGACACGCTGCGGCAGGGCATCGGCATCGTTATCGACGGGCTCTCAACCTTGCTTGGAACCGACGAGTCTTCTTCGGATGCGCCCGCCGCTCCAACAACGGGTTCCGTCCTCGCAGGAGTGCCGATTCCCGGGTATGAGGAAATGACTGCCCGGGAGATCGTTGCCCTGCTCGCAGGTCGACCCATCGACGAGTTGCTCACGATTCGCACTTACGAAAAAGCCAACCGGGGCCGCTCAACGATAATCAATCGCGTCGAACAGCTTCTGAGCTGACGATGGACGTCACCGCCCGCCGCGCGCAGGCCGAAGATCTTTCGATCGTGGTTGCACTGGCCGAGGCGGCGATCAGCGAGCTAACTCCGGTACGAGGCGGCTCTATCTGGTCACGCTACGAGGCGCGCCCAGAGCCCCTGGCTTCCACGTTTCATGCACAGATAAGCGACAATAACGCTCTCGTAGCGGTCGGTAGCATCGACGAAACCATCGTCGGCTACGCAGGAGGGCACCTCGTTGAACTCCACGACGGCTCAATCATGACGGCGCTTTCGGACATCTACGTACTGCCAGGCGCGCGAGGTGTCGGGGTGGGGGAGTGCCTCATGGAATGGATCGTCGACTGGAGCCGCACGGCAGGCTCGATCGGGATCGATTCACTCGCACTACCCGGTGATCGCAGTACCAAGAACTTCTTCGAATCATTCGGGTTGGTGGCGCGAGCGATCACGGTTCATCGATCGCTCCAGTGACTGCAACACCTGTACTTGCTGCCAGCGCACTTGGATCGACAGCGGCGAGATCCCGCTCGTTGAATGGGGAATGGCTCCCTGGGCCGGAGACTGGGCGCTACCTGGAGGCCGAGTAGAACGAGGCGAGACGCTGGCAGTGGCAGGAGCAGGGGTACGAGAAGTCTGCGAAGAGACCGTGCTCACGGTTGAACCAGGCGAGTTGGTCGGCAGCCATGCTCCTGCAGTTCGCTGGTTTTCCTTGGACGGCCTCAGGACGCTCCGCCTGGGACCTGGGCTTCTCGACTTCGTCGACATCCACAGAACTGTGGCCGGTTGAGCCTCAACGGCCCTTCCAGACGGGTGGCCGCTTCTCGATGAATGCTCGTGGGCCCTCAACCGCATCCTCGGTCATGGCAATGATGTTGAAGGCTTCACCGGCTGCCGCCATGCCCTCTGCGTCGCTTTGGCCCGGAGCATCAAGGATCAGTTGCCTGCTAGAGCGCACGGCGAGCGGGGCGTTGGCGTTAATGCGCTCGGCAAGCGTCATGGCGCATTCGATGACACCACCCGTTTCGCAGACATCGTTGACCAAGCCAAGTTCATATGCCCGCTCAGCATCGATTGTGTCACCCGTCAGTGCGAGCTCCATGGCGATTGCCGGCGGAAGCACCCGAGGGAGCCTCACGAGGCCACCTGCGGCCGCCACCAGCGACCGTTTAACCTCAGGGATCCCGAACCTTGAGCCCTTGGCGGCCACCCGCAGGTCACAGGCAAGGGCAATCTCGGTACCGCCTGCTACGGCATAGCCGTCAACCGCAGCGATCAACGGCTTCGTGCGTTCGCGCCACGCAATACCACCGAAACCCCCTCGTTCAGTCCAAAGCGCGTCGGCGTTTCCCGCAGCGATCTCCTTCAGATCGGCTCCCGCACAAAAAACGGGGCCGTAGTGCCCAAGGATGCCGACCCAAAGCTCGTGGTCGTCTTTAAAGCGGTCAATGGCGGACTCGATGGCCTGAGCCATCTCGGCATTGATTGCGTTGCGGGCTTCGACTCGATCCAAGCGAATGACGGCAATCCGTCCTTCAACCTGGAAGTCGATCACTCTTCTTCGCTGTCCGCGACCTCATCCGTCGGCGCTTCAGCGATAATCGCCTGGTCTGTCGGCATCTCATCGCTCGATGCGGGAGATTCAGCAACCGGCGCCGCAGCAACCGGAGCGACGGGCGACGCCGGCGGGGGCGGGGGAGTGCGGCGCCCACGGCCGCGGCCTTTGTGCGCTGGCGGTTCGATACCGAAGAGCTTGGCAATCTCTGGCGTACGCGATGCAAGCTTCTTTACCGCAGTGAGGAGTTCGTCGCTCGGCTTCGCCGGGATACCTTCGGTAACAACCTGCGAGCGCACGGGCGAGAACGCTACGGCATCGAGCACCGTCGCCCAACGGTCCGAGGTGACCTCCGCTGTGAGCGAGGCTGATGCAGCTTCTGCGAGCTTGGCCGCCATGTCGACAGGTAACGGCGCACCGGCCTTCGGTGGACGTGAGCTGAGCCGCAGAGCTCGAACAGTTCGACCGTCGGCAATGGTGGCGGCAAGTTCGTCGAGCCATTTGCGGTGCTCGCTATCGGCGCGTGCCGCGAGCCCTGCCCGGAGCTGATCAGCCAGGGCGCGCGATTCCTCATCCCGGGCGGCGTTCTCAGCAGCAGCGACGACGCTGCGAATGTCACGCAGGTCAATCTCTTCAATCCCGGAGACAGCGGCTTCGGCGCGGTCACGCCACTCGGCCGCCTTGAGCCTGGGAGCCATCTTTTCGGCGAGCGACACGAGGGGCTGCACCTTGATCTTGGGCATGCCTTCAGCGGCCGCCTTTTCGTTCATGTTCTCAACGGCCTGACGAACAGCAGGGACACCGCCTCGCAGTACCTCATCGGCCAGCAAATGCTGTGCCTGTGGCAGCGCCTTCAACGCAGCCTGGCGATGTGCACGTCCTGGGCGCAAACGGGGAGCCTTGGGACGAGCGGGCGGTTTCGGTCGTTCCGTACGTTCGGGCCGGTTACCGCCCTTCCCACGCTCACCACGGCTGCGATCTTTGCGCCCACCACCGTCACGACCACCGTCACGGCCACGGCCACCACCGCTGCCGCGACGTCGGCCACGATCATCACCATCACGACCACGTCCACGTCCACGACTGGCAAGGACCTGCGTAACCAGCGGCTCATCGCGACCAGAGCCAAGTAGCTCCAGGAAGTCCGGCTCTTTGCGAGCGCCTTTGGGCGCAAAAACAGTCGTGATGACAAGGCCATCAAGGTCTGCCTCGGCCTCAACCTTCACCACGTCGCCTACGCCGACGCCGTCGGGTAGGAGGGCGCTATTCAGCGAACCCTTCGGTTGCTTCGCGCCAGCAGCGCGCCACGTGAACGTGCCGTCGCCGGGCGAGGAAGTGAGTTCGATGTCAAGCCTGTGTGCCACGGGGCAAAACGGTATCGCCCACAGCTCCATAGAGCGACCCGGAACCCAGGGTTCTACAAAGAGAGATCAGACGGATCGGTATTGGAACCACACACAATAACACTCAATACCGAGTTGGGCTCGGCCACAAAGGCTCCGCTGGTCAGTGCAGCAAGCGCCGTCGCGCCTCCTGTTTCGGCCACCACGCCGACTTCTTCCCAAAGTTGGCGCCGCGCATCCAGGATCGCCTGGTCGCTCACGAGCACTGACTGCACGCGGCCTTCGAGCGCACGAAAGGCCAGATCACCAATAGTGCGAGCACCCAAAGAGTCTGCGGCAACGCCACTCACATCGACCCTTGTTCGCTTACCGGCATCAAGCGCAGCCCGCAGGCATTGGCTGCGTTCGGGTTCCACACAAATGATTTCAACATCGTGCGGAATGGACAGGGCCAGCCCCGCAGCGAGGCCACCGCCACCAACGGCTACCACCACGGCATCAAGTTTCGCCGTCTGTTCGACGAGTTCGACTCCCATGGTTGCCTGACCCGCAAGGGTCAACATGGCGTCAAACGGGTGGATGCTGAAGGCACCAGTCTCAACTTGGCGGAGGTCGCATGCGATTTGTGCGTCGTCGTAGACGCCATCGACAACATGTACCGTCGCGCCGCGTTGACGAATTCGTTCGATCTTGACTGGTGCGGAGACCGCCGGCACAAAAATCTCCGCCGGAACACCCAACGCTCGAGCCACATGGGCGACGGCGATTCCATGGTTGCCGCCGGACGCAGCGATCAGGCCGGACGAAGGAGGAGGAGCAGCAAGCGCGCTGTTAAAGCTGCCACGCGCCTTGAACGACCCGGCGTGCTGGAGCGACTCCAACTTCAGGACCAACTCGACGGAGGGGTCAGTCCCAAAGGTCCGAGAGCCAGGATTGATCATTGGTGTTCGGCGGACATGCCCTCGCAAGCGGTCGACCGCTGCTTTGATGTCGTCAGGGGTCGGTAACTCAGCCATGCACCACACTGGCACGTCGGCTCCACAAACCATCGATCAAGCAGTCATGCAAATCGATACACGCTCACAGGTTGATGCATCCTCCCAAAGTTCTACAGAAAGCCGGAAATCATCGTTATGTAAAGTAGCGAGTAGATTGGGAAGGATGACCGGGAACGTTCCAGGGACCCCAATGATGTTTCGGTAGCGGGCAACGAGGTGGGCAGCATCACAGCCATTGCTCCAGCACCACCGTCCCCAGGCTCCCCACCCTGCCAAGCAAGAAAAAGCGCGAAGCACATGCCGTCTTGGCGAGAAGCGCCTATCTAATCCAGAACCGGGTGACCCTTTGACACGATCGTGCCAGGGATCAGGCTGGCACTGATCGTGCCATCGCGAGCCACGAGCACCTCGGCCACCGCGGTTTGACGGGTCAGGTTGTGCCAAACGAAGTTACCAAGCGACCAGAAAATGGGCCGGTCGTTGTAAAATTCGAGTGGTTGAACCCGGTGTGGGCCATGGCCGAACACGGCATCGGCACCGGCGTCGACCAGCGCGTGGGCTCGCTCGATGTCGTCGGCCGCCGGACTGAAAGTCTTCTCAATCCCCCAATGGATCGTCACAAACACATAATCAGCATGCTGGCTAGCGGCCTCCACGGCTGCAACCATGATGTCGATATCACCGTAGGCCATACCCGCCTTTGCAGCGGTGGCCTCCCACGCTGTTGAGTTGTTGACCGCGTTGAAACCCAGGACAGCAAAGGTGACACCCTCGCGCTCAAAGATTGCCGGCCGGGTCGCGACCGCGAGGTCCATCCCGGCACCCACCGGCTTGATTCCGGCCGCTGCCACATTGGCAAGGCCATCTATCAACGCTGGGATTCCAAAGTCTGCGCCATGATTGTTGGCAAGATTGGCCACCTCAATGCCAGCGGCTCTGGTGGGCGCCAAAGCCTCGAGTGGGCAGCGGAAATTGTACGTCTTGGGAACTCTCGACCCCAGTCGCGATGGAGCGCACTCCAGATTGATGATCGTCAGATCGTCGTTGAGGAACAACTGACCCATCCCCGACCACGCATCGGAGTACGGAAGTTGCGGATTAGGCCCATAGCCCGGGTCGAAGTTCACGTCCCCGACGGCGTGAACGACGAATGGACGCTGGCACACCGTGATCGACTCGTCGTGAGCCGTCGGCGGCATCCCTCTGTAGCGATACAGGAACGTGGCGAGCTGACCCCGAGTTACGGGCTCGTCCGGTGAGAACCGGCCGGGGGCCGTACCAACGGTGATTCCTTCCTCTGCAAGCCAACTGACCGGTTCCTGCTGCCACTCCGCGAAGACGTCAGAAAAGCCGTGCGGTGCAGCGCGAGCCGGGCTTTCGTAGCGGTAGAGGAACGCGGCAAGCTGCGCGCGGGTGACAACATCGTTCGGAGCAAAGCGGCCACCGCCTACCCCGACCGTAATCCCCTCTTCGGCCATCCATGCCACAGCATCGGCCGCCCATGCAGCAGGAGTATCGATGAAAGGCGCTGGGCCGGCAGGTGCGGGGGTCCCGGCAAGGCGGTGGAGGAAGGTGGCTGCTTCAGCCCGCGTGAGGATCCGGCCCGGCTCAAAACATCCGGCACTGGTTCCAGTGGTCAACTTGTTCTCGAGAAGCCATGCCACGCCGTCCTCGTAATACGAACCCTCAACGACGTCAGAAAATCGTGCGTCAGCCGAAGCACCACCACCAAGGGTCAGAAGCCCCACCATAAGAACTGCGGCGGTTCCCCGTACCAACAATTTACCAATGCCGAAATGCTAGCGCAGGCCCAACACACGCTGGGGCCATCAAGCGCAACGCTAGCCTTCGCGATTGTGACCGACCGCCGGCGTCTCGCCGTTCGCCTGACCGCCGATGCCCTGCGCCATGTCCGCGCCGGCCATCCATGGGTGTACGACGGCTCGATCAAAGCCGCTTCTCACAGAGGTGAGGCCGGCGACCTTGCGGTGATCTTCGACGACAAACGAAACTTCGCAGCCATCGGCCTGTGGGACCCCCACTCCCCCATCCGTATTCGGATATTGCACAAAGGCAAGCCGACGCAAATCGATGACGCCTTCTGGCGGGGTCGCCTCGAGACGGCCATTGGACACCGCCAAATCTTGCGGGATGATCCCGACAACACCGGTATTCGCCTCGTCAACGGAGAAAACGATCAGCTGCCCGGATTGATTGTTGATCAGTACGCCAACGTGCTGGTGATCAAGCTCTACTCGTCAGCGTGGGGAGCGCATCTGGATGCGATCACCAACACACTCCAAGAGCTTCTCCAACCGGTCACGATCGTTTTACGCCTGGCTCGAGATACCGCTCGCAACATTACCGCCCCGCTTGCCGATGGTCAGACCCTTCACGGTCCCCGTGCACCCGGTCTGGTCTGGTTCAAAGAAAATGGCCTCACCTTCGGCTGCTCACCGGCAACCGGCCAAAAGACGGGTACGTTTCTCGACCAGCGCGACAATCGTGCACTTGTCGCCGACCACAGTACTGACGCGAGCGTGCTCGATGTCTTCTGCTGTAGTGGCGGGTTCGCCGTTCACGCGGCCGCAGCCGGCGCGAAGCTCATCCACACCATCGACCTTTCTCCTCACGCAATCGACGAGGTCGCCACCAATCTTGCCGCCAACCGTGCAGTCCTTCGCTCCGATCTCACGGTTGAGTCCACGGTCGGCGATGCATTCGAGGCAATGGAGGCGCTGGTCCGCGACGGTCGACGTTTCGACATCGTGGTCATCGATCCGCCCTCGTTTGCCCCACGTGAGGCCGCCGTACCCATGGCGCTCCGGGCCTATCAACGCCTAACCGCCCTCGGGCTTCAACTCGTCAACGATGGCGGCTTACTCTTCCAGGCCTCATGCTCCAGCCGAATCGATGCCGAAGACTTCTACGCGACAGTTCACCTCCAAGCCGACCTCGCTGGCGTCATGCTGACCGAAATCGAACGCACCAGCCACGCCCTCGACCATCGCGTTGGGTTCGTTCACGGTGCCTACTTGAAGGCCTTACTCACCCGGGTGAACCGATGATCTGTCCGCTGATCGCTTGAAGGCGGACACACTCTTTTCAAAGAAGGCCCGACTCCTCCATTACTGTGAGCGGCGCATGAGCATGCCTAACCCTGGATCAATATGGGAAACCCGCTATAGCGGTGTCGACGGATTTCTTTATGGCACCGAACCTAACGACTTTCTCGCCGAGACTGCTCGTTCCCTCACCATCGGTGACGTTCTATGTGTTGCCGATGGCGAAGGGCGCAATGGTGTCTTTATGGCAGAGCTGGGTCATCGAGTCACCTCAGTCGACCTGACACAGTCGGGGATGGACAAGGCCGCCCGTCTCGCCCTTGATCGCGGTGTCGATCTCTCGACCGTTGTCGCTGACTTGGGGGTTTATGAACTCGGTATCGAGTGTTGGGACGTTGTCATCTCAATCTTCGCTCATATGCCACCGCCGGTCCGACGCACTCTTCACGCCAATATCGTCGCCGCGCTACGGCCTGGCGGTGTGCTGATCCTCGAGGCATACACACCCGATCAGGTGGGCCGCGGAACGGGAGGACCGCCCAGCCCGGAACTCACGATGAATCTCGAAGCATTGACCGAGGAGTTGGCTGGCCTACTCTTCGAGCATGAGCATGAGACGAATCGCTCGGTGGTCGAAGGCTCGGGCCATACCGGCGAAGGTGCTGTCGTCCAAGTGATTGCTCGCAAGCCGGCCTAAAGGCGGCCGAGTTGCGGTGTCCCATGCCGCTAGCGTTGTCTTGATGGCTGAAGACGACCGGATCGAGCTGACCTACCGCCTCTGGAGCACCGGGGCAGACGAGTCGTTCGAAGAATACATCGATCACCTGCGCAGCCTCCTTCCCCGCCATCGTGGACTGATGGAGCGTCGCGTGCGTCCCGTCGACGATGCGCTCACCGCACCGGACGCCCTGGTGGTCTTCAGCTTTCCTAATGTCCCATCAATCGACGGCTTCCTACGTGACCCGCTTCGTGCGGATGTGCAAGAGCTTGCAGGTCGAGCGATTTTGCGGTCGCTGATCACTGATGGGCGCCATCGCGCCGCCAACGACGCCGATGCCGATGTTGTCTTGCTGCGAGAAACTGAATGACCAACTCGACCGACGACTCCGCTATCGGTGTCGAATGCCGACCATCAGCTATCCATGGCAAGGGAGCCTTCGCAACCCATGCGTTTCTCGTCGGGGACCATGTGGGCGTCTATGTGGGCGAACCGACCAATGACGACGGGATGCACGTTCTCTGGATCGAGACTGACGACGGCACATGGCGAGGCATCGATGGCACGGGCGTACTTCGCTGGCTCAACCACAGCAAGAATCCCAATGTGGAGTTCGATGGACCCGACCTTCTTGCGATAGCGGCAATCAATCCGGGTGACGAGTTGACCTTCCACTATGGCGAAGAGTGGGAAAATCTGGGTGACAGCGACGAGGAGGAATAGCTCACTCCGCGGCCGGCTGCCAATGAGCAACCGGCCCGGCAACGCCATCGGCGAGAGCCCAACCCTGGCCACGGACCAGCTGAGCATGAACGAATGCCTTAGCCCGCACGAAGGCATCGAGCGGTTCAACCCCCCGAGCGAGCAGTGCCGTGGTGGCAGCCGCAAACGTGCAACCGGAGCCACGAACATGAGGAGTGTCGAGATGGTCACCGACAAGCCGGTGGACGGCACCAAAGCGATCTATCGCTATGTCAGTGGCATCCCTGGTCAGTGATCCGGCGGTCACGACCACCCATTCCGCGCCAAGTGACGCCAAATCGGCGGCGGCGGCCTCAACGGCCCTGACCGAATCAAGGGTCCGCCCCGTGAGCACCGATGCCTCTGCGATGTTGGGTGTCAGGACGCGGGCTCGGGGAATCAGTAGCGATCGGTAGGCAGCCTCCACCTCCGGTTGGGCGAACTGGACGCCGCGACCGTCGACCAGAACGGGATCAACCACAGGTGCCGGAAGTTGTCCGTCATCGATCAACTCGGCAATCAGTGCTACTGATTCCGCTTCAAGGACCATCCCAGTCTTCGCACCCGCAATCGTAAACTCACTGGCCACCGCGGCGATCTGAGCAGCAACAAACGACGTCTCCATCGGAAGCGCTCGACTCATCGTCGTGAGCGTTTGGGCTGTGACCGCAGTTACCGCCACAGTGCCGTGCACGTTGAGCGCGGCGAAGGTCGTGAGGTCGGCCGCAAGCCCCGCGCCGCCAAGGGGATCATGGGCAGCGAGAGCGAGAACGACAGTTGGTGCAGAGAGAGCCACGGATCAGATCGTGCCACACGCGATGATGTACACATGTCCACCAAGGGCCGCCATCTTCTCGCCTCGCCTGCACTCACCGATCCCAACTTCGACCGCGCAGTCGTGTTCATGCTCGAACATGGGGGCGAAGGCGCTCTCGGCGTTGTCGTCAACCGTCCGAGCGAACTGCCCGTCGCAGGCACTATCGATGACTGGAAAGACCTTGCTCCAGAGCCGCCCGTGATATTCGTCGGCGGGCCGGTCTCCGCATCATCAGTGATCGCCATCGCCACCATGCCTGCAGACGAAACCAGCCACCACTGGAATGCTGTCGCTCTCGGACTGGGCACGGTCGACCTCGACAGCGACCCGAGCGAGGTTCCGGGCATCGAAAAAGTTCGCATGTTCGCGGGATACGCCTCGTGGGCTCCCGGCCAACTAGACGCCGAACTGCTCGACGATGCCTGGATCGTGGTCGACGCAGAAGCCGAGGACATCCATGCCACCGATCCCGACGAGTTGTGGTGGCGCGTCGTCGGCCGACAACAGGGTCCTCTCAACCGCCTTCGCTTCTACCCCCGCGATCCCTCCGACAACTAGCGGAGAAGACGCTCTGCGGTTGTGTGCATGACGTGATCACGCAAGGCGTCAAGGTCGTCGACAAAATGCTCAGACCCACGCTCGATAGCTACTCGGCAAACTCCCAGCGAGTCTCCATCTCTTCGAAGATGAGGACTGCTACCTCGCTCGATCCTGAACGGGTGAGGTGAATCCCATCGTCGACGCGAGCATCAATGGTGTCGCCATCGTTGGTGGTGATGTATTTGGTGTAGCCGCCGGCACCGCCAAAAAGGTCCCAGATGTCGATTGATGTGACATGCGCACGGGTGGCCACCACCGAAGCGGCCAAGTCGTTGATCATCGTGACACTCTCGAGGAGATCAATATCTCGCATCGGCGGCTGTGTAACCCAAAACACGTGACGATCCCCACCGACGACAAGATCGAACATGAGTCCTAATCGAGCCATCCACTCGGCCTGCCACTCGGGTGTTCCTTGGACAAAGCGGGAGCCGTCGGCGGCGGCCATATCTTGGTAGTCGTTGGCGCCGATGAAGAGCACGACGGCCTCGGGCGAGCGGTCGTCCATGACGGCGGCGAGTTCGGCGGGCCAGTTGAAGTAGTCGGGCCGGGCCAGACTCGTAGAGATACGGTCCGCAACCTCCACATCGAGTGCCCAACCAAGGCGCTCGGTGGTCAGCGCATGACCGAGATACTCGGCCTGACTATCACCGGCGACATAGACCGTGAGCGGTTCAGACGCGGTGACAGGTCGCAGCGACGGCACGGTCGACGACGTCGACGTCGACGACGACGGCACGGTCGACGAGGACGACGAATCTGGCGTGACCGTGGTCGTCGGCAAAGTCGTGGTCGGCGGCAGAGTTGTTGTACTCACGACTAGGGCGGACAGGTCATCAATCCGCTCCCCCGCGTCATCACCAGCGCCGCGAATGTCGAGAATCAGGTCATAGGGTCGGTTAAGCGACAGAAAGTTTGCCACCTGGTCGAGCCGTTCAGCCATGACCACTTGCCGATCTCTGGCTTCACCTAGTTCCTGTCGTTCGGCGATCTCAACAATCTTCCCTGAGGTCAGCAGAGCTGCGAGTAGGAGACACGACAGGGTGGCGATAACCGATCTACGGACACCGATAGTGCGCTCCCCTAGGTCGGAGTCACGAGCAGCGCGGAACTGCTCATCAGTCCAAGTCTCGCCCCGGTTCCGGGGTTTCGTCGCTCGTTCGAGCGGGTCGGAATAGTCCATGAGTCAGAACTGGAAGTAGATGAATTCGCTGATGCCTTCGGGCCCGAGGGCGACGACAAGCATGATCCAGACGGCGAAGCCGATCGACACCGCCACTGGTGGCAGGGTCGAGAACATGGCCGACAGTTGGCGCCCCAGCATCGGCGGCAAGTACTGCGCGGTAATCGCCCCGATGAGTACGAGCGCTACCAGGGGATTGAGTAGCTCTGGCATGACTGTCCAGCCGGTCAACAGACCAGTAAACGTGTCGCCGGCTCCCGACAGTCCGCCGCCTTCGGTCGTGCCTGCGTAAAATATCACCCAGCCCGCGCAAACAAAGTGGAATGTGATCAAGCGGCCGACCCACAGACGCCTGGTTTCAACCGGGCCGAACGGCACAGGGCTGGTTGGGTCTTCGCGCCAGGCGTCAACTTCAACCCCGCTATGAAGTCGGGCGAGCTCACGAATTCGGACGTCAGCCGCATCAAACTCGATCTCGGAGTCGCCACGAAACTCAGAAATCAGTCGTTCCACTGCAAGGGCGCCACCATGCAGCAAGCCCCACACGATGAAGGTCCATGCCGCGCCGTGCCAGAGACCGCCGAGGCCCATGGTGATCATCAGGTTGCGATAGGTCTTCCCTCGTCCGCCGCGGTTGCCACCAAGAGGGACGTAGACATAGTCACGTAGCCAGCGAGACAGCGTGATGTGCCAACGGCGCCAAAAATCTTGTACGGATACCGCGGCATATGGACGATCAAAGTTCTGCGGGAACCGGAATCCCAGGAGCAGTGCGATGCCGATCGCCATGTCGGTGTACCCAGAGAAGTCAGCGTAGATCTGGATGGCGTAGCCGTAGATGCCGGTAAGAATATCGAGCGCCCCGTACTCCCCCGGCGTGCCGAATGCGTCATCGACCACCGCTCGGCCCAAGAAGTCGGCTATCACGACCTTTTTGAAGAGACCCCGGCCGATCAGGATCACGGCGCGCCCAGTCTCCAAGGAATCGGGAACCCGGGTGGCTCGGAGTTCTGGCAGGAACTCTGTGGCCCGTACGATCGGTCCGGCTACGAGCTGAGGGAAGAACGAAAGATACACGGCGAAGTCAAGTAGCGGAGCCGGTAAGCAATCCCGGCGATGGACATCAACCACATAGCTGATGGCCTGGAACGTGAAGAAAGAGATCCCGACGGGGAGGATCACATTGAGAGCAGGGCTCGAAAGGCTAAATGCCGAGTCGAGGCTGTTGAGAAAGAATCCGTAGTATTTGAAGAAGCCGAGCACGACAAGATCAAAAAGCACCGCAGTCACCAGCGCGGCTTTACGAGCACGCTCGTTGACTGAGCGATGGATGGCCATGGCGGCCAACTCGTTCACAACCGTCATGGCGCCAAGTAAAAGCAGGAAACGCGGGTCCCAGTAGCCGTAGAACAGGCCAGAGGCAGCCAGAACGAAGAGCTTCCATACGGTCGCGTGTCGCCGGAGCACCCAGCTCACCGGGAGCACCACGGCGAAGAACGCCGCAAAGGTGAACGTAGGGAAGAGCATCTAGCTTCCCTAGGTTGCCGCTTGCCCGTGGCGACCGGCACCGCCGGCAAACCGGGTGGCCCCGTCTCGAGTCTCGCCTGACGCAACAACGTCGAGTCCGAGTTTGGTCTCGTGCACTAGGGCGACAGGCATGTCAAGACTCCACTGCGCCTTGGACGAACGCAGATCTGAGCGCATGCAGTTTTGCGGTAGAGCGGCAAGCTGATCGGCGAGCACGAGCGCGTCGTCAAGGGCCGCTCCGGGGGCGGCAATTCGATTAACCAGACCGATCGCCAGCGCTTCGTCGGCCTCCACCGCACGACCCGTGAGAATCATGTCAGAGGCCCGGGATGCTCCGATGAGCCGCGGCAATCGGATGGTGCCGCCGTCGACGAGTGGTACACCCCAGCGCCGACAGTAAACCCCCAGCACAGCATCACGGGCAGCAACGCGAAGGTCACACCAGATAGCAAGCTCAAGCCCACCAGCGACAGCGTGACCTTCGATAGCTGCGATTACGGGCTTGCTCAGGTCGAGTCGTGTCGGCCCCATGGGTCCCGCTCCATCACGCGCTATCCGGTTGCCTCGACCGGTGGAGATAGCCTTGAGGTCCGCTCCTGCGCAGAAGGCACCATCGCTCCCGGTAAGAACTGCGACACGAAGCCCGGCATCGGCTTCAAAATTCTCAAACGCTTCCAGCAGAGCGGTGGCAGTCGGGCCATCCACAGCATTGCGGCACTCCGGACGATCGATCGTGACGATCCGAACCGGGCCGCGGTCTTCGGTGAGCACACTCATGCTCAATCGTACCGCCGAAACGAAGTCGTGTCGGGGACAGATTCGAGCCTGGTTTAGTGGGATCCGTTGAGGGTGGCGGAGGCCCGACCGGTGACGATTTCGGTTTGTGTGGATCAGAACGGTGGCCCCTCGAGTACGAGCGATCTGGAAGTTGTCTCCGGCCGACGGCTAGCGGCTCGCGTCCGGCGCTTCGTTGAGTTCGATCATTCCCATCCTGCGGGGGCATTGGCCCCTTCACTCTCTTGCCACCAGTGGAGTGCCCCAGCCAGGAGCTCCTCTCGGAGTTCACTGAATCGGCACGCCGCCCTCGTGCCAGGCCAGTCGTCGGCCAACAACTGAACCGGAATTTCAGGGTCGAGGAACGGAAATCGTCGCCAACGGTGGACCAATAACGCCAAATCAGCGGCCGCGTTGGTCGATTGCTCGGTCGTCAGGTTGAGGAAGTCTGAGTAGTGCTGCCGTAAGCCCGGGAGATTCCACGCCACGCTCGCCACCTCGGGTCCAGATCCCAACGAGCCAACCTCTGCTCGAAACGTCGTGGCCTCCACCCGCAGGTTAGTGAGGAGGTCGACGGCAACCGATTCTTGGTCGAGCCACGGTGACACCCACACGCCTTGGCCGATGGAGCCGAATCCTGCCCAACCAAGGCCTTGGCCCATGCGATAGCGAGAACTTCGATCACGCTCAGGCACAGACGCCAACAGAACAACCCATCGGCCGTCCCACGCGCGGGGTTCTTGACCAAACGTATAGATCCGTGCCGCTCCGGCGGTGAGCAGCGCGATCGAAATGCCAGTCAGACTCCAACGCGTCTGGCGACCAATCCGTTGCCGTTCGAGCCAGCCCCGTTCTTCCAGTCGGGAAAGCGCCTGACGCGTCGATTTGTCACGAACGCCGAGCCGCTCCATAAGCGCTACAAGCGTCTGTGTCCACGCACTTCCCCCCTGAGGAAGGACATACTCTCCGAGCACCGTGATGAGCAATGCACGACTTGTATCGACACCGGCGCTGCCATCACGCCGTGCCCCCAGACCTGGGGTAAGTCCGTGCGAACTAGCATGTTCTACAGAGCTCTGACGTGTGTCGATACGAACATCGTACATGTTGGGAGGAACGCGGAAGGGGCCCAATGAGTGGAGCACGGGTGCAGGTGGTCGAGGTCGACGGAGGTCGTCTAAGCACCGCCACATGGGGTCAGGGGCCTCCAGAAATCATCATGTTGCATGATGGGTTGGGGTCGATCACCCAATGGCGCGACGTGCCTGCAAATCTCGCTGCGGCAAGCGGGCGTACGGTTATGGCCTATGACAGGGCCGGGCACGGTGGGTCCTTGCCACTACCGCAGGGATGGTGGCCGCCTGACTGGCTCCATCAAGAGGCTCAAGTCCTCGATTCCCTGATCACCGCCACTGAGGCCACGCTGCCAGCGCTTGTCGGTCACTCTGATGGTGGCTCGATCGCGGCCATACATGCCACAGAACAAACCGACCACGGACCCATCGTCCTTCTTGCCGCGCACAGTTGGCTCGAGTCGGCGGCAGTCGCCGAAATCATCAGCATGCGGTCACGCGCCGATGAGGTGGTCTCTCGACTTGGTCGCTTTCATTCGAATCCCGCTGCAGTGTTCGAAGCATGGTCCGGGGTTTGGACCAGCAAAGAGTTCGCTCTGTGGGACATCCGGCCGATACTTCACACCGTGTCCTGCCCAACCATCGTGCTCCAGGGCACTGCCGATGAGTTCGCCACTCCCAGTCAGGCCACGCATACCGCCGCTGCGATCGGCGACAACGCCGAATGCCGACTGCTCGACGGTCTGCGGCACCTACTCCACCACGATGCCCCAGAGCTCGTCGTCAAAACGATCGTCGATTTCCTCGAGGCAAGTCAATGGTCTCCACGCCGCTCATCGACGACCACCACTTCTCCCTATGGAACAGAAACCTGAACACACTGGTAGGCGATAGCGGCAACGCACGTCTGGGGACAGTCCCCGGACGTGCGTTGCCCGCACGTTCCACAACTCCTTGCCGTACTGCGAGGAATGTGTAGAGTGCCGAGATGAACGAGCCGAGTATTGATTTCTCGACCGCTCCCGATCGCTATCGGCACTGGCGGCTCAACGTGCAAGGATCCGCAGCCACGCTCACCATGGCCGTCGATCCCGACAGCGGCCTTCGGGATGACTACCAGCTGAAGACGAACTCATATGACCTTGGCGTCGACATCGAACTCAACGACGCCGTCCAGCGACTTCGGTTCGAACATCCGGCGGTAAGGGTTGTCGTCGTAACCGGCGGTCTTGACAAGATCTTCTGCGCTGGCGCCAACATCCAGATGCTCGCCGGGGCCAGCCACGGCCACAAGGTCAACTTCTGCAAGTTCACCAACGAGACCCGCAACGGCATTGAGGACGCCACCACAAACTCCCGTCAAACATGGATCGCCGCACTAAACGGCACTGCGGCCGGTGGCGGCTATGAGCTTGCGCTCGCCTGCGACGAGATCTTGTTAATCGACGACAAGTCCTCGGCCGTCTCGCTACCAGAAATTCCGCTACTCGCCGTGCTGCCTGGCACCGGCGGCCTCACACGCGTTGTCGAGAAACGCCATGTTCGCCGAGACCTTGCCGATGTATTCGCGACGCGTACTGAGGGAATTCGAGGCAAAACTGCCATCCAGTGGGGCCTCGTCGATCACATAGCGCCGGCCAGTACCTGGGATCATCTCATCGCCGAACGAACAACTGCACGAGCCGCAGAGAGCGATCGACCAAGCGAGGCTGTCGGCATCGAGCTACGCCCCCTCGATCGGACAATCACCGACGAAAGCATCACGTACACAAACCTGACCGTCTCGATAGACCGGTCTGTGGGCTCGGCGACATTCACGATCCACGCCCCTGAAGGACCCGAGCCAACCACCGGCCACGGGCTGACCACAGCTGGAGCTGATGCCTGGCTCCTCCGAATGGCGCGAGAACTCGACGACGCCATCCTGCATCTGCGATTCAACGAGACCCACCTCGGCACCTGGGTGTTTCGTACTGAAGGTGACAGTGACGCCGTCTCTCAAGCCGAGGCGGTTCTCGGTGCTGACGCTGAGCACTGGGCGGTGCGCGAAATCCGTCTGTTTTGGGCCCGCACGCTCGAGCGTCTTGACGTTTCCGCTCGGTCACTGGTGACGGTCATCGATCCAGGCAGTTGCTTCGTCGGCACGCTCGCCGAACTCGTCCTTGTGGCCGACCGCAGCTTCATGCTTGAAGGTTCCTGGGAAGACCTCGATGATCCTCCCTCTCCCCCCACTATCCGCCTGACTCATGCCAACCTCGGCTGGTATCCAATGCCCAACGATCTCACTCGGCTCAGAACTCGGTTCTGGGGTCGAGAAGCTGCATATACGAAGGCGACCCTCGCCGTAGGCAAGAACCTCCTCGCCGCCGAAGCAACCGACGCCGAACTGGTCACCTTCACCCCCGATGACCTCGACTGGGAAGATGAGCTTCGAATCACCCTTGAGGAACGCAACAGCTTCAGCCCCGATGCCCTCACCGGCATGGAGGCCAACTATCGGTTCGTAGGTCCCGAGACAATGAAGACCAAGATCTTCTCCCGTCTCTCGGCTTGGCAGAACTGGATCTTCCAACGCCCGAACGCAGTCGGTCCCGATGGAGCGCTCAAGCGCTTCGGCACCGGCTCTCGCCCCGACTTCGACCAGAACCGAGTGTGACGCCATGGCCGTCGTAGACATCAACGCAAGAATCCCCAACAACGTCGACCTCGCCGACGACCGTCGCCTTCAGCGCGCACTCGAACAGTGGCAGCCGAAGTTTGTCCGCTGGTGGGAAGAACTCGGCCCTGCGGCGTTCGCTCGTAACCCCGTCTACCTCCGCACCGCCGTCGACGTCGGCCAGCAGGGCTGGGCAAACTTTGGCCACGTCGAGATGCCCGACTACCGATGGGGCATCTTCCTGGCGGATCGCGAAAAGGATCGAAAGATCGCGTTCGGTGACCATAAGGGCGAGGATGCATGGCAGGAGGTTCCTGGCGAATACCGGTCCGATCTCCGTCGCCTCATCGTCGTGCAGGGCGACACAGAGCCGGCATCCGTCGAGCAGCAACGCAAGCTCTCTTTGACGGCACCCTCCCTCTACGACATGCGAAATCTGTTCCAGGTGAACGTCGAAGAGGGTCGACATCTTTGGGCGATGGTGTACCTCCTGCACGGCTACTTCGGTCGCGATGGCCGTGACGATGCCGACGAGATGCTCGAGCGCCACTCAGGTGACGCCGATAACCCTCGGATTCTCGGCGCCTTCAACGAAGAGACGCCGGATTGGCTCTCGTTCTTCATGTTCACCTATTTCACCGATCGAGATGGCAAGTACCAGCTCGCGTCGCTCCGTGAATCGGCCTTTGATCCACTCTCTCGAACCTGCGAGTTCATGCTCAAGGAAGAGGCCCACCACATGTTTGTGGGCGCTTCTGGGGTGGGCCGGGTCGTGCAACGGACCGCTGATTTGATGAGTGAATACGACACCGACGACGTCCATCCGCACGGTGGCATCAATCTCGATGTGCTCCAGAAGTACATCAATTTCCACTATTCGGTGTCGCTTGACCTCTTCGGTTCCGAGACCTCAACCAATGCCGCCAACTATTTCGCCTCAGGACTAAAGGGTCGGTTCCAAGAGGAGCGTCGAAGCGACGACCATCTCCTCAAGAGGCTCTATCGAACCGTGCCTGAATGGACCAAGGCGGGTGTCGGCGCTCGTGAAGTCACCCAACTCGCAGCGCTCAATGAGACGCTGCGCGACGACTATTCTGTGGATTGCCAAAAAGGTATCGAACGGTGGAACCGCACCCTTGACGAGGCCGGCATCAACTTCACGTTCCGCTTGGCGAGTTCCTCGTTCAATCGCAAGGTCGGCACGTTCCGCGACCATCACATGTCGCCCGATGGTCTGCCTATCAGCGACGCCGATTGGCACGCCAACGCTGACGACTGGTTGCCAAACGACAGCGATCGGGCCCATGTGCTGTCGTTGATGACAGGGGTGTCAGAGTCCGGCAAGATGGCCGGATGGGTCGCCGCTCCATCACGTGGGATTCATCAGAAGCCTGTCGACTATGAATACGTCCGCGTCTGACGAATAAACCGGAGGTATCGATACCGATGTTCAATGCTGCAGAATGGCTCGTCGACCGCCATATCCGTGAGGGCCGCGGCGATCAAGTCGCCGTGCGATGCCGAGGTGTGTCGACCACCTATGTCCAGTTGCAAACCGAGTTGTGGCGAACCCAGAATCTCCTCGCTCAGCTCGGTCTCAAACAAGGCGACCGAGTGGCGATGGTGGTACCTGACGACGCCACGTTCCCCGCGATCTTTCTTGGTGCTCAGCGGTCTGGCATCGTCCCAGTGCCATTGTCGACGATGCTGCGGGGCAAGGCCCTAGGCGAGATCGTGGCCGATTCAGGAGCTCGGACCTTGGCGATCTCCAACGCCTTTGTAGCAGCGATTCCTGAACTCCTCGCCGCAGCGCCGGCCGTGGACCAGGTCATCGCTCTTGGCGATACCGATGCCATAGCGAGCGCTGTCGGGGATCGTGCCACCGTCCATGACTGGTCCTCAATCGACGCGGCAAGCGAAGCTCCGATCGCCGACACAACCAACGACTCCGTTGCTCTCTGGTTGTACAGCAGCGGCACAACGGGCACGCCAAAGGGGGTCATGCATCTCCATGGCAGCGTGAAGGCCACAGTCGACACGTATGCCGTCGATGTCCTCGGGATCACGGAGGACGACCGATTCCTGTCGGTCGCCAAACTCTTCTTCGCTTACGGGCTTGGCAACTCGTTGACCTTCCCGTTCGCCGTGGGGGCCACAGCCATCTTGAATCCTGATCCGCCCACTCCCCCAGCGATGCTCACACTGATCAAAGACGAGCGACCAACACTATTTTTCTCAAGCCCCGGCTTCTGCGCTGCACTTCTCGACGCCAAGCCCGATCCCGCCGCGTTCGACTCGGTCCGAGCCACCGTCACGGCTGGCGAATCACTCCCGGCCAACGTCCACGAACGTTTCAGCACACTCACCGGTACCCCGGTCCTCGATGGAATCGGCTCGACCGAGCTCTTACACATCTTCATCTCCAACACGATGGAGAGGCAGACGTCGGGCTCAAGTGGCGAGATGGTATCGGGCTACATCGCCGAGCTCCGCGACGACAACGACCACGTGATCGTCGATCCGGATACACCTGGCTATCTCCATGTTCAGGGCCCATCGTCTGCCATCGGTTATTGGCAGAAGCCAGAAGCGACAGCGAACGCCTTCTGCGATGGCTGGGTGCGGACCGGCGACGTGTACACCCGTTCCGCCGACGACACATGGACCTTCCTCGGCCGCAACACAGACATGATCAAGGCCGGAGGGATCTGGGTGTCCCCCGCTGAGGTTGAGAATGCACTAATCGAACACGACAGCGTTCTGGAGGCCGCCGTGGTTGGTGGACGCGACGAGCAAGGTCTCGAGCAAACTGTGGCGTTCGTGCTTCCTGCTTCGGGTTGGGTCCCGGACCCTGACGAACTCATCCAACACTGCCGCGACCGCATGGCATCGTTCAAACGTCCCCGCCGCATCGTCGTCGTCGACGAGCTCCCCAAGACTGCCACGGGCAAGATCAAGCGGTTCGAACTACGCCAGTCACTCGACAACTAGCGCTCACCCCGGGCCGACAACGGCGTGCGATCGTAGGCGTCGCGCCCACGGCCCATAGGGTGATTCGATGCGCGAACCGACGGCGGTTGCCCCCGACACCACGATCACTCGACAGGCGTGGCTCTCGCTCAGCATTACCACGATCGTCACGTTCCTAGTGGTAGTCGATCTGTCCGCCGTGAACGTTGCCTTTCCCTCTATCCGCGAAGACTTCGAGGTATCCCGCTCGCAGCTCAGCTGGGTCGTTTCGGGCTACAACGTTACTGTTGGCTCTCTCCTGCTCTTCGCCGGTCGACTCAGCGACAGCTTGGGCCGACGGCGAGTGTTTCTGCCAGGCGTGGTGCTGTTCATGGTCGGCTCGCTGTTTTCGGGCCTTGCCCCCAACGCGAACATGCTGATTGCCGCTCGCGTGTTCCAGGCAACCGGTGGTGCCGTCACCATGGCCACCTCGTTTGCCGTGATGCTGCCCGACTTTCCTGCGGCGCGACGCAGCACGGCAATCGGCATTGCCGGCGCGGCCGGATCATTTGGTGCGGTGGTAGGTCCTGCGTTCGGTGCGTTCCTGATCGATGCCTTCAGCTGGCGAGCGATCTTTCTCGTCAATGTCCCATTGTGCATCCTGGTGCTTGTCCTCGGGCCCCGCTTTTTGCGCGAATCGAGCGATCCTGACGCCAGCGGCCGCATCGATCTCCTCGGCGTGGCGATCGGAACTACAGCGGTCACCATGGTCATGTTCGCCATCGTGCAGAGCGAATCTCGGGGAATTGGCGACCCGAGAGGCTTAGCCCTCTTGCTCATCGGTTTGGCTCTCTTCCCTCTTGTGATCAATCGTTCGCGAACGCACCCTGAACCCCTTCTCGACCTCTCGCTGTTTCGCTACCGCTCGTACCGCAGCACCAACTTCAGCGTGATGTTCTATGGACTCGCCTTCACCTCCGGTGGGCTCGCGAGCTCGCTTGCTCTGCAGGACCTTTGGGGTCAATCAATTCGTATGACGGGGCTTGCCCTGATGCCCGGACCCCTGGTGGCCGTGTTCATCTCGCCCATCACCGGTTCGATCGCTGATCACGTCGGACACCGCTGGGTGCTTGGCCTCGGATCGGCGTGCTGCGGATCCGGCTACCTCGGCTACCTCCTGTTTCTCGACCAGACACCACATATCTGGGACCACTTCGTTCCGATTGGACTGCTCGTCGGCTTCGGTATCGGTCTCACCGTTGCCACCTGGTCGAGCGCCGGACTCTCTGACATTCCGCCGCCCAAGTTCGGCGTTGCCGGTGCCACGTTCAACACGATCCGTCAAGTGTCATACGCCCTTGGGATCTCAGTGGTGATCACCCTCATCTCGCTCGGCTCCAACGGCCTCGATCTCTACGGCTACCGCTGGGCGTGGGGCTGGGCATCAGCCTGCTATTTCATCAGTGCACTCTTGGTCGTAGTTACCTTTCCAGCGGGATCGAGCCATGAGCGTGCCCTCGCCAACAAGACATGACAGACCACGCCTTCCACAAAGCACGTTTGGGGTCAGACCCCAAACATGTCTTGTAGCGAACGTTCGTTCGTATAATGTTGGACAATGCCTACTCTCGTTCACTATCAGTCCAACCTGTTCGCCCAAGGACAGCCATCGCTGCGGGACCAGATCGAGTTCCACCGGATTGCGCTCGACGAGTCGTCCTGGATCGACCTCTCCCCCGGCTGGGTCCAGGGTGCCGATGACCTATTTGCGTCCCTGCACCAAGAACTAGAGTGGCACGGCGGAAGTCGTCCGATGTACGGCAAGCTGGTGCAAGAACCCCGACTCCACGCCTCGTTGGGTGACATTGACCAGCGGCATCCAGTGATCGGGGCGATGAAAAACTCTCTCATCTACCGCTATGGCCTAGGCATCACTGCCGGATTCGCCAATCTCTATCGCGATGGCAACGACTCGGTCGCGTGGCACGCCGATCGCATAGGGAGTGACGAGGTCGATCCGATTGTTGCGATCGTCTCCCTTGGCGCACCACGCAGATTCGCTCTCCGGCCGATGGGCGGCGGCTCAGCCGAACGATTTGTCCTCAACTCCGGCGACCTACTTGTCATGGGTGGCGCCTGTCAGCACTCGTGGGAGCACTGCGTGAAGCCCCAGGCCAATGCCGATCCGCGGATCTCACTGTCGTTTCGCCACGTCGAAGACAACCCATATTCAGCTCCGGGGCATCGCTCGTTCCTCGCCCGCTGACCCCGAAGCCCACGTGACAAATCCCGACCACACGACGCGCGAGACTTCACCAATAGCCAAGACCGCCATCACGGCTCTGTCCAGCCTCGGCTTCGGTCTCGGTCTAGCGCGGCCAACAACCTCAACGCCGTAACGGTGCGCAGCGAAGCGACCGTCGATCGATCAACCCGGGCGGCGCTGCTCAACGAAGGGCTGCGGGTCCGCAGTGCGAACCTTACTGACAGCATCCTTGGAGAGGTTCTGATTGCCGGCTTCGGAGGCCAACGTCTCATGTGAGCCAGGGTCGTCTTCTGAGCCGAGATGGCCTGACGGGCGTGCGCCTGCGAACGAGCCCCGTAGCGGGAGGGTCAAATGCTCGCCACTACATATGCACACGGGTTCTTGCAGAAACGGTCCGTTCCAAACCGCGAGTCAATCTCCCCTCCCATCACATTTTGAACAGCCCGAGCATCGACCGGGGCACGAACTCGGGGCCGCGGCACCGAACGACGAATCTTCGATTTCGATTGGTCCTCAGCGGCACCATACGGCACACTTCCACCATGAAAATAACCGAGGTGCGGGTCTATCGGCATCAACTCGACGTGCTCGGCGGCCTTTACCAGATGTCGATCTCTGCCGTTGAGCAACTCGACTCCACCGTGGTCGCTCTCGTGACTGACGAGGGGATAATTGGTTACGGCGAAGTCACGCCCCTCGGAAGCAGCTACCAGCCTGAGCATGCCCGCGGCGCACGGGCTGCCATCGAAGAGATCGCACCACACTTGATTGGGCTTGACCCACGCCGCACATCCTTGGTCTACCGCGTCATGGACAACATGCTCAACGGCCATTATTACGCAAAATGCGCGGTCGACGTCGCCTGCTGGGACGCAACGGGCAAGGCCTACGACCAGCGCCTCTGCGACCTGCTTGGCGGCACGGAGCATGACGCCGTCCGCAGCTACTACGGCGTCATGCCCGACACGGCAGCAAAGACCGCCGAGAGCGCAAAGCTTCGCCAAAACGAGGGATATTCACGTCTTCAGATCAAGGCTGGTGGGCGACCGCTCAGCGAAGACATCAACGCGGTACGCGCCGTCGCCGCCGAAATAGACCCCACCACCAAGCTGCTCGTCGACCCCAACCGTGGTTGGACCGGTCGTGACACGATCGAATTTAGCATTGCCTGTCGCGACATCCCGTTATCGATCGAGCAACCGTGTCGGACCTATAGCGAGCACAAGCCTCTGGTCGGCAAGCTCAACCATCCGCTCTTTCTTGACGAGTCGGCCACTGATGTTTCTCAGGTGATCGATGCCATCACCGACGGGGTAGCCCAAGGCTTTGGAATGAAACTCTCCCGAGTCGGCGGCATCACTCCCTTGCGCGCTATCCGCGACATCTGTAGTCATCGAGGCATCCCACTCACCATCGATGACACGTGGGGTGGCGACATCACTGCCGCAGCGATCGTGCACATTGGAGCCACGGTTCCTGAGCACATCTATGAAGGAACATGGATAGCCCAGCCCTACATGTCAAAATCTTACGGCTGCATCACGGCGCCAATCCGATCAGAGCGGGGCAGGATCGCTATCCCGACGGGACCCGGGCTTGGTGTGGAACCTGACCTGCGCTCCTGGGGAAAGCCGTTCGCCACCTTCGCCTAGATCTTCGGATCGAGCGACCCGGCGATGAATACGCCCTCTGCTTCGGCGAGCAACTCGCCGTCGTGGTGGAACGTGGCAGCGGCAAACGTCTTGCGTCCTTCGGTGGCCGAAACCCAGCCTCGTAGCTCGATGCGTTCCTGCAGCGGAGTGGGCTTGCGGTAACGGACCGTGAGGGTGCCTGTGAAGCCACCAACCTCGTTGACAACGCAAACGGTGCCTAAGATGTCGTCCATAACAGCGGCGATCACGCCGCCGTGTACGCACCCTGGTGGACCGTTGAAATGGTCGCGGAAAGTGCAGTCTCCGCGCACTTCAATGCCATCATCGACATCGACGAGATCGAGATTCGCTGGTGGTGAGATCGGGTTCAGCTTGCCGATATAGGGGCTATATGGGAAGAAGCCAGCTGGTCCTGCCTCACGGAGACGATCAATGCGCCCATCAGGATCTGCCATCTTGGTGATCAGGCTCGTGAAGTCCAGTACTGCCTGCATCCGAACCCCGCCCACGACATGAGGCCGTAGATCGGAGGTGGCGGCCTGCACTGCAGCTCGAGCGGCTACGAGGTCCACGTCAGTCAAATCTGACGTGCGGGCAATCTCAAGCAGGTCTCGTATGTCCTCCATCAGTGCTTCGGGTGTATCAGCCATCGGCAGCAACGTACGACACCACTACTTCACCCACCGAATCGCGCGATCCTGACGTCGCCGCTACGCTCGCCTTTGATGAGCCAACTCGACGCGTTTGTGCTTGGGGTCGATCTCGACGGCGTCTGTGGCGCCCATACCGAGCGCTTCCGCGAAATTGTCGCTGAGCGCTTGGATCGCCCACTCGCCGACTTCCCACTGGAACGGAATTGGGACTTCAGCGAATGGGGCTTCGGGCCTGGCGAGTTCGAGGATCATCATCGTCATGCCGTGGTCGAAGAGCGAATGTTTCGCGATATGGCAGTCATCGACGGTGCCGCTGAAGCTCTGTGGCGACTCTCCGATGCCGGTGTGTGGATTCGCATCATCACTCACAGGCTCTACGTCAACTGGGGCCACCAGGTCGCTGTCACCGACACCGTCGAGTGGCTAGATCGAGCCCGCATCCCCTATCGCGACCTCTGTTTCCTGGGAGCAAAACCACAGGTAGAAGCCAATCTCTACATCGACGACTCTCCCGGCAACGTCAGCGCTCTACGCGGTGCCGGGAACGAGGTGATCGTCTTTGACCAGCCATACAACCGGGATCTTCGGTCTCCCCGAGCCATGAACTGGCGAAATGTTGAGGAAATCGTGCTGGAGCGATTCACCGAATGGTCCGGCATCCACGGGGTTCAACCCACACTTCCCGGCGTCAGCGAGACCGACCGACTGTACGGACAGAGACCAGACTAATACGGCACGGACCCAGGCCCGGGCCCGTGCCCGCTACGGTGCCTACGTGCCTGATGCTGCCCCCGAACTCGACTCTGCGCTCCGAGACGACATCCGTCGTCTAGGCGCTCAGCTTGGCGACACTCTCGTCCGTCAAGCCGGCCCCGACCTTCTCGAACGGGTCGAGCAGGTCCGCCAGCATGCACGACGGCTGCGCCGCGACGACAAGACCTCAGCTGCACTAGCCGATATTCTGGGCAATGTCGATCTGGTAGAAGCGATCCAGTTGGTGCGAGCGTTCACCACCTATTTCCATCTAGCGAACACGGCCGAGCAGGTTCACCGCATCGACGACCTGACCGAGACAAAATCTGCGTTAAACAACCGTTTCGACCAGACCGTAGAACGCCTACTCGACTCCGGATTCTCGTCTAAGGACATCGTGGCGGCCGTGAACAACGCTCAGCTCTACCCCGTTTTCACAGCCCATCCGACCGAGGCCAGTCGCCGATCGATTCTCGACAAGTTGGCCGAGTTGGCTGTCTTGATCGAGGACCGTTCCAACAGTGCCTCAGCGAGTAAGCAGCGCCGAATCGACCGTCGTGTCGACGAGTTGATCGATGCCATTTGGCAGACCGACGAACTCCGTCGCGAACAGCCCGACCCAGTAGACGAAGCTCGCTCTATCCTTTATTTTCTGACAGAAATTGTGGTCGATGGCATCCCAGAACTCCTGCAAGACCTCGATTTCTCACTGCGCAAGATTGGTGGGTCCCTTGACCCTCGAAGCCTTCCACTTCGCTTTGGCTCCTGGGTTGGTGGCGACCGTGATGGCAACCCAAACGTCACGCCAGAAACCACCCTTGAAGTTCTTGATTTCCAACGAGCGCGCGCTATGCGCATCATCATCAACGAGATTGAGGACCTGTCGTCGGAATTGAGTGTGAGCACAGCCGTTCGCCCTATTTCGGACGAACTGGCTATCCAACTGCAGACCGACCGTGAAACGTTTCCTCAGGTACTCGCCCGATTCAGCACGCTGTCAGCCGGCGAGCCATACCGCCAACGCCTCGCAGTCATTCACCAGCGGTTGCTGGAAACCGCTGAAGAACCGCCGGGCGCACGCTGCTACCGATCCCCCGATGAGCTTCAAGACGATCTCGATCAGCTTGGGCGTTCCCTGGCGGCAAACCAGGGTGGACGCATGGCCCAGGGCCGGCTGGCCCGAGTGCAGCGCATCGTGGCCATGGTTGGCTTTCACCTCGCCGTCTTGGATGTCCGTGAGCACGCTGACCACCATCATGCGGCGCTTACCAAACGCTTCTCGGCACTCGACGTCGACTATGCCGCGCTTAGCCGCGAAGAACGTACCGATCTGCTCACGACCGAACTCGCCAGCCCGCGCCCGCTCGCCGCTCATGGGACCGGTAGCGAGGACCAGGTGTTCGGCTTGTTCAGCGCCCTTCGAAAGCGCATGGATGCCGTTGGCGACCATGTGATCGAGAGCTACATCGTCTCGATGACCGAGGGGGTCGACGATGTCCTCGCCCCCGCAGTCTTGGCCCGAGATGTCGGCCTGATCGACGTCACCGCGGGCGTAGCTCGACTTGGCTTCGTTCCTCTCTTCGAAACAATCGGTGACCTACGCGCTATCGGTCCCGTCATGCGACAACTCCTCGCCAATGAGCCCTACCGTCGACTCGTCGAACTTCGAGGTGATGTTCAAGAAGTCATGGTTGGCTACTCCGACTCCAATAAGGACGGTGGCATTACCACTAGCCAGTGGGAGATTCACCAGGCTCTCCGCACGATCGCCGATGTCGCCGCAGAGACCGGTGTGCAGATGACTGTCTTCCATGGTCGTGGCGGCACTATTGGTCGAGGTGGCGGCCCGACACACTCCTCTATTCTTGGCCAACCCCCCGGAGCCGTCAGCAGCGTGGTCAAGGTCACCGAGCAGGGCGAGGTCATCGCTGACAAGTACGGCCTCCCCCAGATCGCCAAGCGCAATCTCGATCTTGCGATCTCCGCTGTGGTGGAGGCTTCGCTCTCTCACCGGGTGGCCCGCCACGAGCCTTCGGTTACAGCCAACTGGGATCGCGTCATGGACACCATGTCGTCGACCTCCTACGCCGCCTATCGCGAGTTTCTCGAAACGCCCGGGCTCGTCGAGTACTTCCAGACGTCGACACCTGTTGAAGAGTTGGGCTCGATGAACATCGGGTCACGCCCTGCCCGCCGCCGTGGAGCAACGGGTGGATTATCCGACCTCCGCGCGATCCCTTGGGTATTCGGATGGACGCAGTCCCGCCAGATCATCCCCGGCTGGTTTGGCGTAGGTGCTGGCCTCGAAGCCGTTCGATCTGAGGGCGACGGCGAGGTGCTCGCCGAAATGTACGAGCGCTGGCAATTCTTTCGAACCTTCATCTCAAACGTGGAAATGACGCTCTCGAAGACCGATCTGGCGATCGCCCGTCACTATGTCACCACGCTTGTGGATCCCTCTCTGCATTTTCTCTTCGATCGAGTGGCCGATGAGCATGACCGCACCGTGGCACAGATCGCCCAAGTTACCGGTGGAGCGCTCCTCGATGATCTACCGATCCTGCGACGGACCCTTGAAGTACGCGATGCCTATCTTGACCCGATCAACGTCCTCCAGGTAGATCTGCTCGCCCGGAGTCGAGCAGGCACAAACGACCCGACTGAGGAGGCTCGTCTCCGCCGAGCACTGCTCTTGACGGTGAACGGCGTGGCTGCGGGTCTCCGCAATACTGGCTAGTCGGACCCGCGGATCATTTCCCTACACCGGGGGCTTGTTCGTGCCGATGAATAGACATAGCCCCCCTTTCACCCCAACTGCTCGAGGTCCGCCTTGCGGAGCCATATCGAAATAATTCAGATCCGAGCCAGCGATGTGCTCAGCGGTGATGTCATCAATAAGTTCGGCCCCAATCGCTCAGGTTGGATCGAAGTCGCCAATCTCGAGCAGCTTCAGAACGGCAGCTATGTCGTTCATGACGAGGTCGGTAGCGACAGCTTCACTGCGGTGGGGTACGACCTCGTATGGCTCCAGGTCGTACATGAATTGCTCTACAACAGCCATCTGCCCGTGGACTAGCCTTTTGCCGCGTGACGAATCGCTACGGCGAGACCAATCACCGCCCCGAGCACGGCGAAGAGCAGGTTCTCAAAGACAACCGGGGCACTCTCAGAGTGGTCCCATAGGACCGGGCCCTCAAGGTCTCCTTTGGTCCACAAGATTAGTGTGGTGATGATGGCCAACCCGAGTCCGATGAGCGCCTGATTCACGGCTCGCCGCGGCGTGGAGCCAGCCTCTGAAAGTCCGTCGATAGCTACCCATGCGCTTGCAATGAGCACTGGAGCGGAATGGTAGGTCACGTCCGGTGACCGTGCGGCGAGGAACGCCCACAGCACGGCGAGGCCGAGAGCGGTCAAGAGACCACGAAATTGCCGGATCTCAGCCAACGGCGTCACGGGCCACTCGGCCCTCGACATCACCAAAGAACTGACCAGCCACCTTCTGAATCCCGTATGACCACGAGGGATATGCATGCACAGTTTGGGCGAGACGTCCCGTGAACAGCCCGGCTCGCATTGCGAGAGCGATCTCGTGGATCATCTCACCCGCTCGTGGAGACACAATCGTCGCCCCGAGGAGTTGACCGCCAAAGAGGCCGCGCGTGATGCGTTTGGGACCAGCGATCAACTTGATAAATCCGTCCTCGATGCCATCAGTGATCGCTCGATCGATCTCCGACAACGGGAGTTCGGCCACGCGACCGCCATGGGCAGCAGCCTCGGTCTCGGTCATCCCAATACGGGCCACTTCGGGCGAGGTAAACGTCACCCAAGGAATCCAGTGGGTGCGGTACCGACCTCGTTGACCCTTTCGCAACGCATTGCCCGCAGCCAGACGACCCATCTCGTCGGCCGCGTGGGTGAAGGCCAGTTTCCCTGTCACGTCACCGACTGCGTAGACACCCCGAACCGTCGTCGAGAGACGGTCGTCGGTCTTGATATGACCGTGATCGGTGCGTTCGACGCCAAGCTCGTCGAGACCAAGATCTTCAGCGTTGGGTGCCCGGCCTACGGCCATCAGGAGCTTGTCAGTGACGATCTCCTGACCACCCGCAAACACGCGGATGCCACCCATCGGAGTCGGTGCCACCCGTTCGATCAACGCGCCCGTCACGACCGTGACACCAAGGGCTCTCAGTGAGCGTTCGACAACCGCCGAGGCACCCGGCTCTTCGCGAGCCAGGAGGCGAGGTAGCCCGTCGACCAAGGTCACCGACGTACCAAGCCGGGCGAAGGCCTCGGCGAGCTCACAACCGATCGCCCCGCCACCAACGATCGTTATCGATCCGGGCAGCCTATAAAGCGAGAAAACCGACTCGTTGGTCAGAGCGCCAACCGTGTCGAGTCCAGGAATCGGCGGCATCACGGGTCGGCCGCCTGTAGCGATGATGATCTTCGGCGCGGTGATGCGCCGGTCGCCAACTGCGATCGAGTCATGGGTCGCAAGACGAGCTCTTGCTTCCAGCACCCGCGTGCCACGCGAGCGAAAGACGTCGGCGGTCTCTGTTGCCGCTATGCGGTCGATCGTCTGGCTGACTCGCCCGAACGCATCGTCGAAGCCAAGTCCGCCCCTCGCTGCACTCAGGAGCGTCTTTGAGGGGACGCATCCGGCAAACGTGCAGTCGCCGCCAAGAGGACCATCGTTCACGAGCAGGGTGTCAGCGCCAACCCATTGAGCGGCACGCGCCGCGCTGAGGCCCCCGGCGCCGCCGCCGATGATGATCAGATCGTGGTCCACAGCGCCGCACATCGTCGTCGGCAGGTTCTCATTCCTCAATCGTACGCGACGAAGACCAACGTGGGGACCGTAAAGACAGCACACCCATGAGCCACTCCGCTGCTCAGCTCGCGTCGAGAGCCACCCGGAACTCACCCACAAGCTCTGCAACTCCCGCCGGCCCTGCTTTGTCGAGCATGCGCTGCACGATCGCGGAACCAACGACGACGCCATCGGACACCGTCGAGACCTCCACAGCCTGCTCAGGCGTTCCGATACCCACGCCCACAAGCACCGGCGTGTCGGTGATCGCTTTGAGACGCCGAGCAATGACCTTGGCCGACTCGGCCAGTTCAGTCCGAACGCCAGTAATGCCGAGAAGGCCCACGCCGTACACGAAACCGTGTGACCGTTCGCAAACCTGGGTGAGTCGTTCGTCAGATCCGGTAGGGGCGGCAAGAAGGACCGTCTCGACTCCAGCGCCATCGGCCGCCTCCGTCCAGGGATCGATTTCTTCGAGAGGAATATCAGGGAGGATGCAACCGGCAACGCCAGCGTCAGCCAGCGAATGGGCGAAGCGTTCCCAGCCAAATCGGTAAGCGATGTTGCCGTAGGTCATCACGGCGGTCGGAACACCGATGTCAGCGCGCCGCACCGCGTCTAAAATCGATTGAGGTGTAGCACCTTGCTCGAGCGCTAGGTCATTGGCGGCCTGGATTGTTGGCCCATCCATGACGGGGTCAGAAAATGGCATACCAATCTCGATGGCATCGGCACCCGCCGCAGCAACCGCACACAGGGTCTCAACCCAGTCGTCCCCCAGCCCGCCGGTCACGTAGGGGACCAGGCACTTTCCACCGGCATCTCGGCGCGCCCGAAGCGCCGCCTCAAAAGCGCCGATCATCCCAAGACGTCCATCATCTGGGCGACGTCTTTGTCGCCGCGGCCACTCAAGTTCACGAGCACTGTCTTTCCTTGCAACTCATCTCGGGCCTTACTCAACCAAGCAATCACGTGAGCCGACTCAAGGGCAGGAATGATGCCTTCGGTACTGGCCAAGAGTTGGAAGCCCGCGACGACTTCCGCATCGGTCACCGGTTCGTAGCGGGCCCGGCCGATCTTCGCCAAGTGAGCGTGTTCCGGGCCGATACCCGGGTAATCGAGACCGGCCGAGATCGACTCAGCTTCGATGACCTGGCCCCATTCGTCTTGCATCAGGTAGCTGAGCGAGCCATGGACGATGCCGGGCACCGCTCGGCCTACCGCTGCGCCTCCAGCCGGCTCTATGCCGATCAGTTCGGCGGATGTGTCCGCAAACCCGCTGAAGATGCCAATGGCATTAGATCCGCCGCCGACACAGGCGGTGACCACATCAGGGGTTCCGCCATCGAGAAGGGCGGCACATTGCTCTGATGCTTCCTCGCCGATCACGCGGTGAAACTCGCGAACCATCCACGGATATGGATGGGGTCCCATGACTGAGCCAAGGCAGTAGTGCGTGTTTTCCACAGCGGCCACCCAGTACCGCATGGCCTCGTTGACAGCGTCCTTCAGTGTCTTGGAGCCTGACTCAGCCGAGCGAACCTCAGTGCCCAACAACTGCATACGGAAGACATTGAGCTTCTGGCGCTCAATGTCGACAGCGCCCATATAGACCACGCATTCCATGCCGAACAGGGCTGCCGCTGTTGCCGTGGCGACGCCATGCTGGCCTGCCCCGGTCTCGGCGACCAGACGAGTCTTACCCATTCGCCGGGCGAGCAGTGCTTGACCAAGGACGTTGTTGATCTTGTGGCTGCCTGTGTGGTTGAGGTCCTCACGCTTGAGCAGCACTCGACATCCGAGCTCGGCACTCAGGTTCTTGCACTCAGTCAGCGGCGAGGGCCGCCCTGTATAATTCGCCTGCAGATCGTCGAGTTCTGCCCGGAAGCTGGGATCAGCCCAGGCTTCCCGGAACGCAACATCAAGTTCCTGACAAGCGGGCACAAGCGTTTCGGGCACATACATGCCACCGAACTCGCCAAACCGGCCATCTACGGGGTCGACCATAGTCATGATAAGCGATCCTCTTCCCAGTCGTACAAGGGGGACGGGCCTTCAGCCTCGTCGGTTTCGTCGGCTACGGGAGCGGCTGCGCGTGCGTTTTCGATGAATGCTCGCAGCTTCACGGCGTCCTTCACTCCTGGTGTCTGCTCAACGCCAGTCGAAACGTCTACGCCCCAGGGCCGGACCCGGTGAATGGCATCGGCGACGTTATCTGGGCTCAATCCTCCAGCGAGCAGTACACGGTGGCCAGAACGGGGAGCGTCCTCAGCGAGGCTCCAGTCAAACACGTGGCCGCTCCCTGGTGTTGCAGAGTCGACCAGCACCATGTCAGCCCCATAGTTGTCCAGAGCAGACAAGCCAGGGTGACCGGCCGCGAATGCCTTCACGACAAGCGGCACCCGAGAGCGAACCTCACGAGTCTGCTCGGCCGTCTCGTGACCGTGCAGCTGCGCACCCCCAAGGCCAGCCCGATGAACGATGTTGACTACTCGATCAGGAAGTTCATCACGAAAGACGCCAAGCGTCAGGATCTCCGGCGGTAAACGACGGGTGATGTCTCTCACCCGATCAATTGCCACCTGCCTCTTCGATGGAGCGAAGATGAACCCCAGCGCGTCGGCGCCAAGGGCGACCGCTAGTAAGGCGTCTTCTTCTCGGGTGATGCCACAGATCTTGATGAACACGATAACGACGCTACCGGTCCGGCTGAGCTACAGCCCGGAGCTTCCCAATCTCAGCCGCGGGATCACCCGACGTCACAAGCGTCTCACCCACTAATAGCGCGTGGTAACCGGCGCCGTGCAGCGCCGCGGAGTCTCCGGCATCGCGAACGCCGCTCTCCGCCACCCTCACCACACCACACGGCATCAGCGGGGCTATTCGCACAGCGCGCTCCTGGTCGACCTCAAAGGTGACGAGATCTCGCTGGTTGACGCCGATCAACGTCGCGTTCACCAACAGAGCTCGCTCGAGTTCTGCTTCACCATGGATTTCCACCAGCACATCAAGACCGATTTCGGTGGCCAGCGCGTGGAAATCCGACAGTTCATGATCGTCTAGCGCTGCGGCAATCAACAACACACAGTCCGCGCCCATCAAACGCGTATCGACCACGTCTCTGGCGTCGACGGTGAAGTCCTTGCGAATCACCGGCAGCGAGGTGGCCTCACGGGCGGCCTGTAAATCTGCGACCGACCCACCGAACCACTGCTCATCGGTCAATACCGACAGACAGGATGCTCCACCGCGCTCATACTCCCGGGCCAGCACCACGGGATTGAGTCCCGGAAGGAGATCGCCCTTCGATGGCGACCGCCGCTTGACTTCACTGATGACGGCGATGCCTTCTGCATCATCGAGCGCGCGCCGAAACGCACGCGTGGCCGGCATCTCGTCGACACTGGCCATCAGCGAACCGATCGAACGAGGGTCGTTCGCCGCCGCTACTCGATGAGCGTCGAGAATACGGTCGAGATAGGTGACGCTCAGAGTTCGATACCCACGCCCGCGACTGGCGTCGCTCGGCTGATCTCGGGTCGACCGGCAAGAAGTCCGCCGATGGCCTCGCCAAATGCCTTCATGTGGTTGGTGCTTCCGTGGGTTTCGAGAGCATCCGCGTCGGAGTAGAGCTCAGTGATCCATGCCACATTTTCGTGCTTTTTGTCCCAGCTCAACACATACATCTCAACGCCCGGCTCGTTTGCCTCCACCCCAGAAAGCATGTCAGAAAAGGCTGTGGTGAACGCATCATTGGAGCCTTCCTGGACGGTGAGCTTGGCGACGATCGTGATCTTTGACATAGCCGTCATGATACGCGACGACCGTCAAGGACGGCGATCTGAGCGTCGACTCACCCCAAGAGCGACGATCGGGGCAAGCAAGAAGAACAACCCGGCCACAACCATCGAGAAGATCCCCACGCCAACGAGTGCCGATATGCCAACCATGCTGCCCAAGACCACACTCCCAAATCCACAGACCAAAAGGCCTGGCGGCGCCATCACCAGCCAGCCAGGTAGACGAGTAGGGGTAATCGGCCGATCATCACGCTCGTCGAACAATGGTTCATCACCGTCGTCGACTGGCCGGAGGACCTCTTCTACGACAGGGGACTCAGCGAACGTCGGGCATGCCGCCCGTGAGCGGGCGCGGCGCATTCGTTCCCGGTCGTACAGCGAACGCTCGTCAACGTCGCTCAGGACAGCCCATGCCGCGTTGATCGTCCGCATGGCATCCTCGGCGCCCTTGCGCTCCTCCGCATTACTCTGCACGTCAGGGTGAGCGCTCCGAGCAAGCGTTAGATAGTTGGCCCGGATCTCAGCCATCGATGCGTCCGGCGTCACCCCAAGTACCTCATAGTGGCCCATGTCGAGATCGTAGAGCCCTGTGTGCCGTTGTTCTGCAGGCCATCATGGTTTCATCACAACTGTCAGCCACCCTCGGACATGACATGAGCGCCACCACAAATGAACAGCCGACCGCCGCGGACACCGAAACCGTGGTCGTGATCGTCGAGGACGACCCCAACATCGCCGATCTCGTCGAGTTATATCTCCGCCGAGATGGGTTCCGTCCTTTTCAGGCTGGTAACGGCGAACGAGCACTAGAGGTGATCGCTGAGCGCCAGCCAAAGCTGATCCTGCTTGACATTGGTCTGCCGGGTGACCTTGATGGCCTCGACGTTTGCCGAGCGGTGCGGGCTACCTCCAACGTTCCGATCATTTTCCTTACCGCTCGCGACGACGAGGTTGATCGCGTGCTCGGCCTCGAACTGGGCGCCGATGACTACGTCACCAAACCCTTCTCCCCTCGTGAACTCGTCGCACGGGTAAAGGCGATTCTTCGCCGAGCCGATGGCTTGCCCGACCCAAGCACTGCTCCCGCCATCGTCGACCTCGGAGCAGGCATCGTCATCAGCGACGCCCGTCGCGAAGTAACCGTCAACGGCGACTCCGTGGCGCTCGCCATGCGCGAGTTCGATCTTGCCATGTATCTGGCTGTACACCGAGGGCTCGCCCTTTCGCGCCGCCAGATCCTCGACGGCGTCTGGGGTGCTGACTGGATAGGTGATGACCGCACGATCGATGTCCATGTTCGTCAGCTCCGCAAAAAGCTCGGTGATGGCCTCCGTTTGGAGACCGTCTGGGGTGTCGGCTACCGGCTCGACTGATGACCCGTCGTCTCGGAATCACCATTGTCGGGATGGTCATTGCTGCCCTCGTACTAGCCGGAGTCGGCACGCTGGCGCTAGCCGGAGTTAGTGACCGTGAGGCCGCGGAGCAAGAGCTGATCGAACAATCTGAGGCCTTGAGCGCGCTACTTCGCGAGCTGACGTTTACTACTCCCGCAGATGCTGGACGCGGTAACGTCCGGCAACGCCTGCGTGACGTAGCTCGCACCATCAGCGTCGAAGGCATCGGGATCGTGATCCTTCCGCGATCTGGCGGTGCGCCCCTCGGAGGCTTACCCGTCGGCCTCGAAGCCGAAGATTTCGACCTGGAGGCGATCCGCCGAGGCGAGACCATCAGCGGTGCCAAGGATACCCTGATCTGGGCGGCCGCTAGTTCGGTCAACCAAGCGGGCGTGTCTCAGATGTTGGTGCTCACGCGTGAACGTGACCCGATTTTCCTTCCCATCTTTCGTTGGTGGGCTCTCGCCTCGATCATCACCGTGGGCCTGGCCGTCGCTCTCACATTGCGCCTGAGCCGTCGCCTCACAGCACCGATCAGAGACACAGCAAATACCGCTAGTCGTATTGCCGCCGGCGACCTGAGCGCACGCGCCAAACCTTCCTCTCGTGCAGGCGACGAGGTCGAGCAGCTCATTGAGTCGATCAACACCATGGCCTCCACGCTGGATCGCTCCCGTGCACTTGAACGGCAGTTCCTCCTCTCGGTCAGCCACGATCTACGCACGCCGCTCACGTCCATTCGCGGCTATGGCGAAGCCCTCGCCGACGGAGCCGTCGACGACGCCGTCTACGTCGGCACGATCATCGAGGGTGAGGCGAAACGGTTGGAGCGTCTTGTTGGCGATCTGCTGCTCCTCGCCCGCCTGGAAAGCACCGGGTTCGAGTACCACCTCGCAACCGTTGACCTTCCCCCGTTAGTAGAGGCTGCCACCACAGGCGTGCGCCACGAGGCTGAGCAGCGCAGCGTGGCCATAACCGTTCGAACACCGGACGAGCCCACCAGAATTCGAGCGGACCCAGATCGATACTCTCAAGTCATCGGCAATCTTGTCGGCAACGCCCTTCGGTTCGCCAGCGAGACAGTGCTCGTCACGGTTTGGGCGGCGGACGGATGGATTCACCTATCCGTTGCTGACGACGGCCCCGGAATCAGCGAAGCCGATCTCCCACACGTCTTCGAACGGCTCTACGTGGCCAAGAACAATCCCGCGACCAAAGAATCCGGCAGCGGTCTTGGCCTCGCGATCGTGCGCGAACTCACCGAGGGCATGGGAGGCTTGGTAGTGGCTCGGCGCTCCTCGTTTGGTGGTGCCGAGTTCGTGGTCAGCTTTCCACCGGCTTCGTAATCACCGCGCTGGTGACTCCGACCGAGACGGCATCGCCAAGTTGAACCTTCCGCATCACGGTCGCCAAACCAACATCCCCAGCGGTTGAGGTGACCTCACCGACAGTTGCACCGTCAACAGTAACTGAATCGCCGACTGCGATCGGTCCCTCGGCGACCAACACTCTGATAGGTCGTGGCACGTTGCCACCTCGACTATCAATACGCGCCACCAGTTCCTGGCCCGTGTAGCAGCCCTTGGTGAAACTTACGGCGAGTTCGATCATCCGCTGTCCGGCTTCTCCGGGAATGGTGTCGTCGGTGAGTTCAGCGCCCATGCGAGGCATGCCAGCAAGGATGCGCTGACGTTCATCGTTGGGATCTTCGGTGCCTGGCCACTCCATCGGTACAGGAATTCTGACCTCGGACTCTTCAAAGGTCACAGCAGTCCGGAGCACAAAGCGTCGCAGCCGAGCAAGGAGCGCCTCAGCATGTCCGCCATCAACATCGAGCAAAAAGTCATCCGCACCCACGCGATGAATACGGAAGAGGGCCACCATCTTGCCGGTGGGGTGCAGGACAAGAGACCATGCGGTGTCACCCTCGGCCAAGGCATCAACATCCTGGGAGATCTGACCCTGCAAGTAGCTGGCAGCATCGCTGCCCGTAACGGTGATCGTGTCGCGTTTCATAAGTCCTTGGCTGCCTTACGGGCAGCGGTCATGCGTCTCGCTGCGGGAACCGCCGCCAACAGCGCTTTCGCCTTGTTCTGACATTCCAGGTGTTCATCTTCAGCCACAGAGTCAGCCACAATGCCTGCACCGGCCTGGACCGACGCACGATTGCCAGAAATGAGCATCGTACGAATCGTGATGGCCGTATCGATGTTGCCAGAGAAGTCGAGATAGCCGACCACCCCGCCGTAGGGACCACGTTTCACGGGTTCGAGTTCGTCGATGATCTCCATCGCACGAACCTTCGGAGCGCCAGAGAGCGTGCCTGCGGGCAATGTCGCCCGAAGTACATCGATCACTGTGCGTCCCTCTGCGAGGGCGCCTGAGACCTGTGAGGTCATGTGCATGACGTGGCTGTACCGCTCGAGCGTCATCATTTCGTCGATTTGCAGCGAGCCGAACTCAACAACGCGACCGACATCGTTGCGGGCGAGGTCGACCAACATGATGTGCTCGGCGACCTCCTTTGGATGTTCGATGAGTTCGGCCGCCATACGGCGGTCATGCTCCTCGGTGGCACCACGCTTGCGAGTGCCCGCTATCGGGCGAGAGATCACGCGGTTGCCGAGCAACTGCACGAGAGGCTCAGGCGATCCACCGACAACCTCAAGATCGGCGTGGCGCAGGAAGTACATGTGCGGACTTGGGTTGACCTGTCGCAACACGCGGTACATGTCGAAAGCATCGGCGTTCAGTTCGAGATCAAAGCGCTGTGAAAGCACCACCTGGAAGACGTCACCAGCAAAGATGTGCTCGCGGGCTGCCTCGACGGCCGCACAATACAGATCCTTAGCCATTGACGATGTGACCTCCGGGAGCTCATCATCGGGATCGGGTGGTGTCATCAGTGGTTCGTCGATCGTGCGACTCCCGGCCGCAGCAAGGTCCTTGAGCTGCCCAATGGCCTGCTCGTAGGCGGTATCAAGATCATTGCTGCTCATGGATTCGCCCACGAACACGTTGGTGATCAGCGTGACCCGCTGGCGCCAATGGTCATAGACGGCAAGCTCCCCGATCAGAGAAATCACTGCATCCGGATTGCCGAGATCGTCCTTGGGGACATTCGGCAGATGCTCGACCTCACGGACGACGTCGTAGCCCAAATACCCCATCAGACCGCCATGCATCGGTGGCAAACCGTCGATCTCTGGGGCGCGATAGTGGGCAAGCAGCACTTCAAGAGCAGCGAGCATGCCCTGGTCGGTAGGAACGTCGATTCTGAGGTCGCCGCGGATGGTCAGATTCATCCCATGTGCCACCATCGTGGCTTGCGGATTGCGACCAATGAACGACCAGCGACTCCAACGATCACCGTTGTCCACGGATTCGAGCAGGAAGCCCTCGTCGTCACCCACAACTCGGGCGAAGGCGGCGACGGGCGTTGTCAGGTCGGCCAGGACCTCCGACCACACGGGCACAACCGTGTGGCTTTGTGCGAGTTCCTTGAACTCGTCGAGCGAGGGGCGGACCTGCATATATTCAGCCGAACCGAAGCGTTTCGGGATCGGTGACAGTTCGGTAATAGCAGGTCTGACGAGCGGTGCCAGAGTCGTCCTTGGTGTGGCAAACCCCTGAGCCACCTTTACGGACCCGGTAGAGGAGGCTGTTCTGCTCGCAGTTCACCGCGACGTCGATGACCTCGAGCACGTCGCCCGAAGTGGCCCCCTTGTGCCAGATCGTCTCACGTGACGTGCTGTACAGGACGGCTGAGCCGCAATCGAGCGTCTTTCGATACGCCTCTTCATTGGCATAACCGATGAAGAGCACCTCTCCAGAGTCAGCGTCTTGGAGCACAACCGGCACAACCTGATGCCCGGCCCGGCCAATTTTGACCACCTTGTCGAAATCTAGTTGGGCGTAGAGACTTTCTTCGAGGGCAACACTCATGACAACGAGCCTACGCGTTCACCCTTAGGGTTCGACGGGCGACTATCGAGCGCTATGGCCGCGTCGATCAACTCAGAGGTAGAGCCCGGTGGAGCCTTCATCGAGACGTTCTGCTGCGACAGCGTGAACGTCGCGCTCCCGCAGAATGATGTAGTCGGTGCCTCGGACCTCTACCTCATAGCGATCGTCAGGGTTGAAGAGCACTTGGTCGCCCGGTTCCATGCTGCGAACGTTGGGACCCGCGGCAACAACTTCGGCCCACGTGAGGCGCTTGCCGACCTGGGCGGTAGCCGGAATCAGAATTCCTCCCGAACTGCGACGCTCACCTTCGGCGTCGCCGTGCCGCACCAGGATGCGGTCGTTGAGCATCTTTACAGGAAGGCGCTCATCGGTGGTAAGGCCGTTGCGCTTCGTGGTCTTCTCGCTCGTCACGGTGCCCAACGCTACAGGTAGGGTCGGGTCATGGGACCGGCGCGCGTGACGACGCACCAATTCGCCTCCAGTGACGGAACCATCCTGGAAGCCGACGTGTTGATACCCGAAACACGGGTTGCGAATGCTGTGGTCTGCCATCCCCATCCCCTCTATGGCGGGAACCGGAACGATGCCGTAGTGACGGCACTTTGTCAGGCACTCGTTGAGGCTGATCACGAGGTGGTTCGTTTTGACTTTCGTGGTGCGGGCGGTTCAGCCGGAAGTTACGGCGGTGGATCCGCCGAGCGGGAAGATCTGCTCGCAGCAATCGATCAACTAAGCGATCCGTTGCGTCCGTTGGTACTCGCTGGCTACAGCTTCGGCGCTGACATTGCCCTGACGGTGGCTCCTGACGTCCTGCAACAGTGGCTCGTCGTAGCACCAGTGCTCCAGGTGTTCGACTCGTTCGTAGCTGCTTCTCACGAACAGGCGAAGCGGATGATCGTCGGCGCCCACGATCAGTTCCAACCCGCACAAAACCTTTCGGCGATCACCAAAACTTGGGTGAATACCCAAGTCGCGACCATCGAGGCCGCCGATCATTTCTTCCGGGCATCGCTTGGGAGCGTTTCAGAACTCGCCATCAACCTACTGCTCGACTGAGTATCACTCCGGTGGTCGAACCCTCACTCCGGCCGCCAGCATTCGTTCCTTGGCATCGGCCACGGTGTGTTCACCAAAGTGGAAAATACTGGCAGCAAGGACCGCGTCGGCATGGCCCTCGGTGACCCCCTCAACCAGATGATCGAGTGTGCCCACTCCCCCGCTGGCGATAACCGGGATCGGCACCGAGTCGGAGACCGAACGGGTGAGTGACAGATCAAAGCCGTCCTTCGTGCCATCACGATCCATTGAGGTGAGCAGAATCTCGCCTGCTCCCAGACGAGCGACTTCCTTGGCCCACACGACGGCGTCAATCCCGGTCCGGATACGGCCGCCGTGGGTGTAGACCTCGAAGCCACTCTTGGCGTCTTCGCTGCGACGTCCGTCAATCGCCACCACACAGCACTGGGCACCAAATTCGCGGCTGATCTCGGCCACTAACTCAGGGCGCTTCACGGCTGCTGTGTTGATGCTTACCTTGTCGGCGCCGGCCATCAGCAAACGCCGGGCATCGCCGACTGAGCGAATGCCACCCCCGATTGTGAACGGAATGAAGACTTGCTCGGCCACGGCGCGAGCCATCTCGACAGTAGTTTCACGTTGGTCCGACGATGCAGTGATATCGAGGAACACCAACTCATCGGCACCCTGCTCGTCGTAGCGGGCGGCCAACTCCACAGGATCACCGGCGTCGCGAATATCGACGAAGTTCACGCCTTTCACAACTCGGCCGCCATCAACGTCGAGACACGGGATCACGCGGATCGCAGGAACGGTCATACGCCACCGCGCAGCAACGCAACAGCCTCTGCCACCGCGACATGGCCTTCGTAGATGGCCTTGCCGGCGATGACACCGGCCAGGCGTCGGCCGTCGACTTCGATCCCGGCGAGAGTAACAAGATCGACAAGTGTGCCCACGCCACCCGAGGCGACGACGTCAACCTGTGTGGCGCCGAGCATTTCGATGAGGCCAACGACGTCCGGCCCTTCTAGTGTGCCGTCGCGAGAGATATCGGTGACAACAAATGCATCGACGCCAGCACCGGCGAAGGTCCGTGCGACATCAAGCACAGTGCGGCCCGAGCCAACAAGCCAGCCGTCGGTGGTGACTTCCCCGCTCTTGGCGTCGAGACCAACCGCGACCCGGTGGTCACGGGCAAGGGTCCGTACAAGGTCAGGATCCGTAAGCGCCGCGGTGCCGATCACGACACGTTCGACCCCGGCGTCAAACAAAATCGACGCCGCCTCGATCGAACGGATGCCGCCGCCCGTTTGAATGGGCACGTCGACCGCCTCCGCAATGGCGGCCACGACATCACGGTTTTCGGGGATCCCCGTGCGGGCCGCATCCAGGTCAACCACATGGATCCAACCGGCTCCAGCTTCGGCAAACGCGACGGCTTGGGCCACGGGATCGTCGCTATAGACGGTCTCCTGCGCGTAGTCGCCCTGAAGGAGACGAACACAGCGTCCGCCCCGAACATCGATTGCGGGAAATAGTTCCATCAGCGACTCGACTTCGTGCTCGCCGTAGCTGCAGCGCTTACGAAATTGCCGAGAATCTGCAGACCAGTGTGACTCGACTTCTCCGGGTGAAACTGACAGGCCCACAGATTGTCTCTGGCTACCGCCGCGACGAACGTGTCGCCATAGTCGCAGGTAGCCACGACATCGGGGCCATGTTCACAGGCGTAAGAGTGCACGAAGTAAAGCCATGGCTCAGCGCCAAGACCGTCGAACATTGGATGCTCCGTCGTCGGATGCACAATGTTCCACTGCATCTGCGGACGCTTCACCGTGTCGGGAATTCTCCGAACCATGCCATCGAAGACACCGAGGCCGGGACGACCAGGCGACTCCTCAGATCCGGCGAACAACAACTGCTGACCGATACAGATAGCGAAGAACGGAATGCCCGAGTCGATGCGTTCTAGGGCCACCTCATCAAGGCCGGTGTTGCGCAAAGCATCCATACAGGGACCGAACGCACCGACCCCGGGAAGAACCACCGCATCGGCATCGGCGATAAGGCCTCGGTCCGATGTGAGTCGAGCATCGGCACCGGCATGCTCAAACCCTTTGTGGGCGGAGTGAAGGTTGCCGATGCCGTAGTTGAGAATCGCTATTAGTGGCCTGGTCGCGCCAGTCGTGGTCACGATCAGAGGATGCCCTTGGTCGACGGAACGCCGGTGCCCTCGACTCGCACCGCGTCACGCAGCGACCGAGCGACCGCCTTGAACGTCGCCTCGATGATGTGGTGGGTGTTTTTGCCCCGGCGGCCAACAATGTGCAAGGTGATGCCAGACGACATCACCACGGCCCGCCAAAACTCTTCAACCAGTTGCGGGTCAAAGGGTGGGGATCCTAAAATCTTCTGGCCGGGAAAGTCCACCTCGTAGTGCATGTATGGACGGCCCGACAGATCAAGCACTACCTCGACCGCCGCCTCATCCAGCGGCACAACGATCGAGGCGAAGCGCCGGACACCGCGCTTGTCGCCCCACGCCTCGCGCAGCACTTCGCCCAGGGCGATACCGACATCCTCAACGGTGTGATGGGCGTCGATCGCTAAGTCACCCTTCGCATGAATCGTCAGATCAAAGCCGCCGTGACGCCCAAGTTGATCAAGCATGTGGTCAAAGAAGGAAAGCCCAGTCGACACGTCCGTGGCACCAGAACCGTCGAGTTCGACCCTGATGTCAATCGACGTTTCCTTCGTGGTGCGTTGGGTGGATGCGGTACGGCTCACGCAAGAACCTCCATGAGAGCGGCGAGAAATCGGTCATCTTCGTCGGGTGTGCCAATAGTGACCCGCAAGCAACCTTCAAGACGAGGCCACGACGCACAGTTGCGAATGAGGATTGAACGATCGACAAGACCTTGCCAAACATCGACGCCCTCATGTTCACGGGGCCGGAAGAGGACAAAGTTCGATGCTGACGGCCAGACGTCAACGGACAGATTGGCCAGTTCAGCCATGAGCCGGCCTCGCTCCTCGACAAGCCTGTCGACGCGCTCATTCATGGCGCTGAGATGGCGCAGAGCGAGCGTGCCGGCCACTTGGGTCATGGCGTCGAGGTGGTATGGAAGGACGACTTTCTCCAGTTCGGCGATGATCCACCCCGGAGCTACGAGATAGCCGAGACGAGCAGCAGCCATGGCCCACGTCTTGGAGTAGGTGCGGCTCACAACGAGCGGCACATCGGGTCCGATGAGATCGATCGCACTGAAGTCGGCAAACTGGCCGTAAGCCTCATCGACGCACAGGATCCCGCCAACATCTGAGACGAGTTCCAGCACTCGACGGATCTGATCTTCTGTATCGACAACACCAGTGGGGTTGTTCGGCGAGCAAAGAAATGTGATCGCGGGGCGAGAGCCGGTGATAACACGTTCGACCTCGTCCATATCGAGAAAGAAGTCGGCGGTCCGCTCCCCTTCTATGACATCGGTGCCGGTGATTCGGCTGAGGTGGGAGTGCAGGGCATAGGTCGGCTCAAAAATAGCTGCCGAGCGGCCGGGTCCGCCGTACGTCAAGAGCAGAGTCTGCAGAACTTCGTTGCTGCCGTTGGCGGCGAACACCTGCTCATGACCGACTCCGTGAAGCTTGCCGATTTCTGTGCGGAGTTCCGTTGCCGATCGTTGCGGATAGCGATGCCATTCGATCTTCGAGATGGCCGCCGAGACTTCCTCCACGAAGCCACTGGGCGGTAGTTCAGGACTCTCGTTGGTGTTGAGACGCACGTCGACATCAATCTGTGGCGAGTGATAGCCCTCCATCAAGGCGACCGAATCGCGTGGCTGTGGTCGGATCATGTTTCGGCCTCTCGCCGCACCCGGATGGATGCGGCGTGTGCGTCGAGCCCCTCTGCCTGTGCCAGAGCAATGACATGATCGCCCATGGCTTCGAAGCCAGCCTGGTCGACAGAGACAACATGCACGTCTTTCATGAAGTCGCTCACGGTGAGGGCGCTCGCGAAACGGGCGGTGCCGCTGGTCGGAAGGACGTGGCTGGGGCCAGCGACATAGTCGCCCAAAGAGGCGGGGGCGTACGCGCCACAGAACACGGCCCCGGCATGACGCACCAGCGGCACCAGCGCTTCAGGATCTTCGGTTTGGAGCTCAAGATGCTCGGGGGCGATGAAGTTGGCCACCTCAAGTGCCTGGTCGGGTGAGTCACAGATAACAGAGATGCCCGACGCGTCGAGCGTTGACCGGATGTCGGCTTGGCGAGGGGCCTCGGCCACAAGCCGTTCGATCGCGGCATCGACCTCATCAGCGAAATCCTCGTTCCAGGTCACGAACCAGGCCAGACCATCAGGGCCATGTTCGGCCTGAAGAATGAGATCAACGGCAGCGAACGTGGCTGGCCATGATCCGTCTGCCACGACAACCACCTCGGACGGTCCCGCGAACGAGGACGGCACACCGACGAAACCAGAGACCTCCTGCTTGGCGAGCGCAACAAACACATTGCCGGGACCAACAATCACATCGACCGGGCGGATCGTCTCAGTGCCATACGCAACCGCACCAATTGCCTGGGCGCCACCGATCGCCAGAACCTCATCTACTCCAGCCACGGCAGCCGCAGCAAGGGTCACATCCGGGACTTTGCCGTCGGGCCCTGGTGGCACCATCACGACGACTTCAGCGACACCGGCAACCCGGGCTGGTACTGCGGTCATCAAAACCGTGGATGGATAGACGGCTCGCCCGCCGGGCACGTAGCAGCCCACTCGTTCCACTGCTCGATGCATTCCCACAATAGAGACGCCTGGACGTTCGACCCGAACATCAGATGGCAACTGTGCTCTGTGGTAGGCCTCAATCGAAGCCGCAGCAGCTTTCAGCGCCTCCCTGACATCTGGAGGCACTCGATCGAGAGCGGCCACCAGATCAGTGACAGGCACGCGAGGATCAACAATACGTACGCCATCGAAGCGGACGGTGAACTCTCGAATTGCGGCGTCACCACGCTCGCGCACAGCTGTCAGAATTTCGCGGACAGCATCCACTGGTCCGCCCGAAGGAACCACTGGTCGAGGCAAGTGGTCGCTCAGTTCGCCACTAATGCCACGAAGATCAATGCGTTGGAGCACCCAACCACGCTACCTGGCTGACTCTCGCCATCTGTCTGAGTTTCCGGCAGACTGACTGCCATGAACTCCGATGCCGCCGAATTGTCGTCGATCACTACCGTTGTAAGCGACACGGCCCGCCGCGTAGCCGAGGTGGCAGAACGACGTGCCACCGACCCTGATGATCCAGTAATCGGTCGACTCCATGAGATTGAGCGTGCCCTCGTCACCGCCGAGCGTCGCCTTCGCGACGCATCCAGGGCTCTGGGCTAGAGCCAGCTGCGTTTCAAAGCGCGGAGATATCAAACGTCATCGGACTGATACATCGCAAGCTCTTAGCAAAAGAAGTGCGGCCATCCACGTAAACGTGGATGGCCGCTGGCAACACAGGGCGGCGGATCCCTCATGTCGCCGATTTTGGTCGAGCGGCGGGTGCTCGACCAGATATCAATATAGCTCCATTCGAGCACTCGTCTGCTTCTGTTGCCAGAGATTTCTCGCGCGAGGCGGTCAGACGCTGCTCGATGGACAGAAATCGTTCAGCACACAGTCATCGCACTGCGGGCGGCGGGCAATGCACACACGTCGGCCATGCAGAATCATCCGAAGGCTGAACTCTCCGCGTTCCATGGCCGGCACCATCGGATTGAGTTCATTCTCAATTTTCACCGGGTCGGTCTCCTCAGTGATCTTGAGAAGGTGGCTGAGCCGCTGAACGTGGGTATCAACCGGGAGTCCTGGCTCGCCGAGCGCGACACTTCGCACCACGTTGGCGGTCTTGCGGCCCACCCCGGGCAGACGAACCAAGTCTTTCATGGCGTGAGGAACCTCGCCGTCGTAGTCCTCCAACAACATTCGCGCCATCCCCACCAAACTCTTCGACTTCTGCCGGAACAGTCCAATCGTGTCGACATAGGGCTCTACCTGCTCAGGCTCGACCTCAGCAAGGCTCTCCGGAGTAGGAAAACGTGCGAAGAGCCCCGGTGTCGCCTTATTCACACCCACATCGGTGGCCTGGGCACTGAGGATGGTGGCAGCCAAGAGTTCAAACGCGTTGCGATGATCGAGCTCGCATTCGGCCTTCGGATATTCGACCGAAAGCCGCTCGTGAATGACACGTGCTCGTCCTTTGGGTGACCGGGGCTTCGCCATGGCGTGACCCTAGCCAGCGTTGGTCCTAGCTACCATAACGAGGTGCCACTGACCGTAGAAGGACCCAACGACGGCCAATTCCGGTGGATGATCGTTGTCGACGAAGACCGTACCGACATCAACCTCCGGTCTGATCTTGACGCTGCGCTCGAGTCCCTCGATGGTGGTGCCACGCAACTCTGGATCAAGTCCATCGATGCCTCTGCAGATGCCGTTGCACTCGCTGCCGGTTTCAAGCACTATCGCGATCTCTGGCAACTGCGCTGCCCATTGCCCACCGCACCTAGTCACCTACACACTCGCGGGTTCACACCCGACGACCTTGATGACTACATCGCTGTCAACAATCGGGCATTCTCCTGGCACCCAGAACAGGGTGGGCTAACTCGCGAATCTGTCGAGGCCACTATGGCCGAGCCTTGGTTCGACGCCGATGGCTTTCGTCTGTACTACGAAGACAACAAGATGGTCGGTTTTTGTTGGACCAAGATCCATCGCGACCAGGACCCTGTGTTAGGCGAGATCTACGTCATCGCCATCGACACCAGCCATCACGGACTTGGTCTCGGCAAGCCCATGTCGCTGGCGGGCCTTGACTGGCTGGCAGCAAAAGGACTCACGACAGGAATGCTTTACGTCGAATCGGACAACCAGCCAGCCAATTCCACCTATGCCTCGATCGGTTTTACTCGTCACCACACCGACCGCGCCTACCAGTTGGCACCCCGATGAACCTGATCGATGCATCTGGCCGCTCTCACCGAGACGCTCCTGTTCTGCGATTCGACCCAACTCGCGAAGAACTCGCCGCGCTACTTCACGGCGAACCCCGGTATCGCCTCGACCAGGCCTGGACGGGTCTGCACGAGCGGGGCGACAACATCGACGACCTCACCAACCTGCCTAAAGCACTTCGGCAACGAATCAGTGAAGAGTTACCCCTCGGCCTGACCCCAGAAGAAGAGTCGGTAAGCGACGACGGCGAGACCGTGAAATGGCTCTGGCGCCTTCACGACGGACATCACATCGAAACCGTGCTCATGCACTACGAAGATCGCACCACTGTCTGTGTGTCGTCGCAGGCTGGCTGCGCTATGGCATGCAGCTTCTGTGCCACGGGTCAGAGCGGCTTTGATCGCCACCTATCGGTCGGCGAGATCGTGGAGCAGGTTGTGCGGGCTCGACGGACCTCGGCTCCACGACGTGTCTCCAATATTGTCTTCATGGGCATGGGCGAACCGCTCGCCAACTACGACCGGATGTGGGCGGCGGTCGAACGGATCAATCAGGACCTCGGCATCGGCGCTCGCCATATCACGATCTCAACGGTCGGAGTCGTGCCTGGCATCGACCGACTCGCCGAGGAGAACCTTCCTGTCAATCTCGCCGTGTCTCTTCACTTCGCCAATGACGAAGATCGCAACGAGCTCGTCCCTCTCAACGCCCGGTATCCACTCGCCATGCTCGAAGAGTCTTGTGCGCGCTATCTCGATGCCAAGAATCGTCGGCTCTCATTCGAGTGGGCGCTCATCGATGGTGTCAACGATCGAGCCAGCGACGCAGACGAGCTAGCGATCCTCGCTCGGCGCTTGCGAGCGCACGTCAATCTGATCCCGCTGAACCCGACTCCCGGCTACCTCACACGCGGCACACCCATTGACCGTGTCTATGAGTTCCGTGACCGTCTCACGGGGATGGGCGTCAATGCCACGGTTCGCCGCACCCGCGGTACCGAGATCGACGCAGCCTGTGGGCAGCTCCGCGCCAGCCGCCAACTGGTCGATCCCCCTCGGAGGCGTTAACTGAGCCCCGTTGCGGTCCATACTGAGACCATGAGTGACACCGTGTGGATCAACCAGCGCCAGCCCCAAACCCTCTATATCTCACAATTCCTTCTGTACTTCAGTGCCGTGATCTCAATCTTTGATCAGCCACCGACCGGAGTCTTCTCCAACTATGTCATTCGGAACGGGCTGTTGATCCTCATCGTCTTCGGCTCCGCCGGCGGAGCGTTCGGCATTGCCAACAACAGACGATTGGGATACATCCTCGGAATCGCGGCGGCCATCGCTCCATTCGCGATCCGTTTCGAATTGGCCCGCCAGTTCGATATCGGCTTCGCGATCGAGTGGAACATCATCGGTGGCATGTTCGATATCGCGCTCATCGCTGCGCTGCTGCACCCGATGAGCCGAGACCATCAGAAGATCTGGTTCCGGTGACCGCTGGTCCAACAAACCCGAAATCACCAATCCTCACGGATGGTGTCACTGTCGACCCCAACAATCTGCCGGTCGGGACCGAGAAGCGCCGTCAAGTTCGGTCGATGTTCGACTCGATCGCGCCCCGCTACGACCTCGTCAACCGCATCATGTCGTTCGGACTCGATGTCCGATGGCGCAAGGCTGCGATGAAAAGGCTCAGCGTGGCCGGTGGCGGCACGGTCGTTGACCTTGCCTGCGGTACGGGAGACTTTTGCCGGGAGATCAGAAAGGCAGGCCTTCTCCCAATCGGACTCGACCTATCCATGGGCATGCTCGCCCAGGCTCGTACCGACGCTCCTCTTCTCCACGCCGACATCTTGCGTATGCCGCTCCCTGACGCGAGCGTTGATGGTGCAACCTGTGGCTTTGCACTTCGGAACCTGGTTGAGCTACCAGGCTTCTTCGACGAGGTGGCCCGAGTGGTTCGGCCCGGAGGCCGCATTGCCTTCCTCGACGCCGCCCAGCCTGACAACAGCGTGCTCCGCTGGGGCCATGGCGTCTACTTCAATCGCGTGGTGCCCATCATCGGTGGCATCCTCTCGGAGGGGCGCGCATATCGCTACCTCCCGAAGTCGCTCGCCTATCTCCCTCCGTGGGACGACATGAAAGCGTCGCTCGCGGACGCTGGGTTCGACATGCTCGAGCGTAAAGTCTTCACCGGCGCGCAACTCATAACCGGCACCCGCCGCTAACGCACGTTTGGGGTCTGTCCCCATGTGTGCTTTGTTCTAGGCGTACCCGGTCAACCGCTGAGGGCGATGCCGGTGGCCATGGCCAGACCGCAGATCAGTTGTGCCTTGCCGGTGAGTCCCAGAACGGCGATGAGGTCCTCGCCGGATGCGCCTCCTGCCACCGCCCGGATCCCTCGAGTCACGAACGGGACTCCCACCAGTGCAGCGACAGCCCACCGGTCGGAGAAGACGGTGAGGACCACTGCAGCCGTCAAGGCCGATTCCTGCATCAGTACGTAGGTGATGCGGGTGCGCTTCTCACCGATTCGAACTGCCAGAGTCTGCTTGCCAGAAATCGTGTCGCCGGGGATGTCCCGAAGGTTGTTGATGACCAGCAATGCCGTCGCCCACAGGCCAACAGAAACACTCGCAGCCAGCGAGACCGCGCTGATCGTCTCAATAAGCACATATGTCGTACCCACCGTTGCGACCACACCGAAGAACACAAAAACGAAGACCTCACCAAGGCCGAGATAGCCGTATGGCCTCGGGCCACCCGTATAGGTCCAACCCGCAACCAACGATGCGGCGCCGACAATGAATAGTTCTGGGCCGACGACAACGGCCAAAACGGTGCCGGCGATAGCCGCCACCACAAACGAGAGTGTCGCCGCCCGTTTCACCGCAGCAGGCGCGGCCAGACCAGACCCGACGAGGCGAAGGGGTCCGACCCTCTCGGAACCGTCAGTACCACGGACTCCATCGGAATAGTCGTTGGCAAAGTTCACCGCAATCTGCAATGCCAACGCGACGACCAGCGCAACACCCGCTCGCCACCACTCAGTGTCGGAGCCATGGCCGACGGCTACAGCGGCACCGACTGCGACCGGCACGATCGCTGCGGGGAGCGTGCGAAGGCGGGCGCCCGCTAGCCAGAGTTTCAGACCGGTCGGCGGTAAGGCAGAAAGATTCATCGAGACTCCAAGAGTTGGGCGATGGCGGCTGGAAGAACCCGGTGCTCGACGGAATGGATCCGTGCTTCAAGCGATTCGCGGGTGTCGTCAGAGTCGATGGGGATCTCTTCCGCAACGATGACCGGGCCGTCGTCGACGCCCTCATCAGGGACCAGATGGACCATCACGCCGGTATGGGTAAGGCCGCGCGACAGGTGTTCAGCCCACGCCTCGTCGATCGCGTGAGCACCCGGAAACGTGCCCGGAAGAGCGGGATGCAGATTGACGACCTGGTTCGGAAACTCGCCGAGGAACGCCATCGAGAAGAGATGCATCCAGCCGGCCTGAATAACCAGATCAGGCGATTCGGCCGCCACCTCCGCGGCCAAGTCAGCGTCGTAGGCAGCACGGGATTCAGCAAGATCTTCGAAACGTTCACGGTACGGGCCGAGTGGCGCGTAGTGGGTGGCGATCCCGCGGGATGCAGCCAGCGGCGCGGCCAAAGCCGACTGGCGATTCACGACCACGAGGGATACGACAGCATCAAGCTGGCCTCGGTCGCATGCGTCAAGAATGGCCTGGAGGTTCGAGCCGTTCCCCGATGCCAAAACGACCAGGGTTGCCGTCAACGCCACTCGCCGCGAAGTTCGACTCGCTCGGCCCCGGCAGGCACCGAAACCAGTTCACCGATGACGTGATGGCCGAGTGAGGTGGCCACGTCGACCTGCTCAGCTGACATTGCCACGACCATGCCGATGCCCATGTTCCAAGTCCGGAACGCCTCGCTGTCAGCTAGGTCACCCCATTGCACCAGGGTGCGGAATTCTGACGGCACGTCCCACGACCCAAGATCGATCAGTGCCCCGAGATGTGAGGGAAACACCCTTGGAATATTTTCGAGGAATCCACCTCCAGTGATGTGAGCCAGCGCCTTGGGTTCCACTCCGCCAGCTCGAAGGGCATCGACATCAGCCAAATACGAGCGGTGCGGTGTCAGCAACCACTCGAGCATTCCATCGGGAGGGTCGTTGCGCTCAAGCAGCATTCGGATTAAGGAGTACCCGTTGGTATGAGGACTGTCGCTCGCCAGACCAATGAGTACATCGCCTGCGGCGAGTGCTTCGGTGCGAGGCCAGAGCCCGGCCTGCGACACAGAACCGACAATGGTCCCCGCAATATCCACCGACCCCTCGGTGTAGACGCCGGGCATCTCTGCGGTCTCGCCGCCAAGCAGCGCACAGCCAACGGCACGGCAGGCGCCAGCCATGCCGGTGACGATTTCGGCCACAATCTCGGGAACAAGTTTTGCGGTGGCAATATAGTCAAGGAAGAAAAGCGGCCGAGCACCCTGCACGAGAATGTCATCGACGCAGTGGTTCACAAGGTCAGCGCCAACCCCCTGCCAGCCACCATGGCGTGCCGCCAACTCGACCTTGGTGCCCACGCCATCGGTGGAGGCCACAAGCACCGCATCGCTGCCCAGGCCAGCGGTGGAGAAGAGACCACCAAATGCCCCAAGGTCAGAAAGTACGGCTTCAGTATTCGTCGAGGCAACGGCTTCCGACATGAGCTTGACGGCCCGGTTGCCCTCGTCAATATTGACCCCTGCATCGGCGTACTCGGTCATGGGTGGGCCTCCGCGGTTGCGCGAGCGATATCGGCGCGGTGTTGCGCTCCGTCGAATGAGATCAGGGCCACACCCTCGTGGGCGGCGTCGGCAGCCGCTACGAGCGTGGGCCGAAGCGCGGTAACTGCGAGTACCCGTCCGCCGGCGGCAACGACTTCACCGGCGCTGGTGGCCGTCCCTGCGTGGAAAACCATGCAGCCCGAAGCAACGGCGGCGTCAATACCGGCGATCGGAGCAGGCTCACTGCGCGAGAACGGATAACCGCGAGACGCCATCACCACCGTGACAGCGGCATCCGATGACCACTGGATATCGACGTCATCGAGCGACCCGGTGGCACAGGCCATGAGTATCTCGTAGAGGTCCGACCCCAGCAGCGGGAGCACAACTTCGGTCTCTGGGTCACCAAACCGACAATTATACTCGATGACCTTCGGGCCTTCGGTCGTGAGCATTATCCCGGCGTACAGAACACCACGGTACGGGCGTCCCTCCGAAGCCAACGCTGCGAGGGTCGGGGCGAAAACGGTCGTCGCTACGTCAGCCAGCAATTGATCGTCGGTCACCGGCGACGGGAAGAACGCTCCCATGCCCCCGGTGTTTGGACCGTCATCGCCAATACCCAGGCGTTTGTGATCCTGCGCCGCAGGCATGATGTGGAACTGTTCGCCATCGCAGAACGCCAAAACCGACACCTCGGGTCCATGCAGACGTTCTTCGAGCAATACTTCTGCACCCGCGTCGCCGAACCGTCCTTCGTCGAGGATCTCGCGGATGGCAACGTCTGCCTCGTGATGAGTCTCAGCGACAATCACACCCTTGCCTGCGGCGAGTCCGTCGGCCTTCACCACTGGGGGAACGACCAACTCCGCAAGGTATGCCAGCGCGCCAGCCGATTCGGTGAACGACCGCGAGCGTCCGGTGGGGATGTCGTTTCGGAGCAGGAACTCCTTGCAATGCGACTTGGAACCCTCGAGTTGGGCTGCTGCCGCCGACGGCCCAAATGCTGCGATTTTTCGTTCAGCGAGACGATCAACCAATCCGAGAACAAGCGGATCCTCAGGCCCAACCACGACAAGATCTACAGATTCGGCCACAGCCAGCGCAATCAGGGCCGAGATATCGGTGGCCTGGATCGCCACGTTGCGACAGCCGGCCTCGGCCGCAGTGCCCGGGTTTCCGGGTGCGACGATCACCTGGGCAACGGACGGCGATTTGGCGAGCGCCCATACGATCGCGTGCTCGCGTCCCCCACCACCGACGACGAGGACCGTGGCACCGGCCATCTCCGTCGCCTCAGACATCAGTCGCCCCACACATTGGCAAACTGTTCCTTTGGTCGGAGCTCCAGCTGAACGAACTGCTCCGACTCGAACGGATAGTCCCCGGTGAAGCATGCATTGCAGTAGCCGTCGTCAGCTTCAAGACCACGCATCATTGCTTCGATGGACAAGAACGCCAGGGAATCCGCACCAATGTGTTGGCAGATTTCTTCCACCGTTTTGTGGCCGGCGATCAGTTCGTCTTGCGATGCCATATCGACTCCCATGTAGCACGGGTCGGTAATAGCAGGGCACGCGACGCGCACATGCACCTCCGCAGCGCCTGCGTCTCGCAGCATCTGGACCAACGGGCCCGATGTCGTGCCTCGTACGATTGAGTCGTCGACCATGACCACCCGCTTGCCCCGCAGATTGTCGCCCAGCGGGTTGAACTTCATCTGGACTCTGGACTCGCGGAGCTTCTGGGTGGGCTCGATGAAGGTACGACCGACATAACGGTTCTTGATCAGGCCCTCGGTGTAGGGCAACCCGGTCTCTTGGGCAAAGCCCACTGCATGCGGAGTCCCGGAGTCAGGTACCGGAACGACAATGTCGGCATCGGCGGGGGGCTCACGTGCAAGTTCTCGGCCGAGGCGTTGGCGCGTGGAATGAACCAGATTTCCCTCATGGATGCTATCGGGCCGGCTGAAGTAGATCTGCTCGAAGGTGCAGAAGGAACGTTGTTTTGGCACCGCCCCCTGCTCCACCTTGAGTCCGGCATCATCGATGCGAGCAATTTCCCCCGGCTCAAGTTCACGCACGAACTCGGCACCAATCGCCGAGAATGCGCAGGTTTCAGAGGCCAAAATGTAGCCCTCGTCGAGCTTGCCGATCACAAGCGGTCGGAATCCCCACGGGTCGCGCACACCATAGATGGCATCCCGCGTAAGGATGGTGAGCGCAAACGCTCCCTCAGCCTGGGTCATCAGCGACTTGATTCGATTCATCCAGTCGCCGCCCGCCTGCGTGAGCAGATGAACCATGACTTCGGTATCAGACGATGTCTGAAGGCCGACGCCTCGCTCGAGGAGTTGCCGACGCAAGACGTTCGCGTTGACAAGGTTGCCGTTGTGAGCGAGACCAAGCGGGCCATCCAGCGTCTCGATGATCTGGGGCTGAGCATTGCGCAAGCCAGTGCCCCCCGTGGTGCTGTAACGAGTGTGGCCGATGGCCAAGTCCCCCTTCAGCGTGGACACGTTGTCCTCATTGAAGACCGTCGACACAAGGCCCTGGCCCTTATGAATATGGGCAATGCCATCGTCGCTGGTTGCGATGCCAGCGGCCTCCTGCCCTCGATGTTGCAGTGTGTGGAGGGCAAAGAATGTCAGACGTGCTGCCTCCTTACCGGGGGCATGTATCCCCACGACGCCACATTCCTCATGAATCTCATCCCCAGTGGGATACACGGTTCACCGTCCCGTGAGCGCGGCGCGTACGTCGCCGACTCGTTGTCGTACATGAATGGGATCGTCGCCCACACAGGTCAGATGCCCCATCTTGCGACCAGGGCGAGCGTCGCCCTTGCCATAGAGGTGCAGATGCATATCCGGTTCGGCCAGCACTCGACCGAAGTCGGGTGCGCCCTCGTCCCAGAGATCGCCGAGAAGTTGCACCATCGCGGCCGGACGACACGAACCGTCGCCCAGCGGCATGCCGGTGGCGGCGCGGAGTTGTTGCTCGAACTGGCTGGCCGCAGCTGCTTCGATCGTGCAGTGGCCGCTGTTGTGAGGTCGGGGTGCGATCTCGTTGACCAAGATTCCGTCGGCCGTGTCAAATAACTCGACGCACAAGACACCCACAAGATCCAGAGCGATCGCCGTGTCATGGGCAATCTCACGAGCAGCGG
>JABIQM010000172.1 GCA_018699415.1 Acidimicrobiaceae bacterium
GACCGCTTCATCGGTTTTCTTTCCGAGCTCGGCCAAACCGTGACGTCACCAATGGAACGTTGGCTCAGAGAGAAACAACAGTTGTTGGCAAACCTCAGGCTCTATCCCTTGGCGACCACACCCAACGAAGCTGGCTCAGAGCGCGAGCGAATCATCCAGTTCGGAGCGCCCCACGTATCCCGAACCGCCCCCGTTGACCTTGAAGAGCGGTATCGGCCGTTGCACGACAACTGGTTCTCGATCGTCAAAGAACTCGGCAAGGACCCCCATACGGGACTGCCTGTCGTACTCGTTCGCTATCAGCATCGGGGACTGTTTCTTCGCACCGGAACAACCCAGTCACCCATCGACTCCACCACGCAACCCCGCATTCGTCGGCGAAACGCCATCGAATGGTGCGACAAAATTCACCAGCAACGACCCAGTTCTCCCAACAGTGACGACGAGATAACACTCCACAAGTGGCGCAGCGACCCCCGCCAAGTGCTCATCGACGAGCAAGCCATCACCAAGGTCCGGCGCCGCAACAATCTCGAGGCCGCCACCCAACGCTGGGAACATCTCAAAGCGAACGAGCACGAACCAGCTCGATCGTGACCGTCGCCCCTTATGGCATGGAAGGAAGCGGACTCGCGCTTCCTCAGCCAGAGAGAACTGCTGGTGCCGACTCCGCAGAGGGCGCTAGCTTCACATGATGTGGTTCGATGAACTCACGGGCTTCTCCGAGCAGGACGTGCTCAATGTTGCCGACGAGTTCGAGGTCGACGGCGACCATCTAACGTCTCACCACAACGGGCGTCGGATGTGTTCTGGTCGCTTCGAAAACCCGTCCCTTGCCGAACTACAGGAGCAGATGCCGGCAGCGAACGGGCGACCGACAACCGTGCGGGAGATTGTGGCCGATGTCCAGGCCCTGCACCGAGACGATGCCAACGCGGGAGCGCTCTTTCAGGTCGCGTCCCAGTTCAACACGCTCGAAATGGCATCGCCGTCGGTGACGCCAGAGGCCGGGGTCAGCGGCTACGAGTACGACCACACTCAGGGTCCGGCGTGCGCGATTGCCTGCGGTGCCGGGACGATATGGCGAAACTACTTCGCTGACGTCGACGGTGAACGGGGCCAGACAGCGGATCGACAGATCGACAACCTGGCCGATCTTGTCAACAACGCCGGAGCAACCGTCACCATGCGCAACGGTTACGCCCTACCCACTGATCAGCAACTTCGAACGCTGGTCACCCACATCGAGAGTCTCGATGCCGATCAACGCAGCGCCCTCGGTTCCTTACTCCGTGTCGGGATCCAGTGGAACGCCGAGGTAACCCTCGGCGGCGCCGGGCACACCGTCACCCAGGCGTACTGCTCTGGGGTTCCAATTGCCTATTCCTCTCAGACAAGTGAGGCGTGGGAGTCGTTGGCGCGTCTGATTCTCGACGCCACCTACGACGCCACGCTCACAGCTGGACGAACCAACGCACAAGCAACCGGCAACTCGACCGTGTACCTGACCCTGATCGGAGGCGGCGTGTTCGGCAACCCGGCCGCCTGGATTGTCAGCGCCATCGAAAGAGCGATCGAACGCCACGCCAATTCGGGGCTTGATGTGGTCATCGTCAGCTATGGGGGCCCCAATGCCAGACTTTCGGGGCTCATCGACCGAAAAGACGTTGCCGGAGCATGACTACAGTGGCCGATCATGGTCGAGAGCCCCAACGAAGCCGCAGGAAACCCCGATGACGAGGGAGCCCTCCATCGGCGCCAAGCGATTTTGGCGAACAACTCCGTTTGGGATCTCTACGGCAGCCGGACCTACGGACCCGATGATGTCGATGAGCTCCTTGGACGAGCGTATGCGGCTGCCTATCACTGGCGACGGGCGTCCGGGAGCACACCGACCAACGCGGCGCGTGCGTCCTGGCTGCTCTCTCGATGCCATGCGGTGCTCGGTCACGGCGAACTCGCCTTGCACCACGCCGAGCAATCGGCCCTCATCGTCGAGCGGGCAGGATTGCAAGACTTCGACCTTGCGTACGCGTACGAAGCTCGCGCCCGAGCGCTCGCCTGCCTCAACCGAATGGACGAGGCTGCCGCCGTACTTGCGTTGGCGTGCGCCGTTGAGGTCGCCGATCCCGACGATCGCGCGATCGTCGAGAGCGATATCACCGCAGAACCCTGGTTCGGTCTCACCCACCAAAACAACCCCACCGACTCAACCACCAGTGGCGGTTGCTGAGCCGCGCTGACAGGGACGATTCAGTCCAACGGCAGATACGTGCCTGTCGGAATCCGGGTCGGAAGGCTGAAATCGTAGTGATTCAGCAACGCATAGGCGAGCTCATCAACCTGCTCCAACTCGGACTTGGAACATACGTGCCACTCGTGGCGACTGTCGTCGCACTTGTCGCTTATCGATGGGTCGAGGGCGCCGATGTTCGCCATGAGGAGCCAGTAGAAGTACTCATGGATCTGGCAACGGTAGTCACAGGTATCGTCGTCGTAGGCGTACCACGAACCTTCAGGATATGAGTCAGGTATGTGCTCAAAGTGCCCGCCTCGAGCGGTATCCATGGCTTTACTCAGCCGGCTTTCCGGTTCATCACCGAAAAACTCCGGGTAGGTCTCGTACCAGCCCACCGAGACAACATGCCAGACCTCTTCAAGGTTCGTATCCCACGACCCAGCCGCTTGTAGACCGCCCAAAGCCCACTGATCTTGGCCGTAGTACATGCTTGCGGCCATAGAAACATCGTCTTCGCACGGCGTTCCTCGTGCCCCATCCCGAAACGAGTCCCGGTCGCTCTCCATCCATACCGGAACCACGAAATTGTGGTCCGTGAGGACGCCGAGTACGTCTGAATCGTCGGGAACCCCGTCTTCGTCATTGTCGAGGTACTGGGCAAGAACATTTGCCGTGTGCAGGAGATGCGCGTCGGGAACCCCTGATGTTCCAACGACATAGACACCAAACACATCCACAAACATGTCGAACATAACGTTCAAGCAATCGAACTCTGGATGTTCGAAGACCATCCTGAGTGGAGGCGGAGCTGTTTCCGATCGTTCAACCTGCGAAAGGGTTTCCCCGAGACATTCAGGTTCCGGCGTTTCATCGGAGAGACCGAACTCATCGCCGGCGAGGCAGCCACCATGGTCTGAGTCCGGGGCAGCAGCCGGCTCGGTGGTTAAGACCCCGGTCCCAGGAGAAGATGAGTTGTCGCCCGCACACCCGATAAGAGCCAGGGCGACGAACGCAGTTCCAAAAGCACTGACCATCATTTTGTACACGGCAGAAAACTATCGTCCTATCCGCTTTCAGAACGGCCGGTTACCAGAAGTACCCGGTGGCTGTGAGTGAATCCTGATCGTGCCGTGCAACCAGGTTGTCGCGAGTTCGATTCCCGGCAACTCCACACGCCGGATCAGGTTTCCATCACTGTTGAAGCACCTAAAGCTGGTGCCTCGGTACAGTCGCCGCGATGCGCTCACGGCTCGCCACGGAAATTACCTGGTTCTGGCGAACCGTCACGCCAGGCGAGAAACGTGTTGTCCGCCGGTTCGGCTGGGCATCGGCGTTCGTTGTGGC
>JABIQM010000004.1 GCA_018699415.1 Acidimicrobiaceae bacterium
CCGCGCAGGTAGTCGGGGGCAAGGAAGTACGCGGCATCGATCACGTCATCAACGGGACAATCACCCATCACGCCAAGTCGACCGATCGCGTAGGCAGCGAGCCCGTCGGGCATACCCGCGGCGTGCGCCTTGGTATTGGTGGACGGGCACATGAGCCACTGCATGCCCAACATGCCGATCGAGCCACGCATGAGCTTGGCGGTGGTGACGGAATCCATGGTTCTCCTACTTCCTCAGTGAAGCGGCGGCTTGGTCGCGGTCCCGCTACGTTCGGACCGCCCCGCAGCAGCATCGCCTTCAGCGGCTTGCTTGATGCCGTTGACGACCCGGGTCATATTGGCGGTCAGACCCTGGATTCGGCGTTCGATGATCCGAGGCTCCTTGTCGGGCATGTTCGCGATCGCCATCGTGAGACCTGACGGTCCGGGACCGATTCGCACAGAAAACCGCAGCCGGGTTGCACCGGCGATGGGACTCGTGTCGAACCACCATTGAGCTCCCGGATTATCGGCATCAGATGACACCCAGCCGAACGTGCGGTTTTCGTCGTAGCGATTCAGGAAGCAATCGATCTCCCAATCCCCCAGGAACTCGTTGTTGTTGGCACCGATGAAACGGGCACCGACGGCGGGTTGCGTCACTTCGTCCCCCCAACGTGCGCCCTTGAACTCGTCGCTGTAGTCAGCGCTGAACGAGATGTCGGAAACATAGGGCCAGAGAAACTCAGGCGCAGCTTTCACGTCGACCTCAACGAAGGCGCCGGGGCCGTCGGCGTGGCGGTGCGGGTCACTCGGACCCTCTACCCACGTTCGCCCGTAGGTGTCATAGAACGTGACCTCTCGAGCTGGGAGCCGGGGAGCTTCCCGAAACTCGGTTCCCTTGGTCCATCCCACCGGGAGCATTGCGATCATTGTGATGCCCGGTGGAACACCAAGCAGATCCGCCAACTCCTTGCGCTTTCCGAGGATGGCGGTTGTGTACGCCGAGCCGAGGCCACGCGCCCGTAGCGCTACCGAGAAGCTCCAGACCGACTGGATGACCGAGTCGAACAAGCCGGGCCGTCCGCTTCCGTCGTGTTCGCCGATAATCGTGGGGATGACGATGGCGGGAGCTTCGGCCAGGTGCTCGGCCAGGTAGGCGGCTGACGCCATGACCTTCTCTTGCGGGTGACCTGTACCGGCGATCTTCTCGGCGGACTCGATCATCCATTGCCCTGCCGCTTCCATGTACAGGACGGCGAGTTTGTCCTTCACACGTTGATCGGTGACGATAATCCAGCGCCGACTCCCCTGATTGCCACCAGTCGGGGCCTGCTCTGCGATGTCGATGCAGTCCAGCAGTATCTGCTCATCGACAGGCCGGTCGAAGTCGAGTCGACGGCGGACCACCCGCGTGGACGAGAGCGCCTTGTCAACGGATGCGGCATCGATACCGGGAACGATCTCGCCGGATGCAGTAGAGTCCATAGCCGGAAAACTAGGCCGATTTCCCCGATCGGTCGAGTTACCGGTCCTGGCTTTACCACGGATGGTCGGTGCCATCCCAGCGAATGAATCGACCACTGTCCTCGATCGACAGCGACTCGATGGTGTCGACGATGGCGTTCGCCGACTCGTCGACCGTGAGCGCAGCCGACGGGCCACCCATGTCGGTTCGCACCCAACCGGGATGGATCATCACGACACCGATACCGTCGTCTCGCACAGCCGTCGCCGTCTTCAGGCTGAGCATGTTGAGCGCCGCCTTCGACACGTTGTACACGGTGTCGGCTCCCATGGTCTGTGCCAAAGCCATCGAACCGAGCTGGGAGCTGACATTGATGACCATTGCGTCTCGGCCGGCCCGCAACAGCGGGAGCATGTCTTGGTCACCAGCATCGGACCGGTGGCGTTCACTTCCATCACGGCATTGAAGGTCTCGGCGTCGAGATCGAAGGGGCCCCGCTCCCCCGGTGGCGCCCCGAAGCTGCGGGCATCGGTGCCGGCGCAATTGATCAGCAG
>JABIQM010000166.1 GCA_018699415.1 Acidimicrobiaceae bacterium
CCCCGACATGAAGAAGGCTGATCCACCTCCAGCGATGAAACGCCAGACCAGCAGTTCCCAGATGTCATCGGCCTGGCCCGACCCGAACATTCCAATCGATGTGATCACCGGTCCGCCAACGAGAAGGATTCGCCGACCGAATCGGTCCGCAATCAGTCCTGCGGGGATGTTGACGATGAGCCTGGCGAGCGCGAAGACGGTGAGCGTGAGCCCGACCATCGTGGCGCTAACCCCGAAGTCTTTCGCGTACAGGGGCAGGACGGGGGACACGACGCCTTGGCCGGCCATAACGAGGAAGGTCGCTCCACAAAGAATGATCAGCTCCTGCGATTCGCGAAGCTGGCGGAAGAACGAAGTCACTGAGGTTTGTTACACCACCGGGGGAGTGGAGGCCTATCTGGTTGGTGGCGTAGGCTGGATACCGTGGCCGGTCTCACTGACGCTCAAGTGGCGCATTATCGACAGCATGGTTGGGTTGCCCCTGTCGACGTCATGGGTGAGGACGAGGCTGGTGAGCTGCTTCGGCTGTTGGAGAAGGCTGAAGCGTGCTTCCCAATGGAACTCAATGCCGAACATCGCAACAACGCGCACTTGGTCTTTCCGTTTCTCGCCGAACTGGCTCTCGATCCTCGAATCGTGGACCCCGCCGAGAGCCTCATCGGTCCCGATATCTCGCTGTCATCGAGCGTGCTCTTCATCAAGGAACCAGACTCATCGTCGTTTGTCAGCTGGCATCAGGACGCGTTCTACCTTGGGCTCGAGCCGGACAACTTTGTGACCGCCTGGATAGCGCTCACTGCATCGGATCGCCAGAGCGGGTGTGTGTCGGTTATCCCTGGCTCGCACGAGGGTCGGGCCGAGCACAATGACACGTTTGGTGCGGACAACATCTTGACGCGAGGTCAAACCGTCGCCGGGATCAATGAAGCCTCGGCGATCGACTTGGTGCTTCGCCCCGGCCAGATGTCGCTGCATCATCCCTGGCTCGTCCATGGATCTCAGCCCAATCGCACGCAAGGTCGCCGTGTAGGGGTGGCCTTGCAAGGTTATTTGGGTGCCGACGTGCGCCCCACCCGTGGCGAGCATCACGTACTTGCGGTGCGGGGCGCCCAGCCTCACACATCGTTCATTACAGTTACTCCACCGCGCGCCGAGTTGGCGGCGGGGGCAGTTACGGCTCGTGCCGCGGCGAACGATGCCTTGTCTGCGGTTCTCTACGATGGGGCTGAGCGAACCCGAGCGTTATAGGCGCCTTCCCCCGTGGCGGTGTGCATCCGGGGAGACAATCCGCGAAGATCGAGCCATGGACCACGATCAGGTACGCATCACGGGGGTTGAGACGCTGCACTGTCATGCGGGATGGCGCAACTACCACTTTTGCAAGGTCACGACCGACGAAGGCATCGTCGGCTGGAGTGAATTTGATGAGGGTTTCGGTTCGCCGGGGGTGAGCACGGTGATCGAGGCGTTGACTGCTCGCCTGATCGGTCGGTCTGTGTTTGACCACGAACCGATCTATACCGATCTCTTCTACGCAACCCGGCCGGCCGCGGGTTCGGTGGTTGGTCAGGGAATCGGTGCCATCGAGAATGCGTTGCTCGACGCCAAAGCCAAGGCACTGGGTGTACCTGTGACAACCCTTCTCGGTGGGCGGGTGCGTGATCGGGTACCCGTCTACTGGTCGCACTGCGGCACGTGGCGGATCGCATACGGAAGGTATGTGGGGAATCCGATCGCTGACGTAGCCGGGATCCAGGCTCTTGGAGAGGAGGTTCGCGACAAGGGCTTCAGCGCGCTGAAGACCAACCTCTTCTTGGACATCGATGGGTCGTTGCTGCCGTGGGCGCCGGGTTTCGGGATCAATGACAGCCCGGGGCTGAACGCGGACCGAGAGGTACTCGAAGGCGTACACAAGGTGTTGACGGCGTTTCGGGACGGAGCGGGCGACGATGTCGGTCTGCTTCTGGATCTCAACTTCAACATGAAGACCGCTGGCGTATTGGAGCTCATCCGCCATCTGGAGGACATCGACCTCTTCTGGCTTGAGTACGACAACGATTCCCCCGAGGCACTCAGGCTCATCCGCGACCACGCTCACACCCAGATCGCGTCACTCGAAACGAAGATCGGCTTGCCCGCATTCGTTCCCTACTTCAACCAGCAATCTGTCGACGTGGCCATCATCGACACGATCTGGAACGGCACCTGGCAATCGATGAAGATCGCGGCGATGGCGGCGGCTCATGAGATCC
>JABIQM010000003.1 GCA_018699415.1 Acidimicrobiaceae bacterium
CCGTGTTGTCGTCGGCGTGATTCGCGCCGGTCGTGCGGTGGACGAAATAAGAGTGATCAGAGCCAGACATCAGTGCTCCCCTACGCCGAGATGCTTCTCAAGCCGCTGGCTGAACTTCGACATGCTGTAGGCGCCGATCCAGTAGATCATGCAGACGAAGAGCAGGCCCTCCATCTTCACGCCGAGGAACTGGGTCTGGCCTGGGATCACGGAGTTGGCCACTCGAAGGAAGTCGATGATGCCGATGATGGCCAGCAGCGAGGTTTCTTTGAAGGTGGAGATGGTGGCACCGACCAGTACCGGGATCGACACACGGAGCGCCTGCGGCAGGACGATGAAGCCCGTTCGCTGAACCGTGGTGAGGCCGAGGGCATCGGATGCCTCGAACTGGCCGCGACGCACCGACTGCAGGCCGCCGCGAATGTTCTCGGCGAGGTAGGCGGCGGCGAACAGTGAGAACCCGAGGCCGGCGGCTGCCAGCTTTTCGATTTCCATGCCCACGGGCAGGAAGATGTTCAAGAACGTCGAGAAGAAAAAGAGGATCGTGATGAGCGGCACACCTCGCACGACCTCGATGTAGATCGTGGACAGCACCCGAAAGACGGGCAACGTCGATGTTCGGCCTAGGGCCAAGAGGATGCCGAGCGGGAACGAGAAGATCATGGTGAACGTGGCGATGTACACGGTCACCAGGAAGCCACCCACGAACTCGTCGGGAGCATCGACCGTGGACGGCGTATTCATCATGGTGACCATGTAATGCACGATCACCATCAGAACGGTCCAGCCGAGCACCAAGCGGATCCGCTGCTTTCGTTCGCCGGCGAAGTTGTGAGCGGCCAACGCCACTAGGGCGAGCAGCAAGAAGCTGATACGGGCCTTCTGCAGCATGGAGTACCAACCGAAGAAGGCTGTGACCCAGTTGAGGGCAGCCACCCCGAGGATGACGACGCCGATGACTCGCCCTATCTCACCGAGATCGGGCTTGGTGAGCAGATAGAGCACCGCGCCACCGCCGACGATGAACGCCAAGGCCATGGGGAGATCGGTGGACCACACGTGGTCCCAGTCGAGCACCGGGTCGCGCAAGATCACCCAGAACGTGACGAACGGGGTCAACAACCAGGTGAAGTTGACCAGTCCCCGCACGGTGCCGGAACGAGTTGTGGTGGCGATGCGGCGCCCCAGTAGATAAGCGCCCGTCAGCACGAACCACAGGACGGTCCATGGCAGTTTCGCCGAGTCGCTGACCGTCCGGCCGGGCTCGATGATGTCGCCCTGTTCACCGTAGTTACCCCACTTGTACCACCACAGGGTGGAGACCAGGAACGCGAGTATGCCAAGTGTGAACGGGACGGCACCGACAAAGGTCGTACGACGACGAAGATCGCCGAGGGTCCACCAGATGGCAAGTCCAACACTGAAGAGGACCAACCCGATGAGCCACCACCACCCTCTGTCGGCCAGCGCTGTGCCGAAACTTTCACGCACGGGTTGGAAGCGGTCGTCGAGCATCACCTCACCCGTGGCGGTGCGCTGCGCGTGGGGCTGGGTGAGCAGGATGCCGGTAATCACTGCGCCGCCCCACGCCATGGCCCATATGCTGATTCGCTTGAGCGAGAGGCCCTGCCCGATCATGCGGCTCATCCCAAGCGACACGCCGGCTAATGTGAGCACAATGGCGAGCGTGACCCAGATCCGGATGTACTGGCTGCTCGGGTAGGTGAACGTGAAGAGCGCTCGCATGTTTACGCGGACGGCATCCCAGTCTCGTTCGTAGCTGAACGCCCAGTTCAGCAGGCTCCGGTAGACGTACAACCCGAGCAGTCCGAACACGATGGTGAGGACGGTGTTCAGGACTGACGAGAACAGGTTCACCTTTAGCCACTCGAACGGCGGGAGGCTGGGCTCGTCGGGGCGACTCGCGCGCTCTTCGGCCTCGCGCTGGTCGGCCTGCGCGATGATTTCGGCGGTTCCGCCGCTGAGGTGTTCGAACTCGCTCATCTCAGCGCTCCACGATCTTGAGGCGGACGTTGAAGAAGTTGACGACCACGCTGATCGTCAACGAACAGGCGAGATAGAAGAGCATCCAGATGATGAAGACCTCGAGACTTCGTCCTGTCTGGTTGAAGATCGTCTGGCCGACCTGAACGACGTCGGTGTAACCGACGGCGATCGCAAGCGACGTGTTCTTGGTGAGGTTGAGGTACTGATTGCCGAGCGGCGGGAGGCTAACTCGGGATGCCTGCGGCAGGATGATACGGCGCATCATGGTGGAACGCCGCAGACCAATGGCCTGAGCGGCCTCGGTCTGGCCCTTGGGCACCGCCAGGATGCCACCGCGGACGATCTCCGCGATGAACGCCGCCGTGTACAGCACGATTCCGAAGAATACCGCCGCGAAGCCCTGTGTGAGGTTGAGGCCGGACGGCCCCATGTTGGCAAAGTTCCCGCGTTTTTCAAGGTCGGGCATGCTCACGTTGATCGGCGGATCATCGATGACGCTGCCTCTGCCGTCACCAAACTTATTCGCCAGAACATCAAAGAGGTCGCTCCCGGAGTTGATCAGCCAGCTGGACAGACCGGGCCACAACACGAGGAACACGAACCCGGCAGCGGCAGCTATGACGCCAGCGAAGATGACGCGGAACCAGTCGTCATCGGTGAGCTTCGCTGACCCTCCGGGCGTTCTGCGGGCATCGAAGAAGCGCCAGATCCACCAGGCCGCGCTAGCGACCGCAACAATGGTGAGGAGAACCTGGACGAGCGCCTCTGGCGTCCCGTTGAGAAGGTCGCGAATCGGGGCGAAGATTGCGTCGCCGACCCAGCCGAAGATCGGGTGGATGAACCAGCCGACGAGCGCGAACGTGAGGACAACACCAATGGCACTGAAGATGGGGTAACTCTCGGCGCCCGTCCGGTCCTGGACTTCGTGACGCTTCCTCGCCACCCATCGGGCCGTAACGAGACCGACTACGACGATGATCATCCATTGATAGAAGCCGTCGTCGATGTGCAGTCGGGGGATCGAGATGCCCTTGTTTGAGATGTGGAGCACCCCAGGTATCGGCCCCTGGATGACCTCGCCGGTGACCGAGTCGATGTCGCCGCCAAACCCTGGAAAGACTGTGGCGATCGTGACGAAGAAGAGGATGATGTGCACGAGCAGTGGGATGTTGCGCATGTACTCGATGAACGCACTGGCCAGCTTGGCCACCAGCCAGTTACTCGACAGGCGACCGATACCGATCAAAGTCCCGAGGATCGTCGCCAGGAAGATGCCAGCGACCGCCATCCGGATGGTGTTGACCATGCCCACCCAGAGCGCACGGCCACCGGTGGCCGGGTCGGTGTCGATGCCTTCGCCCAACGCGATGTCCGGGTCGACATCGAGGAATCCATAGCCAGTTTGGATCGACTTGGCTCGTAGGCCGTCGCCGGCTTCGCGCGCCAAGAAGATTGCCGCAAACAGGACGACGGCAAGCGTGAGGATCTGCGCCAGCCATTTGACGACTATGGCGTCACGATAGAACGGCGGTCGAGTTGCCGCTGTTTCGACCAGTGTTCGTTCGGTGGGGTCAGACACCCGTGCAATCCTCCCGGATCTGCCGTTATCGAACGGTTTAAAGGCCGCTCCTCATTGCCAGTGGCTCGGGTGCTGACGCCGCGTACGACCTCAGCACCCTGGTCACCGGCCGAGCCCCGAAATCTCGGGGCTCGGCGAGGTGTTCAGATATTCGTCGCTAAATGATCAGCGTGCCGGCGGCGGGTACATGAGGCCACCGTTGGTCCACAGATCGTTGACCGAGCCGGGGAGCGTTAGGCCCAACGGAGCGAGGTGGCGGTCCCACAGATCGGAGTAGCTACCGACCTGCTTGATCACCTGGTAGAAGGCATCGGGAGCCAAGCCCATGGCCGACTGAACTTCGCCCTCGCCACCGAGGAGGCGGCCGAGTTCACCATCAGAGCCGACGAAGTCGTCGACGTTGGCCTGGTTCACGCCGTACTCGTCAGCGATGAGCATGGCGTAGACGGTCCAGTTGACGGCATCAGCGAAGCGCGACTGGTTTTGACCGTAGGTCGGGCCGAGCGGCTCCTTCGAGATCGGCTGACCCGGGAAGATGACCCACTCCTGGTCGGCAGGCTGCTGCTCAGCCTTACGACCAACGAGGCCGGAGCCGTCCGTGGTGATGACGTCGCAAGCACCCTCGATGAAGTTCTGGCTGACGATGTCGAAGTCCTCAAACGTGTTGAGCGTGATGGTGATGCCCAGCAGGTCGGCGGCTTCGGCGATGTTCTTCTCGGTAGTCGTACCGGCGTTGGTGCATACCACGGCGCCGTCGATGTCGGCCACGCCGCTGCTTGGCGAGAAGCCGTCGCCTACG
>JABIQM010000102.1 GCA_018699415.1 Acidimicrobiaceae bacterium
ATCGCTGGTGGAGCCGCCTACTTGTTGGTCCGTACGATCAGCTTGATTACGAGCGTCGCCTTGTTGGGCGAGTGGCATTGGGGTGAGATTCCGTCGCTCTCAGAATTGGAACCCTCACCGCGACTTCCGATTGCTGCGGTGATCGGGGCCCTAGTGATTGCGGTCATTGCCAGAGGTGTGCCGATCATCCGCGGCCATGGCATCCCAGAAGCTATGGAGGCGGTCCTTCGTCGGCAGAGTCGGATCGCTCCACGCACGGCGGTGGCCAAGCCGTTGTCAGCGGCGATCGCGATCGGTACCGGCGGCCCCTTCGGTGCGGAGGGCCCGATCATCGTGACCGGTGCGGCGCTCGGCTCAATGGTGGGTCAGATCGTGCGCGTGACTCCATCGGAACGAAAGATCTTGCTTGCATCGGGAGCGGCCGCCGGAATGGCCGCCACTTTTGGTGCACCGCTGGCGGCGTTGCTTCTTGCTGTCGAGTTATTGCTGTTCGAGTTGTCGATGCGGTCACTCATCCCCCTCGTTGTTGCGACATCAATCGGTGGCGGTGCCCATGCTGCCCTGTTTGGCAGTGGTCCACTCTTCACCGCCCCCGACCACGACTACGCCGGCCTCGGGGCACTCCCGCTGTTTGCCGTTGTCGGGCTCGCAAGCGGACTGGTGGCTGTTGTCATTGCGAAAGGCCTCTTCGAAGCAGAGCGAAGGTTCCGCTCGCTGCGATTGCCGATCTTCTGGCACCCGGTAATCGGTGCGCTGGTGTTCGCCAGCATTGGGTTGTTTGTGCCGCGATCGTTGGGTGTTGGCTATGACGTCATCGACGACGTCCTCGCTGGCGAGTTGGCCCTGACGACGCTTATTGCGGTTTTGGTGGCCAAAATGGTGGCCTGGTGGGTCGCTCTCGGATCGGGCACGTCAGGGGGAACGCTGGCTCCTGTGCTGCTGATGGGTGCCACGTTCGGCGGGATCTTCGCCGCGATGACTTCTGCAATTGCCCCTGGCCTCGACATCTCCGAGGGAGCGATCGCTGTGGTGGCCATGGCGGCAGTGTTTGGGGCGGCTGCGCGCGTCCCGCTGACTGCGATCGTGTTCGTGTTCGAGGTGACCCAAGACTTCGATGTTGTCTTACCGTTGATGCTGGCAAGCGTGATTTCCGCTCTCGTTTTCAGCACCTTGTCGAGCGAGAGCATGTACACGGAAAAACTCTCGCGTCGCGGCATCCGAGTTGGCAGCGAACTCGTCGCCGATTCGCTGCGGACCACCGCAGTCGTCGATGTTATGAACCGTGTGGTCGACACGATCAGTCGCGAGGATACTGTCGGAGACGTTGCCGATCGTGTCGCACGAGGTGAGCGTGGCGCATTCCCGATCATCGATGACGACGGCCACTGCGTTGGAATGGTGACGCGACGCGACCTGATAAGTCAGAACCTCCAGCGTGAGGCCTTGGTGGGCGAAGTCGCATCGTCAGACTTGGTAAGTATCAACCCCAACGCCAGCCTGGTTGATGCCATGCGACTGATGGCAGAGGAGGGACTCACCCATCTCCCGGTTGTCGAAGGTGGACTGCTGGTCGGAATCTGCACCCGAGCCGACATCGTGCGCTCACGAAGCGATGAACTAGCGCTCGAACGACTCGAACCCGGGTGGCTTGCACCGGTGCTCCAGCGGCGTGATCCAGTGGGCCCTCTCTATCTCGTTGTGGGCAATGAATCCCTGGGCGGTGGATCGCTCATGGTCGAGTTGGCGAAACTTGTTGCAAAGACGCCTCAGGCCCGGTTCCATGTCGTTGTGCCTCTTCGAGCGGGTGGAGATCTGAGTCGGGCCCGGGCACAACTCGAAGAGCAGTTGGGTTTGATTGTTGACCTCGGGGTATCTGCAAACGGTGAGATTGGTGATGCCGATCCCGTTACGGCGATCAAGGTCGCAATAGAGCGTGAGGCGGTAGAGGGGATTTATCTGTCGACTCTCCCGCCCTCTGCATCGCGATGGCTCAAGGCCAATGTGCCGGCTGGACTGGCACGCCGAGTGGACGTTCCATGTGTCATTGTCCACCATGATCCGGAGCCTTCGTCCTAGCGACGGGGGAGATGTCGGGTTAGAGGCTGTGTGATGGAAACGATTCGGATCTCCGGAGTCCCTGAGCTTGCCTGCGACCTCGTTGGTGACGGTCCTCCCGTCGTATTTTTGCATGGCATCGGCGGGAACCGCACCAACTGGGCCCGGCAACAACGCGCCCTCGAAGACGAGTTCAGCACGATGGCATGGGATGCCCGCGGCTACGGAGATTCCGCAGATGTCCCCGGGGAGCGACGCTTCACGCATTTTGCCGATGATCTCCTTCGACTACTCGATCAGCAAAACATCGAGAAAGCTCACCTTGTTGGCCTGTCGATGGGGGCGCGGATCCTGCTGACATTCTTCCCTCTTCATGCTGAGCGCGTCGCCACGCTCACCCTTTGCGACTGCTTCTACGGGTTCAATGCAATGAGTGACGAGAAGCGACGCGATTTCTTGGCGCTGCGAGAGAAGCCACTCCGCGAGGGCAAGACATTCGCGGATCTGGCGCCTGCGCTCGTGGAGTCGTTGGTGTCGCCAGATTGTGCGCCCGAGATCGCTGCCGAGCTTTTCGACAGCATCGTGTTGCTCCGCGTGGAGCCCTACCTGAAGACGTTGATGGCCACGACAGTCTTTGATGCATTGGCGGCAATGGACGAGATCAACGTGCCTGTTCAGCTGATTTTCGGTGAACACGACCGACTTAGTCCGCCTTCGATCGGGGAGGAAATGGTCAGTCTGATCGCTGACGCACGACTTGCCGTGCTCGAGGGCGCCGGTCATCTCAGCAACCTTGAGCGACCAACTCAGTTCAACGACACGCTGCGGTCGTTCCTTTCCCAGCGCGCCACGACTGCCAGCTACCGAGAGAGACTCTGATGCTTTTTGCCTTTGTCATGCACGACCGCCCCGACGGACGCGAAATCCGGTCTTCCACCGCAGACGCTCACTCGGCCTGGGTTGGTGAGCACATCGATTTCATGTATGTCGGCGGGCCACTTACGAACGACGATGGCGTCATCATCGGCAGCCTCATCATCGGTGATTTCACTGATCGGGCAGCAGCGGATGCGTTCATCGCGGCGGAGCCCTACAACCGCGCCGGTTTGTTCGAGTCGGTGGTCGTTCGCCCTTTCGACGCCCGCGTCGAGCGAGGAGCACCGGCAGCGCCGTTCACCCGGTTCTCGTAGTCACCCGTCGTCTAGGACGAGTTCAGTTGTCGTCGAGTGTCTCGAAGATGATCGTCTGCATTCCTTCGAAACGGGTGCGGCGGCCAAAGGCCGCTACGGCCTCGATGCCTTCGACGATCTGACCGAAGACAGTCAACACGTTGGGGCCGTCGGGGAGTCGCGCTTCTGCGGTGCCGTAGGTGAGGGTGATCTCATCGAACTTCGGATCGAATGAGAGGTCGCCGACGCGGACGAGACGAACACGGTTTTCTTGCTCGGCGACACCGAGGGCGTGGCCTCCGGTACTCATCACCATCTCGCCGCTCCAGGCGACGTGCACGACCGAGACTTCGATCGGTAGTCGAGCAAGGAAGGCGTGAGCAGTGAGAGGTACACCTTCATCGAAGATTAATGCCTCAGCTTGGCCGCCGGCCCATCTCACCCGGACCCGAGTCGAACCTCGTCGATAATTGTTCCAGTTGCGTTCCCAGTACCAACTGTCGGCGTTATCAGTCATTGGTGGTCCCGGTTCGCTGAAAGAGGCGGACGTCTGCTTCGACATGCTGGTCGAACTGGTACCAGCCCCGCCGCTCGCTGAACTCCACGGAGTGGATGGCTTCAGGCGACTCGAGTCGATAGATGGTTTGGTAGCGACGCTGGCCATGATCATCGGCAGTGACATAGCGAGCTGCATCGATGAAGCCCGGGCATTCGGCGATCTCAGGGAGATGGACCTCGTCGTACCAGCGGTTCCAGTCCTCTTCGACTGCGGGATCGACGCGGGCGCTCACCACGAGCATCCAGGATTCGGGGAGCCCGACGCTCATCGATCCATCACCGTGGTGTTCATGTCGTAGGTATCGAGGAAGTTGTCGACCAGCATCGTGGCCTCCTCGTAGCCGTACTTCTGTGTATTGAGCATCTTCATCACAAATGGTGGCCCAGAGTAGAACATCTCGTACTGGTGATGACGGCCGGCGAATTCGCTACCGATAGCGTCCCAGGCCAGATTGAATAGCTTCACCCGCTCGGCAGCGTCGGAGTTGCTGGCGGAGTAGTAGCGGGCAATGTCGTCCGCAGTCTCTGGGCTGGTGAAGTCACGGACACTCGAAGGCGTCTGGATCAGTCCGCCGCCGGCCAGGTCACGAATGATGTTGAGCACGCGCGGATACGTGTCGGATTGCAACGCCATCGGAGCGTGGATGAACCGACCGTTCGGCACGTAGGCGCCGTCGATTACGATGGCGTTCACCTCTGCGGCGTAGACCATTCCTTCCACCATGGCGGCCAGCGCAGCAATCTCACCCAGTTTCTCCTGCACGCCTGGGAGATGGACGACGTTGTTGGATTCGACCATCCGGTATGCCAAACCGATCAGGAACTTGAGCTTTGCGGCGAGACGGATCTGAGCCTGTGAGTTGCCGTAGGCGCGGAATTCGGTTTCAGATGTTTGGGCTCGCAAGATGTCGATGTCTCGGTAGATGAAGACGTCTTCCCACGCGACGAACACGTCGTCGAGTACTGCGAGCGAGTCGGTCTCGTCGAGTCGGGTCGACAGTGGGTAGTCCCAGACGGAGGGCTTGCCAACGGCGTAGGGGGTCCGGCTGTACCACGTGAGTCCGGGGGCGCCGCAAGGCACAACACAGGAGATGGCAAAGTCCTCGTCACCAGGCTTCAGTGGCAACAGGCACGTCATGTAGACATAGTCGGCGATTGCGGCGCTGGTCCCGAGCATCTGTGCACCTCGCAGGACGATTCCGTCGTCGCGCTCCTCCACGACGTGCACCTGTTTGGGTTCGGCGTGCTCGTTGCCGATCTTGGAACGGTCGTCTTGGGGTGGGATGATCGTGTATGTGAGGTAGAGGCTCTCGTTGGCGATGCGTTTGCGGAACCGCCGCACATTGTCGGCGTAGCCTTGACCGCCGCGAGCGAACACATCTGCACCGAGGTCATAGGCCGCGAAGATGCCTCCGACGTGATCGGGGGTTCGGCCGAGGAACCCGTGGGTCAACTCGGCCCACTTGGCGATCGACGTGCGCCGCCCGGCCAAATCTTCCTGGGTGCGCGGCAGAGCGTAAACCCGATTGACCGGATCGGGGCCGAGTCGCGGATCGATGTGTTGCATCTCGGGGTCGTCATCGGCGGCATCAAACAACCGAGCCGCAGATCGGGCCACGCCCGCGAAGGCGGGGTGGTCGGTGACATTCTCGATGGCCTCACCGTCGACCATCACCTTGCGTCCGTCGTCCAAAGAGCTCAGATAGTCGGTGCCTCGTCGCAAGATCGCGTCTTTCGTTCAGGAGCCACGGCTCGTCCGCACGCACCTCAGCTAAGCACGCAAGTCCGCGGGTCGCTTCACCACGAAATCACTCGAGCCCGAGGTCAGCGCTTGATGCCGGTAGCGTGCGCCTATGGAAGAGCCTCGGGCGCTATCAAAATCTGAGCGGAAGAAGGCCCGTCGTCGCGAGAAGAGGATCGCGGAAGAGGCTGGGGCGATGCAGTTGAACACTCTTGCCAACATCGCTGTCGAGCGTGCGTTGCAACTCGCCCCTGAAGTGGCCGATTCGCCGAATCGGATTGCCAGCGAGCGCGTGATCGATGTCCCGATGGCGACAGTCGATGCGGCTCGTTTCGTGTTGAAGCGGATCAACGAAGCATTGGCCTACGGCGAATGGCTCGACGAGATTGAGGCGTGGGTCTGGGAGTTCGACACGTCGACTCGGGCGGCCCTGACCGAATTTGGTGAAGAAACGGGCATCGAACTGCGGATGGAGCAGGTTTCATCCCTACCTCAGGTTCATTCTCCCAATCGTTGATCTTGGATGCGTCGACGGGCTGAGGCACGCTCGACTCAACAGCCTGGCCATTTCGGGGTTCGGCGCTCAAAGAACGCCGACACTCCTTCCTTGCGGTCTTCGCTGGCGTAGATCACCTCACGAGCCGTGGTGGTGGCTTGCCAGCCGCGATCATCGCTGTGAGCAACGATTGCTTCGAGCGCGCCGAGTGTTTCTCGGATCGATGTCGGGGCGTTGAGCACGATTCGTTCGGCGAGTGCAAGAGCTCCGTCGAGTGCCGCTCCTGGCTCGGTCACCCGATTGACCAGGCCGAGGCGCTCAGCGCGATCGGCCGAGATCGGGTCGCCGGTCAAGAGCATCTCGCGGGCGATGTTGAGGGGGAGCGCTCGCGGTGCACGGAACAGCCCGCCGCTCGTCGCCACCAGTCCCCGGCGGACTTCGGGTAGTCCGAACTGGGCAGTGCTCGCAGCCACAATGAGGTCACAGGCCAGCGCGATCTCAAGACCACCGCCAAACGCGAAGCCTTCGACGGCGGCGATGATCGGCTTCGGACTCTTCCGGCCGATGACACCATAAAGGCCGCCCCGTTCAGTCGGCGTGCCGGAACCTTCGGCGATATCGGTGCCGGCACAGAAGACGTGGGGTCCGCCGGTGAGGACGGCCACCCTGAGGCTGTCGTCGTCTTCAAAGTCGTTGAGCGCGGTATCGATTGCGCTTGTCATCTCGCTGTTGACAGCGTTTCGCTTCTCGGTGCGGGCAAGGGTGATGATCGCCACGGGGCCGCGGACTTCGACGTCGACAGGCATGTGGGCATCATTGCACTGAGAGCGTCGCCGGTGCGCAACGCAGAGAGCCGATCGGGTCGTGGACACTGCTGAGTTCTCGATCTACATTGTGAACTGAACGAACGTCCAGTGCCTTGTGGGGAGGTTTGTGTGCCAACTGCCTTCGCCGCAGCCGAAATCGATCTCGAGGAGATGATTGATCTCGACACCTTCCCGATCCACGACATAGGCGATTCGGCACGATCCGATCTGGTCGCTTCAGCTCGCGACGACATGGGGGTGCTTGGCTGCTGTCGGATCTCAGACTTCATACGGCCCAATGCAGTCGAGGCGATGGCGGCCGAGGCGACTTCGCTCCACGACCTGACATTCAGGACCTATGAAGTTCACAACCCGTACTTCTCGCCCGATGATGGCACCTTTCCCCAAGGCCACCCGCGCCGAACGATGCAGCAACGCAAGAGCGGCTTCATCAATTCAGACGTCCTCACCGAGGGTTCGATCCTGCGGAAGCTCTACGACTCGGACGTTTTCCTGCATTTCATTTGGGAATGCCTCGGCGTTTCGCGGCCCATCTACCGATGGGCCGATCCGTTGGGCCGCAACCCGTACGGCGTCACTGACCCTGGCTGCACATTTCCGTGGCACTTCGATGGCAACGAGTTCACGGTCAGCGTCCTTGTGCAGCGCGCCGACGAGGGCGGCATCTTCGAGTATGTGCCCAACATCCGTAACCCGAACGAAGAGAATTATGAGCGAGTTGGTCATGTGCTCAATGGGGGACGCGAGGGCGTGCACGAGTTGGATCTCCAGCCCGGCGATCTCCAACTCTTTGCTGGTCGATACTCCATGCACCGCGTCACGGCGAATACGGGGGCGACGACGCGTTTCATCGGTCTGCCCACCTACGTGCATGATCCGTACCGAATGAATCGACCATTTCATTCTGAGACCATCTACGGCCGGGCCACCGACCTTCACCACGAGCGCGCCAGTGTCGTAGTGGATGGACTCGTCGACTGATGTCCAAACCCGAGAAATGGTCGGATCCGACCAAAAAGCTGTTCCCGTATCAGGTTGGGTTCACGGCGCCCCCAATGGATTTCGACGCAGCTCCGAGCGATTTCCTCCGGATCTCTCCGGAAACAGTCGGCGTACATGGGCGACTGCTCCACGCTCCCGGCTATGCCCACGAACTCGGTCAGCGCGCCGACAATTTCCACCTCCTCGAAGAGGTGGTGCATACGATGAGTAATAGCGGGGCCGACGTCGTTGGGCAGGTAGGCACCAACTGGGTTCACGCCAACGGAACCGACGTGCACGACATACGCGCCTTCGTGGCGGAGGTCAGTGAGCGCTACGAGACGCCGTTCCATATGGCCGGGTTGACACTTGTGGAGGCATGCGAAGCCAACGGCTACGAGCGAGTGGCGTTGAACTCGGTCTATTTTTGGCCGGATTGGCGAGATGGTGTTGTGCGCTTTCTGCGCAGCGCCGACATCGACGTGGTCTGGTACGGCAACTTCATTGACCAGGGTTGGTACCAGACGCAGCAAGAGGTGAACGATCACACGTGGATTTTCCCCGGTGAACTCGCGCGTGACTCGATGCGGTACACGTGCGAGCGGGCGCCGGATGTCGATGCTGTCCTGGTCAACGGGATGTCGAACTATC
>JABIQM010000182.1 GCA_018699415.1 Acidimicrobiaceae bacterium
AACTCGGCCGTTGCGAGCTGTGACGGCCTCTCTGATGCCGAAGCCGACCGGCACTGAACCGGTGAAGGTGATGCCGTCGACTCGGTGATCGGTAACGATCGCGTTACCCATCGACCCGGGGCCGAGCACGAGGTTCACAACACCAGCTGGAACACCCGCATCATCAAATACGCGAGCGATTGCAGCCGCAGTGAGCGGCGTATTGCTCGCCGGCTTCCAGACGACACAGTTGCCCGCCGCAAGCGCCGGGGCGATCTTCCAGGCCGGAATCTGGATCGGGAAGTTCCAGGGCGTGATGATGCCCACCACACCGAGCGGTACTCGGACCGTGCGAATTGTTTCTCCGGGCGTACCGGTGGGGAAGATTCGTTCGGTTGAGGTCTTCGCCATTCCCGCATGGAAGCGGAACGTCTCTGCCGCGAGACCAGCCTCACCACGCGACTCGGCGATGGTCTTGCCCTCTTCGAGCGTGCACAGCGTGGCGATTTCTTCGGCACGTGCTTCCATGAGGCTGGCGACCTGTTCAAGGATTCGAGCTCGGACTGCAAATGACGTCGAACCCCACGTCGCGCGGGCGTCCACGGCAGCCGAGATTGCATCTCCGGCAGTATCGCTATCGCCAACCCGATACTCGCCGACCGGTTCGCCCGGGCGCGCCGGGTTGTCGCTCACGGCCGTCGGCCCGCTGTCGATCCATTCGCCGCCGATGAGATGGGCGCCCAAGACTGTCGATGCTGTCATCTGCGAAGCATAAGACCATGCTGTGGATCTCAGCCAGCTATCGACCGTTGAATCTCGGCTGACGCTTCTCGATGAACGCGGCACCGGCTTCCTTCACATCGTCAGTGGCGAACTGGACCGTCTGAGCAAACCCCTCGAATTCCAATGCCTCGTCGAGCGTCGACGTGAACGACTGATTGAGAAGCTTCTTACTGGCGGCGAGAGCAACCGGAGGGCCAGCGGCGAGTTTGCCGGCGAACTCGGCAACAAGATCGTCGAGATCACCCTCAGGAACCACCCTGGTGACGAGCCCCAGTTCGTCTGCATACGCAGCGTCGATCACCTCAGCCAGCATGACCAACTCCTTGGCCTTCTGCATCCCGACAATGCGCGGGAGAATAAACGATCCGCCGAAGTCGATGCTGAGGCCGCGCCGGGCAAAGATCTCGCTGAACCGACTGCGGTCAGAGGCGAGCACGAAGTCACAGGCGAGGGCCAGGTTCATTCCAGCGCCTGCGGCAACGCCGTTGACGCGGGCGATCGTCGGCTTGGGAAGGTTGAACAAGGTGTTGCAGCACTGACCAACTCGGCGCATTGCCAACAAGCCGTGGCTGTCGTTGCCTCGATCCCGGCCAGCTCCGACGTACGCTCCGCTGCAGAAGTCCTCGCCTTCCCCGGTGATGACCACACAGCGAACGCCGTCATCGTTGGCAAGGTCGTTGAGGATCGTCTGAAGCGTCGACCATCCTTCGGTCTCGATCGCGTTCTTGGCTTTAGGGAAGCTGATGGTGACGGTGGCCACCATGTCGCTGTGGTCAACAGCAAATTCGGTCATACCCCGACCGTAGGCGCTAGTCGTCTCGGCGTTCGACTCCTGGGAGCACGCACAGCATCTCGTAGATGAGGTCAGCGGCAATTCGAGAGGTCATTCCGGACGCGTCATAGATGGGCGCGACCTCGACAAGGTCACAGCCGACGATGTCAAGTCCGTAACAGCCGCGAATAATCTCGATCCCCTGGGGAGTGGTGAGGCCGCCAATCTCGAGCGTGCCCGTACCGGGGGCGTAGGCAGGGTCGAGTCCGTCGATGTCAAAGGAAAGGTAAACGGGGCCGCCGCCGACCTTCTCGCGCACCTCCGCCATGAGCGGATCGAGTGACTTGTGCCAGCACTCCTCAGCCTGCACAACCCGGAAACCTTGCTCACGGGACCAGTCGAAGTCGTCGGCCGCATAGCCAGTGCCACGCACCCCAATCTGCACAACCCGATCGCAGTCGAGTAGACCCTCCTCTACCGCCCTCCGGAACGGAGTTCCGTGGGCGATCTTCTCGCCGAACATGTCGTCGTTGATGTCGGTGTGAGCATCGACATGCACCATGCCGACCGGTCCATGGACCTTCTTCATCGCCCGCAACATCGGGAGCGCGATCGTGTGATCACCGCCGATCGCTACCGTTTTCAGACCATGAGCCAAGAGGTTGCCGGCGAAAGCTTCGATGCGGGCAATGGAATCGTCCTTGTTGAACGCGTTGGTGGCGACGTCACCAAGATCATCGATACGAAGCGAGTCAAACGGTGCCGCACGGGTTGCCATGTTGAAGGGTCGGATCATGACCGACTCCTCGCGGATACCGCGCGGGCCGAACCGGGCGCCCGGCCGATTCGAGGTGCCAAGGTCGAATGGGACGCCGAAGATGCCAACGTCCAAGTCGGCCGGCTCTGATCGGTTGGGTAACCGCATAAACGTGGTGATGCCGCCGAAGCGCGGCATTTCATTACCGCCCAGGGGCTGGGGGTTACCTGATGACGAAGCGGCGGGACCGCCTGGCATCAGAGGGACCCACCCATCGACTCAACAAGCTCCCAAGCGCCTTCGACAGCATCGCCAGAGCCCAACACGTTGAGGGCAACCTCATCGACACCAGCGTCGCGATACTCCTCAAGACCGGCGCGGATGGTGTCGAGATCGCCTGCGAGCACCATCTCACCGGGACCCGCCATGCCTTCACGATCGAGCATGGCTCGATAGGAGGGCAGTTGGCCGTATATGGCGAGATTGACCGCCGCCTTCTCACGAGCACCAACGGGATCGTCGGTGACCCAAACCGGCACACCGGCTGCGATGTGGGCTTCTCCTATACAGGGGCGGATGTGTGAGGCAATGGTCTTCGGGCCGGTCATCCACGTGATCGTTCCGGCCGTGCGATCGGCGGCGAGCTTCAACATTTTGGGCCCGAGAGCAGCGAGCATCACCTCTGGGGTCGGTCCAGGAACATCAATCTCGGCGTGCGTGGTGACGAACTCGCCCGCAGATGAGACCTCCTGGTCGCTCAACAACGGCAACA
>JABIQM010000123.1 GCA_018699415.1 Acidimicrobiaceae bacterium
GCCGGCTTCAGGGGCTGCACTCGCCGCATGGCACCGCACTACTGCGCCCGTCCAGTTCGGCGACCATCTCAGTATTTGTCTCGCCTGGTCTGAACACGACCGCACCAATCTGACAAACCTGATTGAGTTGGGGCCCGGAGGCTTCGGCAGCGGGCATCATCGGACGACTCAGATGATCATCGAAGACTTGCTCGAACACCTTTCAGGAGGTGAACGGATACTCGACGTTGGATGCGGAAGCGGAATCCTCTCGCTGGCTGCGGTAGCTCTGGGCGCGAGCCATGCGGTTGGCGTTGATCTGAAGCCGGAGGCGGTTACGGCGACCCTCCAGAACGCATCACTCAACCAGTTGGACGAGCGGATCGAGGCAACCGGCGCACGACTCGACGAAATAGATGGACCATTTGACATGGTGGTGGCCAATATTGCGCGAGCTGGCATCGTGGCTCTCGCCGACGAAATCGTTGGGCATGTCGCTGATGGCGGCCGACTCGTCGTCAGTGGCATCACCCCGGGCCAGTGTGAACAGGTGAGCGGATTCTTGCGTCCCCTTGTTGAGGTCGGACGCCGGGTCGAGGGTGACTGGGCCGCACTGGCGCTGGGTCGGCCAAGGACCCGGCGCGATTCCGCTTGAAATCCCGCCCTGGTCAAAATGAGTGCACCGATGATCGCTGGGGCTCCCTCGACAGTTTGACAACATGACGAAGGGCTGCCGGCGACCGGAATCTCAGTCCTGTCTTGTCTCGGACTCGGTCTCAGGCCTCGTCACGGATCACCTGCAGGCCGGCCGGGTTGATCAGGCTGTCGTAGAGCCGCAGGTTGTGGTTGTGGCCGACGTGATGAAGGCCGAACGCTGACTGCATTGCCGTGTACATCCCCATGGCATCGAGAGAGTTGTTCACCGATTGTTTGGCCAGTGTCAACCCGAACATCGGACGTTTGGCGATGTGAGCGGCGAGCGCGAGCGTCTCGGCCTCGAGGTCGTCTCGGGGCACGACGCGGCTGACCATGCCAGCACGAAGGGCCTCCTCGGCGGAGATTGACCGGCCTGTGAAGAGCATGTCCTTGGCCAGGCGTGCCCCCACTTCAAATGGGTGGGTGAAGTACTCGTGGCCATTGACGCCGAAGGCCACGACCGGATCACTGAACGTCGCGTCTTGCGAGCACACGATCATGTCCATCGGCCACACAAGCATCAGTCCACCGGCGATGACCTTCCCCTGTACCTGGGCGATTGTTGGCTTGGGGATGTTGCGCCACCGCCAACACAGCCCGACGTACATCTCGGCCTCGCGCGCCATATAGCCCTCCGCCCCTTCAGCATCGAAGTGGCATTGGGTGCCGATGGTGGGGAAGTCGTTCATGTCGGGGTTCAGCGCCGTCGTGTCGTGACCGGACGAGAAGTGCTTGCCTTCAGCGGCGAGCACGATGACTCGTGAGTTCTCGTCTTGGGCGGCAACGTCGAACGCCTCATTGAGTTGGGCCAGCATCGAGTAGTCCTGCGCGTTGGCGGCCTCAGCTCGGGTCAGCGTGATCCGGGCCACGCCGTCCTCAGGGTGGTCGAGTCGCACGCGTTCCCACGTCGGTGTCGTTGAGTCAGTCATGTCGTTGCTCCGTTGGGGTCACGTCGGGATGGTGGCGAGCCATATTGTCGGGATAGCTGCGGCTGAAATAGTTCCAGAGCTGCTCGCCATATGTTGCCGCTGGACGTTCTGACGCCATTTCTTCTGTGCCGGCCTCGGTCTCTTCTTTGCGGGCCATGAATCCGGCCGATCGGTGATAGTCACTTGCGTCCACCGCAGCGGCGAACCGCGGATCGAGTTCGAGCGGAGCCAGCGAGACGTCGAGCGAGGAGCCATGGAAGTACCCGGCTGAAAACCGCTCATCGGCCGTGACAACCCGGTGAGGTGTGGCGACGAGATAGTTGCCGGTCATGGCCTGAAGATTCTCCCCCAGATTGATGACGAGCCCGCCCTCAATCGAAGGTACTTTCACCCACCCTTGGTCGGGGAAGGCCACCTCGAGCCCGGGGGTCGAGCCCGTATCGAGCACGGTGAGGAATCCTGCATCGTGGTGCGCGTTGACCCCAGCTGCTCCGACTGGCGTCGGCGGATAGTGAATCAGCTTGGTGAGTGACATCGGCTCTGAGCCCAGCATCCAGGTGAAGTGGTCGGCTGCGAGGCCAAGGCCGACAGCAATGAGGCTGAGTAGTCGGTCGGCGAGCCCGCCCATTTCGACGTACCAGTCTCGCATCAAGGCTTCGAGGCCCGGATGGATGTCGTCCGGTGGCCACTGGTTCGGGCCGAGGAGGCGAAGGTAGTGCGGTTCGATATCGCGCGGTCGAGTCGGCCACTCGCTCCAAAGATCGATTTGTTCGCGCTCATCTCTGCGGTTGTTCGTGTATTCGCTGCCTACCGCCTCCCAGCCTCGAAACCAGGGCGAGTTCAGCTTGTCGATCGAGCGTTTCTGCTCATCGGATAAGGAAAAGAATCGCTCCATCGACGAGAAAACCTCATCGAGTAACGCAGCGGGCACTCCATGATCGATCACGACGACGAATCCGATGCGGTGGAAGATGTCGGTGAGTGCGTTGGCGAGGACCGCTTCACTTTCGACAGCAGCGAGGCTGACAACGGGAATTCCCGTAATGGGCATCAGTCCGCTAGCCACCCGCGGCGGCACACCAGGCATCGAGTACGGGTGCGTCTCCGAGCACTTCGACAACCGATGTTGGCTGTCGACCCCATAGAACAAGAAAGAGATCTGAGGCCGACCCACGAGCGACCACATCACCCTTTTTGTGTTCCCGTAACAGTTCGATTTCGCTGTCAACCATGGCCGCCCACCACTCGCCTTCGGTGTCGGTGCAGTGGACGTGGATGGTGCCGCCGGGATTGATCGGCTCCTCAGCGCGCCCTGCGCCTCGGCGCAGATACACGTCGAACCATTCATCGATTCCGTCGCTTGCCATCGCTCGACCGAAGGGCCGGCAATCGTTGACTGCAGCTTCTGCGTCCCAGCGATGAATCGCCATCTCGTGGGCTGCTCGGCGGTACCAGAATTCGGCGACTCCTGGACCCTGCGACCAGTTCCATCCGGCCGCGTTTGGATCAGTGTTGGTGAGAGTGGCGTCGAGACGCTCAAGCGCCTCGCCATAAAACGTGGCGAGCGCAGCATCGGCGGGAACAATCGGTCGCTGCGTGGGAGGAGCCCCCGACTCCACGACGGTGTTGATCATGGTGAGGACGCCGCAGAGATGACTGACGAGATCGCCAAGCGACCACCCGTCGCAACAAGGGATTGGCAGGCTCATGTCCTGGGTTGCCAGCATCCGGATCCGTTCGCCGTCGGCGCGAAAGGAGGTGAGGTAGTCGTTGATGTCCACGTCCTATGTTCGCACCAGATCGGCCACGGACCAAGGCGAAACCGTGGTGAGCGAAACTGTCGCTGGCTGGCACACAGTCGAGTCGAGAGTACGGGGGTTGTGACCAGGTTCGATCTTGCCTGTGTTGCCTGCAATGAACCGATCATGTGAACCGAGACATCCCTGCGCGGGTCAGCTGAGGGGATCTAGGGCTAAAGACGATCGACGAACTGAGCGAGTTCGTCGGCAGCAATAGCCACAACCTCTGATTCGTCAGGGAAACTGCGGGCCGTAACGTCGGCGCGAAAGGCGGTCAGCGCCTCAACCCGTTCATCTCGTATCTGTTGATGCAGTCGGGCAAGGTCGCCATATTGGCGAGCATGCCGGGGGACATGTTCGCTCTCGCCGCAGATATCGGATGAAAACAGGAATGCCACATCGGCGGTCGGGCCGGACCCGAGGGAGATGGTCGACATCCGCGTGCGATGATGGATCTCGGTCATTACGGCGGCCGAAATCAACTCGCATTCCACTGCGAAGGCACCGGCATCCTCAAGCCGCCGAAAATGACCCCATAACCAGTCGGCCTCAGCGGCGGTCTTACCGACGCCACGGACACCGCCGAATAGGTTGGACTTCTTCGGCACAAAGCCGAGATGCCCCATCACCGGGATCGCCTCAGCCGCCAGCAGTTCGACAACCTCAAGCCGCCGTGCGGTTATGACCGCATCGGCTCCCTTTTCTAGAGAATCCAGCGCAACGCCAAGCAAATCGTCGGGTGTGATCGCCCCCGTGAAATCGATTGCCGATGTGATGAAGACACGAGACGACCCCTGCCGCAGCGCAGGCACACAGTCTGACATGCAGACAACCATCTCAATTCCGGCAGCCTCGCAGGCCGCCGCCTCGTCGGCTGTTGACGCGGTGACCTGGGCGTACTGCTCGCCAGAGCCGTGAAGTTTGACGATGTCGGCCACGGTCACAGTGCGGTCGGCGTCCTGGCCGTTGTAGTCGAGAATCCGGGTCACAAGTGGACCGTACTCCAAGCTCTTTCTGGTGTGGGTCACCACTGCTTGATGCCTCGCAACTGTGGGCGGAACGAATGTGATGGATCCGATATGCCGGCGGTTGGGAGAGATCGGAATTCGCTAGAGGCTCACCCATTTGTTGACCTCTTAGAGCTTTTCGGGCAGGATCGTTGGCCCCTGATCGACGGGGTGGACTGAGCGGGAAGAGAGAGCGCACATGTATCTGTGGAATCGACAATTTGTAGTGGATCCAGGAAAGTTCTTCGAGGGGGTGGCCGGCATCGTTGAGGTGACTGAATATCTGAATTCGATGGGAACCCACAAGAGCGATGTTTGGCTGCCTGCCATGGTGGGCACGGTGGGAGCTGTGGGCGTTACGACCCGCACCGAGAGCCTCGCACTCTTCGATGAAGAGCGGTCGGCCGCTTTTTCCGACGCCGGGTTCCAAGAGATGGCCGGTCGGGTGGGGAACTGCTTAGCAGCCAATCCCGAGGACACGATGTGGAGAATCGCTCATGTTGCTGGCGAACGCGGTGATGTGCCTGCGGTCTCCTCCGTCGTCAACTGGGATGCCCACCCTGCTGAACTCGAGGGATCCATCGGGTTCGCCATAGGGATGGCCGAATTCCAGCACGAGTTGAATGGCACGACCGTGGTGGTGGGGACCAGCCAGTGGGGTCGCCCCAACGCGGTGAGCATGATTCTCAACTACGACTCGATCGCTGAGTTTGAAGCCGCCTCGGATGCGGTTCTGGCCGAAGGAAGCTTTCTCGAGCGTCTTAAGGGAGCCGTCGGGCGCCCGGAGACCATCCAATCAGGGGTGATGCGGCGCATCACCTGATACCTGATCCAGTGGACGGGGGGGTGCTGGAGGATTGCGAAGATACGTGGCCTCCAGCACCCCCACGGATTCGGTTTGGCCATGTCTGCGTGACATGCTGCGAGGCCGAGCTCGTCAACCTTGCCCTCATCACGCGCAAGCGATCCCATCGTCGAGTTCTTGCTCGCGGCTGTCCTCGCACGAAACGTGCGATCATGGGATCTCCCTGTTGGGGAACGAACCAGGGGATGTCAAGATGAATGTTCAGGACGAACTACTCGACCTCGACGATGTTCGTCTGCACTATCGAGACTGGACGGGACCAGCGGAGGCCTCGGCAACATTGCTATTGCTTCATGGTCTCACCGCTCACGCCCGGCAATGGGATTCCTTCGCAGCTGAGATGAGCCGGTATTGCCGTGTCATCGCCCCTGATCTTCGAGGGCATGGTGAATCACAGTGGGCCGATGCCTACGACCTGGATACCCAGGTGGGCGACGTTCGGGCGATGGTCGCTGCGCTGGGAGTTGACAACGTCA
>JABIQM010000168.1 GCA_018699415.1 Acidimicrobiaceae bacterium
TCGACCTCGACGGACGCTGCCTCATGCCCGGTTTCGTCGATGCCCACACCCATCCCCTGATGCACGGACAGTGCATGAGCTGGGCCGACCTGTCGAGCGCTGCGAGCATGGATGAGGTTGTGAAGATTCTGCGTGAACACGGTCGCGGTCTCGGCGCAGAAGCCGCAATTCGAGGCTACGGCTACGACCAGCACCGACTCTCCGAAGACCGCCATCCCACCCGTCACGATCTTGATCGCGTCTCTGAATCGACTGATGTCACGATCATGCACACCAGCGGTCACGGCTATGTCGCCAACACCCACACCCTCGCAGCCGCTGGTATCACCAAGGACACACCGACACCAACCGGCGGCCTCATTGACCGCGAGGAGGACGGGTCTGCGCTGGGGCGCGTATTTGACTCGGCCTGCGACCTCCTCACGGGCCCCAACGGGGTCAAGATCACGAACCACGGTCCCAACTTCCATCTCCCCGACGACGCCGAGGTGCTCGACCGGCACCTTGATGAAGCGCAAGAACTCTTCCTTGGCGCTGGCATCACCACAGTTGGGGATTGCCAGGTGACTGACCGGGAGATGACCAACTATCTCCGGGCCAAGGACAGCGGTCGGCTCAAAATCCGGGTTTCGATGTATGTCCTGTCCAGTCATTCGTCCGGGCTTCATCGCCTCGGCATCACCTCACAACTCGGGGACGAGTGGCTGCGCATCGCCGGTGTGAAGCACTACGCCGATGGCTCACTTATCTCTGGGACCGCCTTTCTCCCCTGCGGTTGCGGTGCCACTCACGGCTACCTGTACCACGACAAGGGAGACCTCGAAGATCAGATCGCGTTGGCGAATGAGGCGGGCTTGCAGACGGCGACCCACGCCCAAGGCCCGGAGGCGATCGAACTCATCCTTCGGGGTCTCGAGCGGACGCCGCGCCCCGCTCTCCGTCATCGAATCGAACACTGCGGCTTCCCGACCGACGAGCAACTTGCTCGGATGAAGACACTCGGAGTTGTTCCTGTTCCGCAGCCAACGCAGATCTTCCGGTATGGCGATGGTGTGCGCCGCGATCACCCCCACCTCGCAGAGCGAATGTATGGGTCTGGGCTCTATCGAGATGCCGGACTCCCGATCGTCCTCTCGTCCGATGCGCCCGTGACCCTGCCCGACATTCCCATGGCGTGCTGGGCAGCAGAGACACGCCGCACCTCAGGTGGCTGCGTCTTAGGAGAGGCCGCCCGGATCTCTCGCCAAGAGGCCTTTGCCGGCTACACGTCCGGTGGAGCGCTGGCTCTGCGACGCACCGACGTCGGGGCGCTCGCTCCAGGGCGTTTCGCCGATCTGGCCATTCTCGACTGTGATCCATTTGATGTTGCCACCGACCTTCTCCCCGATGTTGAGATCGACGAGACATGGGTGGCTGGCCGACGAGCTTGGACGGCGGCAGCGGGAATGATTAATATGACTTCAGACCCACATTAATCGGAACAGGCTGGACACGACATGGATCTCGGACTCGCTGGCAAGCGCGCAATTATCACTGGCGGCACACGCGGTATCGGGCAAGCGATCGCCCAAACGCTCATCGACGAGGGCGCGCAGGTCGCAATTTGTGCCCGTAGCACCGAGGGTGTCACCTCCGCAGTTACCGAACTCGGCGAACGGGCCTGGGGCGAGGCCTGCGACGTCGCCGACATCAAGGCGTACGCCGCCTGGATGAGTCGGGCAATCGAACACCTTGGTGGCCTCGACATTTTCGTTGGCAACGTCGCCTACACCCCGGACGCCGATTCTGAGGCCCGCTGGAAGGCCGCCTTTGATATCGATCTCATGCACTGTGTGCGTGGTTGCGAATCGGCAATGCCAGCGTTGGCTCAATCCGAAGCTGGCGCGGTCGTCCTCATCTCTAGCGTGTCGAGCGTTATGGGTGAACTCCCACCCGAGGAGCTCGCATACGGCGCGATGAAGGCAGCTCTCGCTCAGTACGGGGCGCAGCTTGCCCACGCGGCAGCCGCTGATGGCACCCGAGTCAACGTTGTGCAGCCCGGCCCCGTCTTCTTCGAGGGTGGTGTCTGGGATGAGATCAAACAGGGCGATCCTGAGCTCTACGAATTTGCCCTCGGCCTCCCCGCCCTCGGCCGCATGGGCACTCCTGCAGAGATCGCCCGCACCGTCGCTTTCCTGGCCAGCCCCGCCGCGAGCTTCACCACCGGCGCCAACGTTCGCGTCGACGGCGGCACGATCAAAACAGTCCAGCACTGAGGGATCGACATGAGAGCAGCAATCTTCGACAAACCCGGCCAACCACTTCGCCTCACCGAACTCGACGATCCAGAGCCGGGGCCCGGCGAAGCGATCCTCAGAGTGCGCGCCTGCGGGATTTGTGGTTCCGATCTTCACGCCACCGCTGAAGGCGGTATCGCCAGGCAGGGCGGTGTGCTCGGACACGAGGTGGCCGGAGAGATCCATGCCCTCGGGGCCAACCCCATCGGCGATTGGGCTCTAGGCGACCGCGTATTTGTCGTCTCGCAGTTTTCGTGCGGCGAGTGCGGCTGGTGCCTCATCGACCAAGCCCACAATTGCGAACAGTTGAAGTTCTTCGGCGCGCTTGGTTCGGACCAACCCGACGGCGCCTACGCCGACTTTCTCCGCGTTCGGACCAACGATCTGATTGCAGTGCCCGACGAGATCACGCTCGAAACGGCGGCCCTGATTGAGCCTCTCGCCACTGGCTTGATGCTCGTGCGCGAAGCCGGGCTGGGTATTGGTGACCGTGTCCTTGTCATGGGTGGTGGCCCGATCGGGCTTTCCACGGTTCTTTGGGCTCGTTTCTTCGGTGCTCGGCGCGTGGTGATGACTGAGATGGTCCCGCACCGGTTGTCCCTCGGCGCCACCATGGGTGCCACTGACGTTGTCGACGTGTCCGGGGCCATCGATGTGAACGAGGCAGTGACCGACGTCCTTGGCGCACCCCCCGACATTGTCATCGAGTGCGTCGGCCGGCCCGGCATGCTCGATCAAGCCATAGATATTGTTCGCCATAGCGGCACCGTCATCGCAGGCGGAGTGTGCATGCAGCCAGACTCCGTTAGCCACGTCGATGCGTACTTCAAAGAACCAACCGTGCGCTTTCCAGCCACATACACCAAGGCCGAAAACGAGTTCATCATGGAGATGGTGGCGGCGGGTCGGGTTGATCCAACTCCGCTACTCAGCCATCTGATTACTCTCGATGAGCTCCCCGCAGCCTTCGAAGCACTCCGAACCCCAACCGATCAATGCAAGGTAGTTGTATCTCCATGACTCAGTTTCGTTTCGATCATGTCGGCTTCATCACCCCAGACATGGACCGAGCTCTGTCCACCTATCGAGCGATTGGCTGCCGGCTGGAGGAACGCCACAGTCGCCGCGACGACCACGACCTTGGCTTCATGAGCGCCGGCACCGATGTTCTAATGGAGTTTCAAGCGCCACCGCTGCTCGCCGAGTCCGAGGAGTACGTCGCCAAGCAGGGGTACAGCATCGAGCGA
>JABIQM010000250.1 GCA_018699415.1 Acidimicrobiaceae bacterium
ACGCGCTCACCGAGGATGTTTCGCATCACGTTCGACGTGCCGCCCATAATTGTGTAGGCGGGTGCGTAGGCGACGAATCTCGTGGCCTGGTCCTGGTTGAGGGCCGCCAGACCGAGGACCGAAGCCGCGAAGTCAGCAACACGTTGCTGGTGTTCGGTGCAGAAGCACTTGGTCGCCGCGGAGAAGCCGGCCGGGGCCTGTTTGAGGGCTTCGCGGTATACGAGGATGCGTCCTAGTCGATAGCCGGTCTCGAGCCTCGCGATTTCCTGACGGACGAGCGGGTCACTCGTATCAGCTGCGGCGATGGCCTGGTCGTAGAGCGGTTTGTTGGAAACGAGACGATCGATGCCGCCGCGTTCGTGTTCGAGCTGGGTCATTGTCTGCTTGAACGCCGCTCCCTCGACACCCACCAGGTTCTCGACGGGGACCCGCACGTCGGTGAAGAACACCTCACAGAAGTGCTGGTTGGTGGTCATGTCCTTGATCGGACGAACCTCGATACCGGGCAGATCCATTGGAACGATCAGTTCGCTGACGCCGCGATGGGGCGGTCCTTCTGTCGTCGTGCGACAGATCAGATAGATGTAGTCAGCGTCGGCGGCGAACGACGTCCAGATCTTTTGACCGTTGACGACATAGACATCGCCTTCCTTGATCGCCGAGGTCTTGAGGCTGGCGAGGTCGGACCCAGCGTCGGGCTCACTCATGCCAATGCACCATGTCGCCTCCCCTGAGAGCATGCCAGGGAGGTATTCGGCCTGCTGGTCGGGCGTGCCATATTTGATGAGTGATGGACCCATCTGCCGATCGGCAAACCAACTCGCAGCGATCGGAGCACCGGCAGAGATCATCTCCTCGCCCATGATGATGCGCTCGATATTGGAGCGGCCACCACCGCCGTGTTCCATCGGCCAGGTCATGCCAATCCAGCCTTCAGTGGCGAGCCGACGCGAGAAGTCCTTGGAGTAGCCATTGATCCACGAGTCGGTGTGAACGCCGTGCTCGGCGATTCCTTCTGCGGCCACGGCCGCAGCACGTGCTCGCAAGACTTCGAGTCCGGATTCGAGACGGAAATCAAGCACTAGTGATCCTCCTGTGCGGGCCGAGACTACCGAAGTCGACACCAAACATCCTTGCCCGGCGTCATCGACGGATCGGCTGCCATCGCCGGTAGGTGGCGACACGCCACATCCATTCGAAAGGCCCGAACCGGAATCGTGCCAGCCACGGTGTCGACCATGCCAATTGCAGCGCCCAGACAGCAACGACGAAGCCGAGGAGGACGGCTCGGCCGAACTCGCCTTGGTCGAAGAGGACTCGAAGGACAATGATGCCGATGAGTGTCTGGCTGAGGTAGTTAGTCAGCGCCATTCGGCCCACGGCTCGGACGCGTTCGTGTAGCGCTGTCGTCTGTTTCTGGTTCCACAACGTGATCAAGCCCAGATAGCCGAGCGCGACAGGAATCGTGGCAACGGTATTCGGCGCCAGACCGACGAGCGCCGTTTCAGTGCCCCACGCGCCCGAAATCTGAACGATCACACCGACGGCAGCAAGCGGCAGACCAATGCCGAAGCCCCATCGCGCCATCGCCCGATAGACCTCCGGCGGCCGGGTGCCCTGCACGATGTCGAGCCGGTACAGCGCCACACCGATCAGCATCATGCCCAGCGCTCGAAGAAAGGCGTCGCTGATCAGGAATACACCGACAGCATCACCGATTGAGCCGCCTTCGACGAACCAGAACGATCCGAGTTCCACCTCCGTGATGTCGGCCGCTACTTGCGTCCCGACAGCCAGCGCCGCAGAGGCGAGCACCATGGCTGTCCCGGCGATGAGCAGTGTGCGCGGTGAGCGTTTCCGGAGCAGCAACAGCACCGGCGAACAGAGCGCGTAGACGCTGAGGATGTCTCCGACCCAGATCAACGTGTGGCCGATGCCGATCGCCAGAAGCAGCAGATTTCGCCACAGGCTCAACCACACCGGCCGGCGCCCCTTTGCCTCGGCCCGCTCGGCAAAGACCACGATCCCGGCCCCGAACAGCAGCGAGAAGAGCGCCATCGTTTTCTGATCAACGAAGACCTCGCCGACCACGCCGACAATCCAGTCGAACCAGCTGTTCGATCCAGCTGCATCGAGGTTGAAGTAGGCCGCCTCTGGCAGGCCATATGAGACAGCGTTCATGACGAGAATGCCAAGCGTGGCAATGCCACGGACGGTGTCGAGGTTAGTGATGCGATCGGAGGCCGCTATTGGTGCTGCACTGGCTGTCATGTCGTTCACAGGACGGACAATGCCTCATCGAAGTCGCCTGCAGCGATACGAAGCTCCCGCACCGACTCCACGACTTTCTCACGAGCGAGGCCGCTCATTCCATCCAAGCCGAATTCGATCTCTCCGAGAGCAGCGGCTCCCGCCCCTGCGGCTTCGCGCCCGGTGGCGGTGATGACGCCCAGGGTCGTGCGTCCGTCGGTCGGATGCGGCTCTCGCCGAACGAGTCCGTCGCGCTCGAGACGATCGACCGTGTTGGTAACGCTCGCCGGATGCACCTGAAGACGATCGCCGATCTTGCCCAGGGGCAACTGGCCCTCGCGGCTCAACTCGAGCAGGGCCAAGACTTCGAAGCGGCTGAAGTTCAATCCCAGCGGTGCCAGAGCGGAGTCAATCCGGCCCACCAGGATCTGATGAGCACGAGTGATCGAGGTGGCTGCGGCCATTGCACCGATCGCCGTCCATTTCTTACGCCGCCAGTTCGCTGATGCCTCGTCGATCGGGTCGAAGTCCAGGGTCATGTACGCTACCCTAACGGAGATACTTGGACGTCAAAGTAATTCTCTCGACAAAGGAACGAACATGTCGCACGAACAAGACGCCTACCGAGCAGCCTGGGAAGCCGCCGTCGAGGGCGCCCAGATGCGCGATGTTCCGTTCGAGACGATGTCGGGTGTTCCCATCGACGCGGTGTACGGCGACGGCCCACTTCCCGGCCAATACCCCTACACCCGTGGCCTCTTCCCCGCCGGCTACCGCTCGCGGCTCTGGACCATGCGGATGTTCGCTGGCTTCGGCACCGCCGAGGACACCAACATGCGGTTCAAGGACATCTTGCGAAACGGCGGCACCGGGCTATCCACTGCCTTCGACATGCCCACGCTCATGGGCCGGGACTCCGACTCTTCCTGGTCGTTGGGTGAGGTTGGTCGGGCCGGAGTCGCCGTCGACACCTTGGCCGATATGGAAGATCTCTACGCCGATATCGACTTGTCGAAGGTCTCCACCTCGATGACGATAAATGGCCCGGCCGCCATCGTCATGGCAATGTACGTGGCCGTCGGCGAGAAGGGGGGAGTTCCGCGGGCTCAACTCGCCGGCACCATCCAGAACGACATCCTCAAGGAGTACCAGGCACAAAAGGAATACATCTATCCACCGCGTCCGTCGATGCGAATCGTCACCGACATGATCGACTTCACCAACACCGAGATGCCGCGCTGGCACCCGGTTTCGATCTCCGGCTACCACATCCGTGAGGCCGGCTCAAACGCAGCCCAGGAACTCGCATTCACCCTCGCCAACGGCTTCGCCTATGTGGAAGCTGCGATAGCGGAAGGACAAGACGTCAACGAGTTCGGCCGCCGCCTCAGCTTCTTCTTCAACTCGCACAGCGACTTCTTCGAAGAGATCGGCAAGTTCCGCGCCGCCCGCCGTATCTGGGCCCGCTGGATGAAGGAGCGCTACGGCGCCACCGACGAACGCGCCATGATGTGCCGCTTCCATACCCAAAC
>JABIQM010000028.1 GCA_018699415.1 Acidimicrobiaceae bacterium
CCATCGCCGGTGCAACCCGGCTGAGGTTTTCCGTGCGAATCGGTCCCGGACCGTCAGGTCTTACGATGGCGATCGCGAACATGCCCGACAAGGAGCCTCGGATCATCGAACGCCGCATTCATGGTCTGACCGCCAACATGACCCGGGTCATCAACGGCATCAAGCAAGCCGCTGAAGGCGACGCTGCTGCGGCGCGGTCCGAACGCAGCGGGACCGCGGCCAAGCCGCCGCTTCACTGAGCAAGTAGGAGAACCATGGATTCTGTCACCACCGCCAAGCTCATGCGTGGCTCGATCGGCATGTTGGGCATGCAGTGGCTCATGTGCCCATCCACCAACACGAAGGCACAAGCCGCAGGTATGCCCGACGGGCTCGCGGCCTACGCGATCGGTCGACTTGGCGTGATGGGTGATTGTCCCGTTGATGACGTGATCGATGCCGCGTACTTCCTTGCCCCCGACTACCTGCGCGGTCACATCGAGGCTGGTCGGGCCGTGATGAGTCCCGCTCAGGGAGCTTTGATATACACCCGCATCTGTCAGGAATGGGGCGAAGACCATCTCGATGGCTATGGAGGCAACGCCCAGTTGTGCGAACTAACTGAGCGCATCGTGGCCAATGCCTCATCCGACGACGCGGCACTTTTCGTTGGATGGCGTGATCAACCGCTTCCGGAGTCGCTCCCCGCGCGCACCATGCAGCTCGTCCAGACGATGCGCGAGCTCGGCTTCGCTCGACACTGTGCGGCTGTCGAGGCATCGGAGATGACCCCGCTCGACGCGATCATGAGTGGACCGACCGGGGCGTGGAATGCCCGTTTCTTCGGCTGGGCCGAGCCGTACCCGGACGGCGAACCGATGCGTGAGTCCCGCAAGGCGATCGAGGTCGAGAGCAATCGGCGCCATGCCGCGGACTTCGAAGTGTTGAACGAAGAGGAACGCGAGCAATTCGTGGAGTTGGCCCGCGGCGCAGGGGCTCACGCGAACAAACGTCTCACGCCAGAGAGCAGTGCTGCGGTCCCGAGTTGACGTCAGGCATCGTCGTGGAGCGACACGATTCGTCCGACCGACGGAGCCACTTCGCCGTCGTACACCGCAGCCCAGGTCTGCTGAGCTCCTTCGGGACCATGGCGGCCCTCGACCGTGAGCCAGGCACGGCTGGCGGCCACGAACTCGATCAATGCCTCGGTTGTGCGGGCGCCATACTCCTGGGCTCCCCACTCTTTGCCCCGACGAGCGACCTCGCGGGGAGCGAAGAACATCTGGGGAGTAGGGCCGGTAGTGATCTCTGCTGGCGGGGAGCCGTGGTGGCTCATCCCGACCGTCATTGAATAACGGAGATCGTTCTGGAGATGCTCATGGACAGCGGCGCGTACGCCACCGTTACCGGCCATGTCGATGAGTACGGACGGAACCTGAGCAATCGAGTCGATCTCGTCATAGCTCACGACCTGGCCGTATGGATCAAGACCGGCCACAAAGTCGCAGTTTTCCGCGGACGTAACGGCGATGATGCTGAGCCCGTCTCGCGTGGCGGCACGCTGCGCGAAGCCGATGGCGGTTTTCGACGAGGCTGACAACACGATGACCTGTTCGGCACCGAAGTATTGATCATCGGCGAAGAACTCATCGGCGAGAAAGCCAGTGAGGAAGAGTCCACGGAGCAAGGCGTGGCGATCCTCCGCATCGAGCCCTGCCTCGTACCAGGGGTCATGTTGGACGTCGACACAGCTGCGATACACCGCAGCGTGCGCCACCCGGTGGTCGCCGTCGTCGCGCAGCCCCTCCCGAACCTTCGTTGCAGTGATGGTGGCGTACTGCGCCATCGGGAACCAACCGTAGTAGCGACCACCTTCGGGAAGATCGGGATTCGTCGACTCGATGATGTCGGCCCAGCCCATGGCGGGGACTCGGCCCCATCCGTCGTCGGTGGGGAAGAAATCCCAGTAGCCGAGCATGTCGCCGGCAACGGCATAGGTGATGTTGTTGGCGGTCAGAGCGAACCGATCGATACGGAGCCGCACCTGTCCGGGTTCGAGGTCGGTGAGGTCCTCGTCGATGAGTCGGGTCTGTCCGTGGTCGGCGCGGTTGACTTCGAGAATGCTGTTCTTCACGGGGACTCCATACGTGGGGCTCAGCGGGCGGGGTTGGACGAGTCGAAGACGACGGAGTCGTCGAAGTCGGCGTGTAACCACAAACGGTAGAAGCTGATCAGACCATCGGCGAGTTCGTTGATCAATTCCACGCGCCCGGCGCCTCCGACCTCGAGCAGGTATGTCGTCACGATCTCTTGGGGAGTAGGTTTCGACTGTGTGCTCATGCGTCTGAAACTAGCGCCGCTATCTACGGTGAGGTCTGCCAGGAGGCACCATGACCAAACGTCCGAATATCCTCTTCATCATTACGGATCAGCAACGGGCCGCTGACACGGGGTTCATGGGGAACCAGGTCGTTCGCACCCCTCATCTCGATGCGTTGGCTGCGCGGGGCACGGTGTTCGACAACGCATGGGTTGCCAATCCGATGTGCATGCCGAACCGATCGACAATCATGACAGGTCGCATGCCAAGTGTTCATGGTGTGATTTTCAACGATCGGTCGCTGGAACTTGGTGCAGCTACTCATGTGCGTCAGTTCCGCGAGGCCGGGTACCGAACGGCCCTTTTTGGAAAATCGCATCTTCAGCATGGGCTGAGCCGAAACTCAGTCACCGAGTTCGATCTAGCTGCGACAGTCGATCACGGCTATGGCCTTGGATGGGATGAGCTCGAGAACTATGAGCTCTATGAAAATGGTCCACCGGAGTTTCCCGATGACTTCTACGGCTTCGGTCATGTCGAACTTTCGATCGACCACGGGGCTCGGGTCTCAGGCCACCACTTGCAGTGGGCCCTTGGCAAGGGCGGGCGTTACGAGGATCTCATGGTGCCGATCACGGAAGAGTCTCCGTGCCGGAGGCGGTCGGACCGCTGGTGGCAGGTCTATCAACCGCCCTATGACGAGGACCTTCACAGCACGAACTTTGTTACCGAGCGCACTATCGACTTCATCAACGACGCCGTTTCGGCGGGGGAACCGTTTTACACATGGGCTTCATTTCCGGATCCCCATCACCCAATGACACCTCCCGGGCGATGGTTTGATCGACATGACCCCGCCGATATGGAACTTCCGGTATCGATCAACGATCCGCTTGAGCATGCACCTGAATACCTCAGGCGCTTCCAGGAGCTTGGACTGGCCACGGCCACTCAACGGAGTTGGGTGGCCCCTGCCGGCGCAACAGACCATGAGCTAGTCAAGGAATGCATAGCCGCCACGTATGGAGCGATCGAGTTCATCGACGATGGTGTTGGGCGGATCCTTGCCGCCATCGAGGCGAATGGTGAGCTCGACGACACCATCGTCGTTTTCACCGCTGATCACGGCGACATGATGGGTGAGCACGGGTTGATGCTGAAAGGGTTCATGCCCTTCCGCGGCACTCAGCAGGTTCCGCTGGTGATTGTGGATCCGTCCCGGTCGCCTGGTCGTTCGGGCTCGCTGAGTGGGAGCATTGATCTGGCACCCACGCTGATGGATATCTGTGACGTTCAACCCCACGACGGCATTCAGGGCCAAAGTCTGGCGCCGGTGCTCGATGACCCGTCAGCAAGTGTTCGAGATCATGTGCTGATCGAACAGGATCGGCGAGCGGCGGTCACCCGTGGTCGAATCCCGCATCGGATCCGAACGCTCATCTCTCGCGATGGATCGGAATACACCCGTTGGAACACCGGCGAGTCGATGCTGTACGACTTATCCGAGGACCCCCATGAGCTGGAGGAACTCAGTCATGCGGACAACACTCGAAAGGCTGTCCAAGACGACCGTCTCGTCGGTGCACTAATGGAGGCTGCCGACGATTCGCGAGGCGCCCCCGTCGTGCGACGCGCGATTCACGGCTGACGGGCCATGGACTGCGATTCGCCAGCGATCGACGTGATCATGTCGGTGCCGTCGGTGCTGCGCGATCATGGCGAGTCAGCACAAACGGGAGTGCCATGTCCGAAGACCCAATTCTGATTGCCGGCGGCGGGGTCGCCGGGTTGACCCTTGCCTTGACCTGTCACCAACTCGGCGTGCCGGTTCAAGTGTTCGAGTCGGCGCGCGAGTTGCGCCCGCTGGGTGTCGGGATCAATGTGCAACCAAACGCAGTTCGTGAGCTGATCGACCTTGGCCTGGGCGACCATCTACCAAACATTGGTGTGGCTACACAGGAGTACGGCTTCTTCACTAAACACGGCAAAGAGATCTGGAACGAACCCCGCGGTCTTGAGGCCGGCTACTCGTGGCCTCAGTACTCCGTGCACCGTGGTCGGCTGCAGTTGATGCTGCATGAGGCCGTGGTCGATCGCCTGGGCTCCGCTGCAGTACAGCTCGGTTCTCGAGTCACCGGCTACGTGAACGACGGTGACTCGGTCCGCCTTCAGGTCGAAGTCAACGGCGAGGCGACTGAAGTCAGGGGTCCGCTAGTAGTCGCCGCTGATGGGTTGCACTCCGCGATTCGTGCGCAGATGGTTCCCGATGAGGGACCGCCTATCTGGGGTGGTGCAATCTTGTGGCGCGGCTGCACTCGGGCCAAGCCATTCCGCACCGGCGCGTCGATGGCGATCATGGGTAAGCCACATATTCGATTTGTGACCTATCCGATCTCCGACGCCGACCCTGACAGCGGTGAGGCGCTGATCAACTGGATTGCGGAGACAACTTTTGATCCCAGCCACGGCTGGGCTCGAGAAGACTGGAACCGTCGCGCCGACAAGGCTGATTTCATCGATAACTATCGCGACTGGGATGTCGATTGGATTGATCCCCTCGACCTGATCGAACGCACTGCTGAAGTCTTCGAATACCCGATGGTCGATCGAGATCCGCTCGACTCATGGACCGACGGACGGGTCACACTCATGGGTGACGCCGCCCACATCATGTATCCGGTCGGTTCAAATGGGGCGAGCCAGGCAATCATTGACGCTCGCAAAATTGGCCGCGGGTTTTTGGACCATGGTGTCAACCCGGACGCCTTGGCGGCATTTGAGAACGAGGTACGGCCAGCCTCAGGCCGCATGATCCTTGCCGGACGAGGATCCGGGCCCGATTCTGTGGTCACCATCGTCGAGGAGCGCTGCGGCGGCGAGTTCGACGACATTAATGATGTGATGCCGTATGACGAGCGGGCCGCACTCTCCGACAAGTACAAGAAACTCGCTGGGTTCGATATCGAAACCCTGAATGCTCGTCCACCGATCATTGAGTCGGGATCCCGGGTCGGATAGAGGTCACAAGATATGAAGCTGTTCTCGCACAAGAAGCGTCCGGTTCATCTTGGTCCCTACCCGTTGGAACGGCTTCCCCGCGTCGCTGACCCAGCTTCAACACCGCTCGGCAGCGACGGCCAGCGTCGTGGCGAAGACCGCCAGCCCGGCCCTCATTCGGCAGCACATGCGTACAGCCTTTATCTCGATCTGTTCGACGCGGAACGAACCGGTGCCATTTCGCCGCAAGCACCAATTCCAGACGATCTAGCTGAGCGGTCCCGCAACCTGAAGTCAGGCCTCTACTTCCTTGACGCAGACATGGCGGGGTGCGGCATCATCCCCGATGAGGCATGGACAGGAGAGCAGCAGCCACACCGGTTCGCAGTGGTGAGCCTTGTCGCCCACACCCGCACGTATGGGTCCGTGCAGCCTGGCGACGAGTGGATTGACGGCACCCGGCAAGCAAACGCCGACCTCCGTGCCTCAGAACTCGGCGTGATAACGGCGTCCTACA
>JABIQM010000002.1 GCA_018699415.1 Acidimicrobiaceae bacterium
CGCTGGCCAGCTTTGGTGCCGAGGTTATTCGCATCGAGTCGTCGACCAGGCCCGACTCGATGCGAAGCCAGATCGGGCCCGATGGCACCCCCGACCCCGATATGGGTGGGCTGCACAACAGCGTCAATGTTGGTAAACAATCGCTGAGCGTCAACCTGGGCACCGATGACGGGCTCGCCTTGGTCAAGGAGTTGATCGCCACAGCTGACATCGTCGTCAACAACTTTCGCCCCGGAGCCCTTGACCGTATGGGGCTCGGGTATGACGTGCTTTGCGAGCTGAAACCAGACATTGTCTTGCTCAACCTTCCGGGCGCTCATCGCCGTGGGCCTTGGGCGGACCGGCCGAGCATGGGCAACATCTTGATGGCTGCCTCCGGTTTCAACATGCTCACAGGATTTGAGGGCGAGCGGCCGCGGGGGATTGGCGTCGCCTACCCCGACTTCACCGCCCCGCATCTGATGGTCACCACGTTGCTTGCCGCTCTCCGCCAACGAGACCGCGATGGAGATGGCCAGGAGATTCATCTCACCCAACTGAGCGGCATGGTCTCACTCCTCGGTGCTGAATGGATGGTGTACAAGGCCTCCGGGGAGCTGCCGGCTCGGCGGGCGAACCGCGATCCCAACTATTGCCCTCACGGGATCTACCCGGCTCAGTCGAGCGAGTACAGCGACGACGAATGGGTCGCAATAGCGGTGACGAGCGACGACGAGTGGCGAACATTTGCTTCCCGACTCGGCCCCACAGTCGCCGACGATGCTCGCTTCGTCACTCATGAGCTACGCAAGCAGAACGAGGACGAACTCGATGATCTGATCAGGGAGTGGACCCGGCCACAGGACAAGTGGGAAGTCGCCGACTTGCTTCAGGCCCTTGGCGTGGCCGCGGCACCGGTCGAGCACCTCGCTGACACGTATGAACGTGACCCGCAGCTTCGCCGTCACTATCAGCTACTTCACCAACCAACTCGTCCCGATATCGATGTACCGGTTGATAGGGAGGCCGCACGCTGGGTTGGCATCGAACATCAGCTCCATCGTTCGCCGAGCGTGGGCGAGCAGAACTACGAGATCGTCTGCGGGATACTTGGTCGATCTGATGAAGAGTTCACCCAGCTTCTGATTGACGGAGTATTGGGCTGATCTTTCAGTTGGGGAAGCCCAGACACGCCGCTATCGTTCCGCCTGCGGGGTGGAGCAGTTTGGTAGCTCGTCGGGCTCATAACCCGAAGGTCGCAGGTTCAAATCCTGCCCCCGCCACCACAAGGAAACCCTGCTTCGGCAGGGTTTCCTACCTTTTAAGAACGACTCACGCGAAGCGCCGAAGATCGTGCCTGGGCTGTGGGTCTGGGCTAATACGGCCAGACAGGTCGCTCTATTTGCCTACCCAGATTCCAGAGTTTTCGACTATTAGTACGTTGATGTGTGATCCAGTTAAAGACTGTTGACATGCCCGACTGGGGTACGATGAGAGAACCTCGGCAGGTGTGGAGGCACGCCATATTTGCAACGCGGTGACCGTAGGTAATACAGCACCAGAAAGAGAAATAGCCATGAAGCGATATGTAGCGGGGCTGATTGGTCTTGTAATGGTCTTTGTCACTGGCTGTGTTAGCCAGGCCGACACGGTGTCCAAGAACCTTTCGACTGCGGCAGAAGAGTTCGAGATCAGTCGGCGGATTGTCATGTTCAATGGGATTACTGATAATTACCTTTTGAGTATCGAAGGACGCTGCTCTATTGAGGTTGATGCAGTGGACAATCAGCTTGAAGTGACTTGCAAGGTCGGCAAAGACGCGTTTGAAAAGCACTTCCTTGGCCTGTCTGACAATGTTTCTTACCTCGTCGAGCAGCTAGAACCTGTCGACGCGAACGAGTTCCGGACAAGAGTGATCTTTAGGCCTGAGACAATCCTTCCGGACGTCGACCTCAAAACGTCGTCGAACGATAATGATTAGGTGATTGAGAGACGTTGGATATGCACCGAAGTTCTTCTGACAATCCCGAAGATCACAGGGGCTGGCGTTCGAACATGGGCGGCGGCTGAGCGTAAGTTGCTTCGTGGCACGGTGCCTGGGGACCAGGAACCGTGCGGACGCCCAGCGTGTTGGGTCTCACAGTCCGTCTCGCCGAGTTTGGATTGAGCCTTCCGTCACGCCGCGAGACATCGCGAATCAGTGAGAAGTGGTAATCAACGTATTGCCAGGTGAAAGCGGGTTTCGGAGCGTTTCCTCTGGTCAGAGAACTGGGCTGTATCGATCTCATAACCCGAAGGTCGCAGGTTCAAATCCTGCCCCCGCCACCAGCGAGAAGGATCGGAGGCTCAGCGTTTCCGGGCCTTTGTCGTCCTCGGCTCGGTTGGCCGACCCGCGGGTCTCTGTCGGCGCGAGCCGAGATCGCGGTGCCTGCGGGTTGCTGTGATGACCGGGGGTGATCGGC
>JABIQM010000001.1 GCA_018699415.1 Acidimicrobiaceae bacterium
CGCGAGTTGCACGACCCTGGGCATCACCTCGTCAGAGATTCGGATACCCACCACACAGGCGCCGCGGTCGTTGCGAACAAGTGCCAGGTCACCGTTGACAAGCCCACGCGAGGCCGCGTCTTCAGGATGCATTGTGAGCGGCTCTCGGCCGTCGATCTTTGATGCCTGGCTGGTCGAACCGTCGTCGAGTTGACCGTGTAGCCGGGTTGCAGGCTGATTTGAGATGAGGTGGAGCGGATGACGTCTGATCCTGTCATCATTCCCGAGCCATTCGTCGGGAGCGAACCACGCTGGATGACCGGGACAGTCGTCGTACCCGAACCCGGCCACGGTCTCGCTAAACAACTCAAAGCGCCCCGACGGCGTCGGGAGTGGCGACAAGTCGGGGTCAGTACGAAAATCGCCGAACATCACGTGCTGGTCTCTCCCGGGGTGGGGAAGATCAATGAAGCTTCTGGCCCGCGCCGACTCATAGTCGGGGAGGTCGATGCCTGCGGCTGCCGCACGCTCACAGTTCGATTCCCAGAACCAGCGCAGCCAGTCTTGCTCCGTGCGGCCTTCGGTGAACGTGTCGCGGGCCCCCATCCGCTCGGCCAGGGCCGCAAAGATGTCGTAGTCGTTGCGGCTCTCCCCCACCGGTTCAATCGCCTTGTGCATGGCGGTCAACACCAGCTCGGCGTTGGTTGACGCCCAGTCGTTGCGTTCGAGCGTTGTCGTCGTCGGAAAGACGATGTCGGCATGATGAGCCGCGGCCGTGAAGAACGGCTCGTTCACGATGACGATTTCTGGCTGCCGGAATGCCTCGCGCAGCCGGAAAAGATCCTGGTGATGATGGAACGGATTACCACCACTCCAGTACACGGCCCGAGTATCGGGGTACTCGTGGGTACCGCCGTTGTAGTCAAAAGTCTCTCCTGGGTAGAGCAGCAGATCTGCAATACGCGCAACCGGGATGAACGTGTCGACCCCACGGGCACCTTCCGGAAGGCTGGCCCACTCGACGTCGGGGCCCGGGCGCCCCACGAGCGCGTTCTGGGCGTACCCCAGGCCGAATCCTGCGCCTGGCAGCCCAATCTGGCCCAGTAAGGCGGCGAGGGCGACCGTCATCCACATCGGCTGTTCGCCGAATTGGGCGCGCTGCACGCCGAGAGCCGTGCATATGAGGGTCCGCGATTTCGCCATCCGGCGGGCAACCATGATGAGGCGTTCCGCCGGAACACCGCAGCGTTCGCTCGCCCACACAGCAGTCTTGGCCACGCCATCGCTTGCCCCGGTGATGTAGTCGATCAACCGATCGGCGCCGACCGTGTAGCGGTCAAGAAACTCGCGGTCGTGGAGATCTTCAGTAATCAGGGTGTGGGCGATTCCGAGCATGGCTGCCATGTCCGAGCCCGGGCGCAGAAAATTCCACTCGGCGTCCAGACCCACATCGAGGTCAGACCGCACGGGCCCGAAACCGATGAATTCGACACCACGGTCGCGACACGCCTGGATCATCCCTGGCAGTTCGTGACGACCAGATCCACCCGGGCCGACTTGGGTGTTGCGCGAGGCGATACCACCAAAGGCCACAACCAGTTCGCCGTGCTCGGCGACCGCTGTCCAGGGGGTGACCTGGGCGCGCAGCTTCCAAAAGTTACCGACGACATGGGGCGTGGTGACCATCGCTGCGGCGAAGCTGTAGTTATCGAGGTGGCGGGTATATCCCCCGATCGAATTTAAAAATCGGTGGACCTGACTTTGGGCGTGATGGAACCGCCCAGCGCTCGCCCAGCCATAGGACCCGCCATAGATCGATTCGTTCCCATGATCGGTGCGAATGCGATCGAGGTGTGACGCAGCGAGATCAAGAGCCGTGTCCCAGTCGACGCGTACCCACTCGTCGATGCCCCGAGTGGCCCGCGACGCTGGGCCATTGTCGAGAAATCCTCGTCGCACATGCGGGTAGCGAACACGCGCTGGACCATCGACGGCATCGACAATTCCGTGCCGGATCGGACTCGGGCGAGGGTCATCGTCTCGCGGCTCCATAGCGACGACCCGGCCATCTTCCACGACGGCGTAGCCAACTCCCCAATGCGCTGCGGTAGGCACTCGACGTCGTGTCACCAGGTCAGTATCGCCCGCCGAGTAGCCCTTCGCGCAGATTGGTGGCACGCTAACGCTCGTTCACTTCGCACAACGCAATCCCCCAGGAGGGGTCATGGGCATTCTTGATGGAAAGGTGGCGCTAGTCACCGGCGCAGGCCGCGGTATCGGCCGCGAACACGCATTGATGATGGCGTCGGAAGGCGCCAAGGTCGTCGTCAACGACCTCGGCGGCGATACCGCCGGCGGCGGAGGCGACGCCAGTCCGGCGCAGGAGACTGTTGCCGACATCGAAGCTATGGGTGGAGAAGCTGTCGTCAATGGCGGCAACGTCGCCAAGTTTGACGAGGCTGGCGCCATGGTGCAGCAGGCGATCGACATGTATGGCGACATCAACATCGTCGTTAACAACGCCGGAATTTTGCGCGACCGCATGCTCTTCTCGATGAGCGAGGACGACTGGGATGCCGTCATCGGCGTTCACCTCAAGGGCACGTTTGGCCCGAGCCAACACGCCGCCACCTACTGGCGTGAGAAGGCCAAGGCTGGCGAAGACGTCTACGGACGCATCATCAACACCGCGTCGCCGTCCGGGATCTACGGCAACGTGGGCCAGACCAACTATGGAGCGGCCAAGGCTGGCATCGCTGCGTTCTCGATCATTGCTGCGCAGGAACTCGTGAAGTACGGCGTCACCGTCAACTGCCTCGCGCCGACCGCATGGTCACGCATGACGGCTCCACTCATGGGCGGCGACGATGCTCCAGACCACCTCAAGGAGCAGATCAGCCCACGCTGGATCGCCGTGATCACTGCCTGGCTTGCTTCCCCCGAAGCTGCCAACGTGACTGGTCGTTGCTTCGATATCCGTGGCGATCAGCTCGGCATCGCCGAGGGCTGGCACCTCGGCCCCGTCGCCACACAGACGGACGATCCTGGCGACATGGGTCCGGTTGTTGCTGAGCTCATGAGCAAGGCTCGCCTCAACGCCGCAATGTCCGGCAAAGACCACGAGGGCCACGGCTTCCCCAGCCAGTCCATCTGATTTCAAACCAAAATTGCTGCTGCTGGGCCCACGCCCCGCGTGGGCCCAGCAGCGGTAATTTAACCCTTCGAGGCTAGTAGGCGACTTGGCAGTGGCCGTGGTTGCAGTAACCGCCAGGGTTTCGGTGAAGGTACTGCTGGTGGTATTCCTCGGCGAAGTAGAACATGCCGGCGTCGACCACGGTTGTAGCGATCTCACCGAAGCCGGCGCCTGACAGCTTGCCTTGGTACTTGTCGATGCTGAGCGTGGCCGCGTCACGCTGGGCATCGGAATAGACGTAGATTTCGCTGCGATACTGGGTGCCGACATCGTTGCCTTGGCGCATGAACTGGGTGGGGTCGTGTACTTCCCAGAAGACCTTGAGCAGTTCGTCGTAGCTCACGACCGACGGGTCGTGCACCACACGCACGACCTCGTTGTGCCCGGTGCGCCCCGAGCAGACCTCTTCGTACATCGGGTTTTCGGTGTAGCCGCCCGCGTACCCAACCGCAGTCGTATAGACGCCGTCGAGTTGCCAATAGAACCGCTCTGCCCCCCAGAAGCAGCCGAGGCCGAACATCGCAATCTCGGTGCCATCGGGATACGGCCCGTCCAGTGGCGTACCCAGGATGAGATGGGCATCCTGAACCGGCACGGACTCGGGACGGCCGGGGAGCGAATCCGCCGGATCGGGCATTTCCTGCTTGTTGTGGCCAAAGAGCATGCTTCCCCCTCTGTCGGGTCGTCTACTGGTCTGTCGAGACCCTACGGGGTGCACAACGCCGTTGTTGTTCGCTGCCGGCGTTTGCTACGCCAACCAACAATCAAACCGGTGGTCTCATGACACGCGGGCGGCATCACCTTCTAATTGAATCGTGACACTGCAGGCGAGGTCGCGACTCGACCGTCCAATCCAGACGCGGTACCGGCCGGCATCGACATACCAGCCAGGTTCTTCGCGATGGAGCACACCATCGCCGGCGGGCACCATGCTGCTACCGCTGCGCTCTGGCCAGCCGGCATCAGCAGAGTCGTAGTAGGCAAACGCCCGCGGTGAGAGATCAAACGACAGATCCGCGCGCTCCCCGGGGTCAAGGGTGATCTTGCGGAAGGCCTTTAGTTCGCGGACCGGTCGCTGCACCAGTGGATCAAGTGGCTCGACATAAACCTGGACAACCTCCGCTCCCTGCCGACCACCGACGTTGGCGAGATCGACCGTCAACGTCACAGAATCGCCAGTATTCGCCGTTCCAACCGCGGACGGTTTACCGATTTCAAACGTCGTATACCCAAGGCCCGAACCAAACGCGACAGCGGGCTCAATCCCCAATGAGTCGTGCCAGCGATGCCCGCAGTAGACCGACTCGCCGTAGCGCACTGCGCTGTTCTCGCCGGGGTAATTGGTGAACGCGGCGAAATGCTCGTAGCGCGCACCGATGGTGGTCGGGGCGCGACCGCTCGGCTCCTTATCACCGATCAACATGTCGACAACTGCGTCCCCAAGTTCTTGACCAGCGAAGCCCACGCTCAACACCGCTGCGGGGTCATCAATCCAGTCGAGACTGTGAGGCGAACCGACGTTCAGTACCACAATGGTTCGTGGGTTGACGGCTGTGACTCGACGAATGAGTTCGGGTTGTTCTCCTGGCAACTCCCACAGGTCGCGGTCACGACCCTCCGTCTCCCAGTCGTCATTCGTTCCCACGACAACTATCGCCACTTCAGATTCCGCCGCAAGCAGCACCGCTTCAGCCACGAGGTCGCGGCGAACCACCGGTGCGCAACCGAGCGTGAATCCGCTCAGGAGCTTCGCCCCCCGAGTGTCAAACTCAACTTCGATCTCAGCTGGCTGACCCGCGACCAGATCCACCGTGACCAAGAGTTCGATGGAACCAAATCCGAAGAACGAGTCGCCCCGTTCGATCTTGTCGGCAGTCGCGTCGATAAGCACCTCGCCATCGAGACGAACCATGGTGCGACCAGCCTGCACAATCCGGAATTGGTGGGGACCGCTGATCTCAGGCTGAACCGTTCCCGTCAAGCGAGCGCACCACCGCTCCGCCTCAACACCCGTGGCGGGAGAGCCGAAGGCACGAAGCGCGAATGTCGGTCGCTCAGCCACGACAACAACGTCGCCACCATGCTCCCATCCATTCGAGTACTCGACGCGGGCGAGGCCTTGAAGAAGTGGACGACCCAGCGGCGGTGTGTCCCGATCGATATCGGCACCTTGCGCGTACCTCACGTCGAGCTCCGGGAACCGATCAACCAGCGCTTCATACGGCGAAGACTGGTGGTAGGCGCGCACGGTAGCCGAACCTCCACCCATCACCTTGGCCTTCATCGCGTTTGGTCCGATCACTGCGACCGATGACACGACCGACAAGTCGATCGGTAACACACCGTCATTTCGCAACAACACTGACCCCGCAGCGGCGGCTCGACGCATCAGGACTCGATCCTCAGGCCGGTCGAGCAGCTTCTCCTCGCCGGCGCCGGTGTCGTCGAGCGAGCCGGTGCGCTCCATCATTCGCAGCAGGTCACCCACAATGGTGTCGACGTCATGCTCGGCTACCTCACCAGTAAGCATGGCGTCGTAGAGATTGTCACCGTAGAAGCGGCCCTTCCCCGGCATCTCGAGCGTCATTTGCGCGGCTACCGCTCCTGCCGAAGAGCCGTTGGCGAACCAGTCGGTCACGACCATTCCGTCAAAACCCCACTCGCCACGCAAGACGTCACGGATCAGCCACTCGTTCTCCGAGCAATACACGCCGTTCAGTCGGTTATACGCCGTCATAACACCCCAAGCACCGCCCTCCTTGATGGCCATCTCAAACGGAAGGAGCGTCACTTCGCGCAGCGTCCTCTCATCAATTTGCGTATCAATTGTGTTGCGCTCGAACTCGGAGTCATTGCCAACAAAATGTTTGGCCGTGACCCCCACGCCGTGAGATTGCACGCCTCGGATATACGCCGCCGCAAGCTTTCCCGTCAGCAGAGGGTCCTCGCTGTAGCACTCGAAGTTGCGGCCGCCCTTCGGCGAACGGTGGAGATTGATGGTGGGTGCCAGTAAGACGTGCGCCTGCTTCGCCCGCGACTCCGCCCCAAGCAGCGAACCAAGCTCCTCAGCCAACTCGGGATCCCATGTCGCTCCGAGCGCGGCGCCTGAAGGGATACACGCCGTCGGTGTACCCGTGCCCAAGAGTCCGTCGCCGCGAGCACCGTTCGGTCCGTCAGTGACTTTCATAGCGGGGATGCCAAGGCGGTCGATGGACGCCGTGTGCCACATATCGTCCCCGGCGACGAAGTCGGCTTTTTCGCGTGGTGTCATCTGGGCGCGGAGGGCATCGGTGCGTTCGGACATGCGCCGATCCTAGGTTCAAGCCCGCGCCGCATCGCCATGCCCTCCCTACTCGGTTTCATACGACGCGCAGGGGCGTGTCCCCCCATGCCCGGTCTTAGTCGGGTTGGGCGATCTGAAAACCGCGGGCGACTTCAGGGCGACGGAGCTTCCAGATGAGGCCGTCGTAAAACAGGTGCATAGCCCCAAGCGTGAGGAACGTGAAGGCATACACCTCGTATGTCCCCCAGTTGAGCAATCCGAGGATCAATCCCCAGACGAGCATTCCGTAGATCACCATGAGGCCAAATGGGCCGAGGCGACTGCGCACCGCCTTGCCCAGAGGGGCCCCTCCATCAGTGGCAGCGTCGGGATACCGGTCGCCGAGATGGTTGTGCACGATCAGGTAATACTCGGCCGCATGCGAGCCCACGTAGCCAACGAAGCCGGCAATCGGCGACACGATCGTGAGCCCGATCAGAGCCGTAGTCGAACCGAGATAGAGCCACTTCGCCGGATTGACCTGCTCCGATGAGAGCTCCTGGCGAGTCCACTGCACAAGCAGGAACAAGGCGTAGGCGATCAGGACCGGTAGCGCGAGTCTGGCCACCGGCGCTGCGTCGGTGAGGACCGTGAGCCCTTGCTGGTTGCGGCCGCCGAGCCCTGCGTTTGCGATTCTGCCGGGGGTCGCCGAGTTGGCCGCAGCGACGGCCAACGCGAGGATCAACATCGTCCACAAAAGACGATGCTCGACCTTGCCGTTTCCTTGCCCCACCTTGCGGCCATAGATACGGGCGATTCCGTAGCGCTGCTGCAGCGTGTGGCCCGCATTCCAAACGCCAGCGATTACAGCGACGACGATCGGGTCAAGTTGAAACCCAATCAGGACCAGCACGACGATGACGGGCGGGGTAAGCGAGTAGATCAGGGGCCGAGATTTATAAACGTGGGCGTCGGCGTAAACCAGAGGCATCGTGAGCGGCTGGTGTGAAACAGAGAAGAGCAATGTGAGCCCGACAAGCCACTCGATGCGATCAACGTTTCCGGCCCATACAAGCGCTGCGAGCGCGAATGGCATCCATGAACACGCCATGGTGGTGTCCCATATCGGGCCCCGTACCCAGCGGGTGTTTCGGACCGGCGCGGCGGTGGGACGTGCGGCAACAGACGTCATTGGGTCCCAGGTTAGCGAAGCGCAGCAGCCGAGGAGACCGGCGGCCAACCGCATTTGCCACTGAAAGGTGAGCGTTCGACCCAGTTATCCAGCCACTTTGAGTCGGTCGGTCCACTTCCTCAGATCATTTTTCTTCATTCGTGTGCCTAACGAGCCGATGCATTAGACCAACGTACTGCGAGCCCTTGACCAGGTTGCAGGACGAATACGACACCGGAGGTGAATGAGCAATGGGCCAACCAACCAGCAGCGTGTACCTCGACGCCTCCCAACCTGTCCGAGGGCCAGCCCCCAAAGCGGTGCGAAATATCCGCCGCACGCTCGCCGGATGGCTGACGCTCGTCGGCCTCCTTGCCCTCTCCGCCACTGCGCTGCTCGGCGGCATTCATCTTGTGACCACCAACCCCGGCACGCTCGTTGAGGCGGCGAACAAAACGCTCGATGACCCGGTCGTACAACAAGAACTAGATCGCGAGATGGCATCGGCCATCGAAACACGCCTTCTTGACCTCGACATGTCTCAGTCCGCCACGAGCATTGGGTTCATTGTCGCCGACGAAGCCTTACGCCTTGCCCCGATCATTCTTGCTGACGCGGCCTTCCGCTCTGAGCTCGAGACGCTCATTATCGCGGCGCATGATCAGATACTCCTGAACCCCTCCGAGCTGCCGATCGACATAACCGCGATGACCAAGGTCGTTATCGATGTGATCGAGTCGGAGTCACCACAGTTCGCTCAGATGTTGCCTCGTGACCATCAGCTCTACGAGATCACTACCGACTCGCTACCTGATTTCACGGGTCCAGTCTCCCTGCTGGAACGAGTACTTCTTCTTACCGCCCTTGCGACGCTCGCCTTGCCACTGGCCGGTCTCTTGCATCCTCACTACGACCAAATCCTCACCTGGATCGGACGGTGGGCACTCCTGGCTGGACTCGTCGCTGCCCTTGCCGCGATTGCTCTCCCGAAGGTTGTTGGTGCCGCCACCGGGTTCCATGCCGCCGAGATCGCCGCTCAGACAGTCACCACGAGGCTTCTTGGTCCTGCCGCGCTTGCAGGCATGATCGGCATGGGGCTCGTGACGGTCGCTTCCGTGCGGGCAAAGCGTCGCCACAACGAGACGTCCGACTATGGCGAAGCCCGGGCCCTCGGCCTTCACGAACCCGATCGCTTCTCCACGCCGCGAAACAACCTGACCGGGCCCCCGAAACATGACCCTGTCGATGTGTCACACCCCTTGACCAACATCTAGCCAAATCTTTCGACCGTTTGAACGACTAGCGCCACGATCTCGCCACGCCGCCGGTCGCAGAGCCAGTAGGCACACTAGAATCTTCTAACGATTCTACCCTGCCTATCTTTGAGCCCTGACGAACCCTTGAGAGAACCTTCATTATGAAGCGACTTTTCGCATTACTGACAGTATTTCTCGCCGTGGCATCGAGCTGCGGAAGCGACAACGACGGCGCGTCAGCGCTGGAAGCGCTCGGCTTCTCCGCCGACGAAGCTTCCTGCTACGAGGACGCCTACGCCGAAGCCGGACTCGACATCAGCAAGGTGTTCAAATCCGACGTCCTGAGCGACGAAGACGCTTCGACACGCGATCAGATAGCAAGCGACTGCAGTGGGGGCACTGTCGACGGCGACAGCGACGGCGACAGCGACAGCGACAGCGACAGCGACAGCGATGCTCTTCTATTAGACGAGCTATCCACAATCGAACGACTCCTGGTCGACGAAATGATGAGCGACGGCGTGTCCGAAGATGGCGCTCTTTGCATGATCAGCGCTATCCAAAACGAGGACATTGACATCGGTGAACTGCTCCTAGCCGATGATGAGGCCGACGAAGTGATGGGATCAGCGATGATGATGATCCTCTTCAGCTGCATGGAGGAATTGTTCGACTCCGAGTCATTCTCATTCGATGACCTGAGCGACGACGAGAACTTCGATGCGGACGCCTACGGGGATGATCCCGAACTCGACGATCTACGGGACTATTGTGCCGACGGCGACCTCTACGCGTGCGACGAGCTCTATCTGATGTCACCGGGTGGCTCTCAATACGAAGACTTCGGCAGCTCCTGCGGCTACACCCAGGAACCGACCTATGGCGGATGCGTTCTGGAAGCCACAAGCTTCGGCGACGACGTGTACCTCGACGGGATCTACAAGACTTGTGCCGACGGCGACCTCTACGCGTGCGACGAGCTCTACCTGATGTCACCGGGTGGCTCTCAATACGAAGACTTCGGCAGCTCCTGCGGCTACACCCAGGAACCGACCTATGGCGGATGCGTTCCGGAAGCCACAAGCTACGGCGACGACGCGTACCTCAACCGCATCCACGACGACTGCGCCGAAGGCAACCTCTACGCCTGCGACAAGCTCTACGAGATCGCACCATTTGGCTCTGAATACGAAGACTTCGGCAGCTCCTGCGGGGGTCTCGCCACCGAAGAGCAGTTTGGTTCCTGCGCTGAAAATCTTGGCACCTGAGCACGCCACGCTGGGAGCAGACCCTGCGAGTCTTCGTCAAGGACTAGAGATCGTCTCGCTCAGCGGCAGGGCGATCGAGCTGGAACGCAGCGTGGAGAGCGGCTACGGCCGCCTCCGCTTGCGCTTCGCGCACCACACAGGAGATCCGAATCGCTGAG
>JABIQM010000192.1 GCA_018699415.1 Acidimicrobiaceae bacterium
AACGACTCTGCCGCTGCGGGCCTTGCCCGTGCCGAGGCCGAGCTCAACGTGTCCACCAGCAAGGTTTCACCCAACGACGACGGCTCAAACCGTGCCGAACTCCTGCAACTCCAGGCTGATTCGAGCGATATCGTTATTGCCGTGGGCTTCCTGTTCGAGGCTGACGCCGCTGCCGTTGGTAGCGCGAACCCCGACACCGCCTTCGGTGTTATCGACTCCGGCATGATCGACTTCAGCCAGGATCCTCCTGCCCCGTACGCCGACAACATTGCTGGCTTGGTCTTCGCCGAAGAGCAGGGCTCGTACCTCGTTGGCGCTGCAGCTGCGCTCAAGTCCGAGACCGGCCACATCGGCTTTATCGGTGGCGTCTGCTGCTTCGGCCTGATCGAGAAGTTCGAGGCCGGCTTCATCGCTGGTGCGAAGGCTGTCAATCCTGACATCAAGATCACTTCAAATTACATCACTGAGTTCCCGAATTTCGATGGCTTCAACGACCCGGCCTCCGGCCGTGAAACAGCGTTGGCCATGTTCGAGGGCGGCGCCGACATCGTGTACCACGCTGCTGGCGGCACCGGCCTGGGCCTCTTCCAGGCTGCCAAGGAACACTCCGAGGCATCGGGCTCGAAGGTCTGGGGCATCGGTGTTGACTCCGATCAGTACAACACCGTTGACGCCGAGCTTCAGGAGTACGTGCTGACCTCGATGCTCAAGCGTGTCGACAATGCCGTGTTCGAGATCATTAAGGCTCACCTCGACGGCTCCTTTGGTCCCGGCGAGCAGCGTTACGATCTCTCGGTTGATGGCGTTGGCTACTCGACCACCGGTGGCTTCGTCGATGACATCGCTGACCAACTCGAAGAGTTCAAGGCTGGCATCATCTCTGGTTCCATCGTTGTGCCGACCGACCCGGCTGAGGCCTGATCAACTGAGCAGTACAAACGACACATGCGGTGAGCGGATCCAAATGATTCGCTCCTCCATGTGACGAGAGCAGCGAGGCCGGGATACATTCCCGGCCTCGCTGTCTTTTTCTCGAGCGGGTGTTGCAAGGGGGAGTTCTTCATGGCGCTGGCCATCGAGTTGACCGGGATCACCAAGCGGTTCCCCGGTGTTATCGCGAATGATGACGTGAACCTGGGCGTCGCCGCGGGCGAGATCCACGCGATCTGCGGCGAAAATGGTGCCGGCAAATCGACTCTCATGAAGATCCTCTACGGCATGCAATCCGCCGATGAAGGAGAGATGAAGGTCAACGGTGCAGCCGTGAACTTCGCCAGCCCAGGAGAGGCCATCGACGCAGGGATCGGCATGGTCCACCAGCACTTCATGCTCGCCCCGCAGTTGACGGTGCTCGAGAACGTCATCCTCGGTGCCGAGCCGATGAAGCGCGGCAATCGGATCGATATCGCAGCCGGCAAGGAACATCTCCGAGAAGTGGGCGATGCCTACGGCCTCACCATCGACCCCGATGATCTGGTCGAAACCCTCGAAGTTGGCGAGCGTCAGCGAGTAGAGATCATCAAGGTTCTGTACCGCGGCGCCAAGATCCTGATCCTCGATGAGCCAACAGCAGTGCTCGTGCCTCAAGAAGTCGACGAACTCTTCCGTAATATGCGCGAGCTCAAAGCCGCCGGTACCACCATTCTCTTCATCGACCACAAGCTTGAAGAGGTGTTGGAGATCTCGGACACGATCACCATTCTTCGACAAGGCCGCACCGTCGCCACGGTAAAGCCAGGAGACGTCACCACCGCTGATCTGGCAGAACTCATGGTCGGCTCCGAACTTCCCACGCCGGAAACCACCGAGTCGACGGTGACCGACGAGGTTGCTCTCAATGTCCAATCCCTCACCGTGCTCGACGACGATCATCGCCCAGCCATCGACGACGTCTCGGTTGTTGTCCACCGCGGTGAGATCGTCGGTGTCGCAGGGGTCGAAGGCAACGGTCAGTCCGAGTTGGTCAATGCCGTCATGGGCACTGACCGAGTACACGCAGGAACAATCTCCCTGCTTGGCAACGACATCACCCACGCCTCGGTGCGCCACCGCCGTGAAGCCGGCATCGGCTATGTACCCCAAGACCGCCATCATGAAGGCCTCCTGCTTGCTGCACCGCTCTGGGAAAACGCTGCACTCGGGCATCAGACCAAGGCGCCATTCTCCTCTGGTCCCTGGTTCAACCGCGCCGGCGCACGCGAGCGCATGGAGCACATTCGCGCACAGTTCGACGTCCGTACGCCCGACATCGACGTGAGTGCCCACGCTCTCTCCGGCGGCAACCAGCAAAAGCTGATCATCGGGCGGGAGATGAGTGCATCCCCCGAAGTGTTGATCGCCGCTCACCCGACCCGAGGCATCGACGTCGGCGCTCAGGCTGCCGTCTGGGATGAGATCCGCCACGCTCGCAGCGCCGGAATGGCGACACTGCTGATATCGGCGGATCTTGAAGAGCTGATCGGTCTTTCCGACACCATCATCGTCATGTACAAGGGTCGACTCGTAGCCGAAGTCGACCCAGCCACCATCACGCCACGAGAGCTCGGGAGTTTCATGACAGGCGCGGCACTTGACGAGAAGGTGGGCTCATGACGGAGCAATCAACCACCCGGCGGCTGATGATGCAGTTCGCCGCCCCCGTCGGCGCTGTCGTGTTGTCGGTGATCGCCTCGGCATTCATCTTGATGATCGCCGGCAGCAACCCAATCACCGCCTATGGCGACATGCTCAAACATGCTGCGAAACTCGAGACATCTGTCTCGATGATCAACCGAGCCACCCCGCTCTACATCTCGGGAGTAGCTGCCGCAGTCGGGTTCAAGATGAACATCTTCAACATCGGCGTTGAGGGCCAGTACCGAATGGCAGCGATCTTCGCGGCCTACGTTGGTGGCGCAGTCGCCCTACCCACCGTGCTCCACATCGGCTTGATCTTGATCGTGGCGATGGCTGTGGGAGGCGCATGGGCCGGGGTCGCCGGCGCCCTCAACACAGAGCGCGGCGTGAACATCGTGATCTCCACGATCATGCTCAACGGCATCGCCCTTGGCATTATCGCCTGGTTGGTGCGCTCATGGCAGGCCGAGGGCGAGATCTCGGTGGTCGGCGTCGGCACCGAAGAGATCGACGATTCCGGCCTGATCCCCAACCTCAACTTCATCCCTGAGTTGTTTGGAGACATCCGCAGTGAAGAACTCACTGGGGTGCTCGTCATCGCCATCATTATCGGCGCCGCATACCACGTACTTTTGAACCGAACCGTCTTCGGCTACGACCTCCGTTCCAGTGGACTCAACCCCCTGGCCGCTCGAGCCGGAGGCGTACCCCCGAAGCGAATGGTGATCATCGCGATGCTCATGAGCGGTGGCGTTGGCGGCCTCGTCGGCATAGCCGAGATCATGGACAAGGGGCGCTACGACCC
>JABIQM010000107.1 GCA_018699415.1 Acidimicrobiaceae bacterium
GACGTTCGTCCATAACTCGCCCGCGGCTACTGAAGTCGAGGTTGAGCAGGTCAAATTCCTCGGCCAGATGGCCCGCCCCGATGCCGGCGACCAGTCGACCCTCGGACAGATGATCGACTGTAGAAAGTTGCTTTGCCGCCACTCGTGCATGGCGATATGGCAGCACATAGACATGAGTGAGTAGGTGTATTCGTTCTGTCTTCGCCGCCAGCCAGGAGAGTGTGGCGATGGGATCCATCCAGTGGGTTCCCATTGCAGGGGCGGCGCGTTCGGGGATGGCAATGTGGTCACACACGCCGACATAGTCGAACCCTGCGACCTCGCATGTCTGGGCCACTTGGGCGAGTTCGTCGGGACCAGCGCCACGTTCCCACTCGGCGACGAACAGCGAACTCTGGGCCTGGATGGGGAGTTGGGTGCCCACCCAGCGACGCCCGGGATCGATGATACGCATGGTTGTGTCAGCGACGACTGATCTTCGTGCCGGCGAAATCTCCGGCATTGCGCCACTGGACGAGATACTCCGAGTAGTCGAGAAGGCTTCCCGCATACACGAGGTTTCGGGCAGCTTTCGCCGTGCGCTGGCCTTCGCTGTTGTAGTACCCGGGGGTGCATGTCTGGCTGTAGCGGGCAATGCCGCCCACGACCGTATAGAGCACGCCGAGCCACTCTTCCTCGGCTTCGGGAGTGGCTTCGATTTCGCTGATTCCCTGCTCCAAGCATTCCTTGATGAGCCAGGCCACATGCTGGGCTGACTGGGCGAGGAAGTGTAGGAAGTTCGTGCCGAAGCCCGCCTGCACGAGGCTGATCATCATCATGTTCGGGAATTCGCCGGAAAGTATGCCGTGCAGGCTGTGGGCGCCGTCGCTCCAGCGTTCGCTCAACGAGATGCCGTCTCGTCCCTTTGGGTCGAAGCCGAGGCGCTGGTCAAGATCGGTGGTGACCTCAAACCCGGAGGCGAAGATCAATAGGTCGAGCGGGTACTCCTCGCCATCGACGACAACGCCTGACTCGGTGATCTGCTCGACGCCTCGTCCGTTGGTATCGACCAGGTGCACGTTGGGCTGATTGAACGCAGGAAGGTACTCGTCGTGGAAGCAGATCCGCTTGCAGTGTTTGCCATACCAGGGCTTCAGGCGGTCCGCGGTCACGGGGTCGTTGACGATCTCATCAATGCGATCCCGCATGTCTTGCATCATCTCGAAGTCTTCGCGCTCGAGTTCTTCGATCTTCTCAGGGTCTTCAGTTGGTTCCTGAGCGTTGACCCACATCACCTTGGTCCAGCCGTCTGACACCAGATCTTTCTCGGGTTGGACACCCGTGACGGCGTGGGTGAAGTTCCGGACGCGTTCGTCATGCCATCCCGGCTCAAGGGTGTCGAACCACGCGGGATCAACTGGACCGTTGTTGCGGACGCCGACTGCCGAAGGGGTGCGTTGGAACACGTAGAGCTCTTTTGCCGTCTCGGCGAGTCGGGGCACCGCCTGCACGGCGGTGGCACCGGTGCCGATGATGCCAACACGCATGTTGCGGAGCTCTTCCATCGGCTCGCGTGGGCCACCGCCGGTGAAGGTGTAGTCCCACCGGCTTGTGTGAAAGGCGCGTCCCTGAAAGTCGTTGATTCCGGGGATGCCCGGAAGTTTTGCTTTGTGAAGGATGCCGCCGGCCGTGACGAAGAATCGTGAGCTGAGTTCGTCGCCGCGAGTCGTGGTGATGGTCCAGCGCTTGGCATCGTTGTCCCACACCGGCTCGTCAATCTCGGTCTGGAACAGGGCATGGGGATAGAGATCGAAATGCCGACCAAGAAGTTGGCAGTACCCGAAGATTTCCGGGGCGCTGGCATAGCGCTCGGTTGGCCGGTAGCCGGTCTCTTCGAGCAGTGGGAGGTAAGTCATCGACTCGACATCGCACATGCAGCCTGGGTAACGATTCCAGTACCACGTGCCGCCGAAATCGCCGGCTTTCTCGATCAGCCGAAAGTTGCGGATGCCGTTGCGGGTGAGATCAATCGCGGTGAGCATCCCGGCGAAACCACCGCCCACGATCACGACATCAGTGTCTTCCTTGATCGGCTCTCTGGCGAAACCCGGTTCGACATACGGATCGCGGTCGAAGTCGGCGAACTCGCCCTTGAGTTCGCTGTATTGCGCGAGGCCATCGGTACGTAGACGCTTCTCGCGCTCCAGGAGGTACCGGTCCTTGGCAGAATCGAGGGCGGCCTGGATGGTGTCGTCGTCCGCGGTCACATGGTCCAAGGTAGTCGTGTTTCAAAGTTTCTGACACATCGTCAGATCTGGTATGGGTGAGCTATCGTCGCGCTTGTGGACACCGCACAAACCAAGACCGAGTTCGTTGGGCACCTTCGAACCCATGTCGGAGCCTCAGGCACACCGCGGGTGGCCCGGGACCCTGTCAACGAGCCGAGCATCCGCAACTGGTGCGATGCGATGAGCGAGGCCAACCCGTACTTCACCGATCCCGCGGCTGCGGCTGGTGGTCCTCACGGCGGCGTGATCGCCCCCGCCGCCATGCTCAATGTGTGGTCGATGGCGGGTCTCCACCTCGGCGGGACACCTCCACGCGATCCAAACGAACCACGAGTCGGCGTGTATCAACAACTCGATGCGGCAGGATTCTCGTCGGTGGTTGCCACCAATTCAGACCTGTACTTTGACCGGTGTCTTCGGCCGGGCGACCTCCTGACGGACACAACACGTCTGCTCGATGTTTCCGAGGAAAAGACGACTCGTCTCGGAACGGGCCACTTTGTCACCACGGAGGCCTCCTACGTCGATCAGTACGATCGGCCGGTCGGCTCGATGCGATTCCGAATTCTCAAGTACACCAAGCCGACCCCCGCAGAGGGAGGCGATGCGGCCGATGAGAGCTCAGCGGATGAACGCAAGCCGCGGCCTCGGCCGCGGTTCAATCAAGATCAGGCGTGGTTCTGGGAAGGGTTACGAGCTCGCGAACTCAGAATCCAACGGTTCACCGATGACGGATCGCTTGTTCACCCCCCGGCCAACGCCAACCCCAAGACCCAGCACATGGAATACGACTGGGTTGTGGCCAGTGGCAAGGCCACGCTTTACAGCTTCACGGTCGCCCACTATCCGCAGGTGCCATCGTTCGACTATCCCCATGTGGTGGGCCTGGTCGAACTTGAAGAGGGCGTCCGCATCGTGTCGCCGATCGTTGGTTGCACGCCCGATCAGCTTGAGATTGGTATGCCGCTTGAGCTCAGCTTCGTCGACACCCACGAGGACGTCACCGTTCACCAGTTCCACCCGGCTGCGCCTCCCCGGTGTGAAAAAAGCCTCACTGCAGCCGACGTTTCGGCCGGCGATCGCCTGCCGCTGTGCGCCATAGCGCTGACCCCGCTGCTGATCGTCTCGACGGCGATTGCGACTCGTGACTTTCAGGAAGTGCACCACGACTTCGCCGAAGCCCAACGACGAGGTTCGCCCGACATCTTCATGAACATCTTGACCACAAACGGCGTTGTGGCCCGATGGATTGGGGACTGGGCCGGAGACGATGTTGTCTTTCGCAACATCAAGATTGGTCTTGGTGCCCCCAACTACCCAGGCGACATCATGACAATGTCGGGGGCCGTCTCTGAGATTGCCGACGATGGCACCCTCACGATTGGCTTCGTTGGTCGTAACTCAATCGGTGCGCATGTCACGGGCACCGCGGATATAGCGCTTCCCGGTTCATCTGCCTACGCCGAGATGCTGGCGGCAGGGGAGCGAGCCTGATGTTGAACTACGCGAACGAGACGGCGATCGTCGGCATCGGTGCCACTGAATTCTCGAAGAACTCGGGACGAACGCCGATGCAGTTGGCCACCGAAGCCTGTATCGCGGCGTGCGCAGATGCCGGACTCGCCCCGAGCGCCGTTGACGGCATGGTCGTCTACTCCGCAGAGAAAAACACCGAGATCGAGGTCGCTCGAAACCTCGGAGTAGAGCAGTTGACACACTTCTCGATGATCAATCACGGCGGCGGCGCTGCCTGCGGGGTTGTTGCCCAGGCGGCAACGGCCCTGTACTCGGGTGCCGCCACATACGTGCTGGTCTATCGAGCGTTCAATGAGCGGTCGTGGCATCGATTCGGCCAGGGGGTGCAGGACGTGCACCAGAGCCCCGAAGCGTTCGACGTGAGCTTTAGTTGGACCTCTCCGTTTGGGTTA
>JABIQM010000177.1 GCA_018699415.1 Acidimicrobiaceae bacterium
CATGAAACTGCTGTGTTCGTTCGGCATCGCTGCCTTCGACAAGTTCAACCCTGATGACTCGCACACCCAACAGCGTTGCCGGGTCGACATAGACCTCATCCACCCTCGTCCCAAAATGAAAGCCCTGAGCGGCAACGGCCACTTGCTCGCCGGTCTCTACCCTGTCACCTCGCTTAACAAGCAGCACCCCGACGAAGGAGTAACTGGATTTCAGTCCTCCACCATGGTCGACCGTAATGTGCAACGCCCCCGCCACTGGTCCTGCGAAAACCACCGTGCCTGGGCCGGCTGCGGCAATCGGGTCACCAACCGAGGTGTCATATTCGATTCCTCGATTGCCGGACCCGTAGGGACCATCCGGCAGGCGGAACGGGTCAAGCACCGCGGCTGACGTTGGCCGCCGGAGAACCGGCTCAGTAGCCCAAACTCGACCTAGATCGACGACGAACAAGAGCACGAGGGCAGCAAGAGCCAACCCAGGTACACGAATAAGGATCTCGCGAACGCACATAACAAACCCGCATCAGAGACAGTTGACGGGGAAGTCAGGTTCGGGGAATTGGTTGAGCAGCGAACTGCTGAGGCGCTAGGCCGGTTCGCGTTCGATGGCGATAAGCCGGGACCGAAGCTGGAGAACCGCCTTGGCGTGAATCTGACACACCCGGCTCTCAGTGACCCCCAACACACGGCCGATTTCAGCGAGCGTGAGGCCTTCATAGTAGTAGAGGGTGAGCACAATCTTTTCGCGCTCGGGCATCCGATTGATCGATGTAGCGAGGGTTTGCCGCATCTCTTCAACCTCATAGACGCCCGTCGGGCCATCGCCGGTGTCGGCAACGGTGTCGCCGACAGAGACAGACTCACCGCGATCACCGCCCGCCAGCATCTCGTCAAGTGCAGCGATGCCCATGAAGGAGATCTGGCTCAGGGTGGTTTGGAGCTGTTCCTCGGTGATCTCCATCTCTGCCGCAACTTCTTCATCCGTGGGCGAGCGATGATGCTCGGCTTCAAGCTTGGCCATCGCTCCTTCGAGCGTGCGGGCCTTACTGCGCACTGAACGGGGGACCCAGTCAATGGAGCGAAGCTCATCGAGAATCGCTCCTTTGATACGGGCGATTGCATAGGTCTCGAACTTGTAGCCGCGCTCGGGATCGAACTTCTCGATGGCATCGATCAAACCGAAGATGCCAAAGCTGACGAGCTCGGCTTGCTCGACGTTGCGGGGCATACCAACACCCACGCGGCCAGCTACGTATTTCACGAGCGGCGAGTACTGAATGATGAGTTTGTCGCGGAGCTCTAGCGAGCGCGACTGTTTGAATTCGGTCCAGAGTCGGCCAGTGTCGGCGTTGCGATCGGTCACGTGGACTGGTTCCTAAGCACGAGGGTGAGTCTGGCGATGGATGTCGCGCAAACGCTCCCGACTGACACGAGTATAGATCTGGGTCGTAGCGAGATCGGAATGACCCAAAAGTTCTTGCACAGAACGCAAGTCGGCGCCGCCATCCAAAAGGTGAGTGGCAAATGTATGACGAAGTGCATGGGGGTGTGTGGGACTGACCGCTCGGCGGTCCAAAATACGCCTCACATCGCGTGGTGAGAGTGCGCGCCCACGCCGGTTGAGGAATACGGCATCGGCTGGAGACTCCGATGTTGTGAGATCCTGTCGGCCTCGCTCGAGCCAAGACGAGAGCTCCTCCGCGGCCGGCTTCGAAAGCGGAAGTCGCCGCTGCTTGTTGCCCTTGCCCCACACCGTGATCACGTCGAACTCGGGAGCAACGTCTGCTCTGGTGAGACCACACAACTCGCTCACCCGAAGACCACTGCCATAGAGCAACTCGACAATAGTGCGATCTCGAAGATTGATTACCGGATCGTCGTCGGATCTCGGTGAGCCTTCGACCAAAGCATCGAGTTCCGGTGCCGACAAGATCCGCGGGAGCGTCGACGATCCGCGCGGGGCCGAGAGGCCGGCTGCCGGATCTGAATCCGCGCGGTCTGTGCGCCGCGCCCAATCGAAGTAGCGACGTACTACTGAGGCCTTTCGTGCGGTGGTGCGCCGCGCGTAACCTTCCGAATCGAGGAAGGCCAGATACCGCCGCAGATGCCGCCGAGTAGCGGCATTGGGTGAGTCGACTTGCTGCGTTTCCAGCCATAGCACGGCATCGCGCATGTCCCGCGAGTAAACGTCGCGCGTCGACGGCGCGACTCGAGTGAGCGACTCGAGCCAGAGTGGGAGATCCCATGAGGGCACAAATCCACCTTAGTACCTCACGAGAGGAGCGGGCCCAGCTACATCCAGCGGCCGCGACCCGTGATTGTTCAACCCTCATGCGCGGCGCACTCGGACCCCGTCAGCCACGATGTGGCCGCTCGTCATGAGCCGTTCGAGCGCGAGGTAAACCGCACCGAGATCGAATCCGCTGTAGTCGACGATCTGATCGACCGATGTCGGCCCATCATCGATTGCGGCAAAAACGGTCCCGGTGTCACCGCTCGGCGATGGCCGTTCTCCGCTGCGACGAGTGGCCGAGTCGATGGTGGCAAGACCCAGGGCCATCAGTACGTCGTCGGCCCCGCGAACAGGAGCACACCCGTCGACCAGTAGCTGATTGGTGCCCGCTGCCGCACCATTCTTCACCGAGCCCGGCACAGCCATCACATCGATACCTCGCCGTACGGCCTCGTCAACGGTCAGCAAACTCCCGCCAGTAGACCGGGACTCGACAACCACGATGAGGTCTGACATTGCTGCGATCAGCCGGTTCCGGGCTGGGAACCGCCACGGTTCCGGTTCGGCTCCAACCGGGGCCTCAGTGCAGACACAACCAACTGATGCAACCTTCTCCCAGAGCTCTCGATGCCGGGCCGGGTAGATGACATCGATACCACTGCCGACGATGGCGACTGGCTGCGCTCCCCCGGCAGCAACTGCCCCGCGGTGTGCTGCGCCGTCAACTCCAAGCGCAAGCCCTGATAGCACCGAGACGCCGGCTTCAGAGAGCGATGCCCCCAACTCGTACGCAATCTCCTTACCCGGACCGCTGCACCGGCGCGTGCCAACGATGCCAACAGTGGGCGTGGTCGGGTGTGGCAACTCCCCACACCGAAATAGGACCGGTGCCGGATCGATGTCGTCGCGGAGCCGCAGCGGATGATCATCGTCATGCCATGAGCTCACTCGACACTTCAGCTCCACCAACCGCGCCGCGACCTCGTCAAGTTCGGTCTGGGCCAGCTGACTCGCCCAACGGACCGAATGCTCCTTCGGAACCGCCGGTGGACTGGCGTCACCAGCGAGGACCAGCGCCCATGCTTCCGACGGCAGGCGTCCATCAAGAAGGTGACCCAGGCGCCGACTCGACATTCCGGGGAGTGCAGCGAGGGCCGAAAGCTTGCTCTCAGACATGGTCGCCGCCGATCGGCGGACGGGCACGCAGTTGAAGTGCCATTGAGACGTCGATCACCCGAAGACCATCCGCCGCGTCGCCAAGGTCACGAATGGTGCGTGCGACGCAACGAAGCCGACGAAGCCCTCGAGCACTGAGACGCCCTCCATCCAGTGCGTCGGCGACCATCAACGTGGCCTCCTCGTCAAGCCAGGCCACTTCGTCGAGCAGCGACTCGCACATTTCAGCGTTGCAGCGCACCCCTCGCAGGGCCGACATTTCTCGAACTTTGGCAACCCGTTCCGCCACCGCACACGACGCTTCAGCCGGCTCCGACGAGAGCAGTGCAGGTGTCGACGGCCGATCGACCTGAACCATGAGGTCGATGCGGTCAAGGAGCGGCCCAGATATCCGTCGGGAGTAACGGACACGCTCAGGTGGCCGACACCGACACCCCACATTTCCACCCTCACCACACGGACATGGGTTCATGGCAGCCACAAGAAGAACTCGAGCGGGATGTTCCCGCATGCCATCGCTACGGGCGACTCTCACGACGCCTTCCTCGAGTGGCTGCCGGAGGGCATCGAGCACGCTCGGCGGGAACTCACCCAACTCGTCGAGAAAGAGCACGCCGCCGGATGCCGCGCTGATCTCTCCGGGCCGAGCGGATCTCGACCCTCCGCCCACGAGGGCCGACATTGAGGTGTTGTGGTGTGGCGCCCGAAATGGCGGCCGTGTGACGAGCCCGGACAGTGGGAGCCTTAGGCCTGCCGCACTATGAACCCGCGTGACAGCGAGCGCGTCCTGGTGGGCGAGGTCGGGCATGATCCCCGGGAGTCGGCGCGCCAGCATCGTCTTGCCCGCACCCGGCGGCCCCACAAGGAGTAGGTGATGCCCTCCCGCAGCAGCGATCTCCAACGCATCTCGAGCCTGACCCTGGCCACGGACGTCAGCAAGATCGGGCTCGGGTTCGACAGGATCGTCGGGAAACGATAGGTCGACATCAGGCCAGGGCAACCCGCAATGCAGAGCGTCGACAACATCACGCAAGCAACGGACTGGACGGATTCGCGAGCCAGCAATCAGCGCAGTTACGCAGGCATCACCTGCGGGCACGACCACTCGAGATGCCGGAACCGCGTCGACCAGCGGAAGAGCGCCGACAATCGGCCGAACCGATCCGTCGAGCCCGAGCTCGCCAAAAGCTCCCAAACTCTCGATCTGGGAACGGGGGATCTGCTCTGAGGCAACGAGTAAGCCGATGGCGATGGGCAAATCCAGGGCTGCGCCGGTCTTCGGCAAGCCGCCGGGAGCGAGATTGACGGTGATCCGTCTCATCGGCCACTGGAGCTCGCTCGATTCAAGAGCTGCACGAACACGATCACGTGCTTCTCGACACGTCGCATCTGGCAACCCCACGATCGAAAACGAGGGCAACCCGTCCGCTACGTGAACTTCGACAGATACGGGGACGGCATCGACCCCAACGAGGGTGGATGAAACAACGGTGGCAAGCATGGCGACCTCCGAACAAGAATTGTTGGGAGGTCGTCGTAAGGCCGACGACCGAGCGCTTGATACACCCTAAGGTGCGAGTGTGACAATCAGCGGAGAACCTCGCGGGTATAGCGAGCTACCGCCTCCAACTGATCATCACTAAGAGCGCCGGCGAACGAGGGCATGCCGTTCTTGCCAGCGGAGATGATCTGAATCTGGTCAGCAATGTCGGGGTAGGCCTCGACGACGGCGCCCGCATCGAGCTTGGGCCCCGTTCCGCCACCGCCACTCGACCCATGGCATCGGGCACATCGAGACCCATAGATCTCGCGGCCGGCGTCGAGGACCGGATCAGGTTGACCATCAGAGCCCAGGGGTGCCTCCGGAGAACCAGTCGCACACGCTCCGCCAAGCAGGATCAGAATACAGACGACAAACACTGTCCGTTGGCGAATCAGAGAATGCTGAGCAAGAGGGTGGCGTCGAGTCACACGGGGACGATACTGACGCCATGGGTATGGATCCCACACGGCCGCACCGCCGACGACCCACCGACATCGTGTTCGTTGTTGCCGCCTGCCTGACCACGGTTGCCCTGCTCACCTGGGCACTGTTCCTCTGAGCTGCGGAAGGCACCACGATGGATGATCCAGAAGCCTATGGCGAGGTTGACGTCCGCTTCTTGCAGCCGTATCAAGCCACCAAGATGTACCTCTGCCCCAACTGCAACCGAGATATCCCACCCGGCACCGGCCACTACGCCGTCGTGCCGAAAGAAGCGCCCGACCTGCGTCGCCATTGGCACCGTGGTTGCTGGGACGGTCGCAAGACCCGTAAAGCACCAACCAAACGAAAACGGCGCTAGTCCTCTGGGATCTAGGGTGAGGCACCGTCACACCGGAAGGACACGCGATGAGCCGTACCGAAGCACTCGATCGAACGGAGACCTATTTCCAGGACGGCGACTTCCAGTTGGAGTTGGCGCGGCGGGTGGCCTACCGGACCGAGAGCCCCGCCCTGGAGCAACGGCCTGAGCTCTACCGCTACTTGAGCGACGAGTTGACCCCGGCGCTCGAGTCGATGGGATTCAGCTGTCGGCTCTACGACAACCCCATCCCTGACGGGTGCCCGTTTCTCGTCGCACGCCGTCACGAAGCCAACGGCCTCCCCACCGTCATGTCCTATGGCCATGGCGATGTAGTCCTCGGCTATGACGATCAGTGGCGCGATGGATTGAGCCCCTGGCACATCGTCGTCGAAGGCGACCGTTGGTATGGCCGCGGAACGGCTGACAACAAGGGCCAGCACACCATAAATCTTGCGGCGATGCGTCACGTGCTCGATGTCCGAGGCTCGCTGGGATTCAACGCGGTGCTGTTGTTTGAGACTGGCGAGGAGACAGGGTCGCCGGGGTTGGAGGAGTTCTGTGCCGATAACGCAGACCTCTTTGCCGCTGACGTCTTCATCGCGTCAGACGGTCCCCGTATGCAGCCCAGCACGCCAACGATTTTTATGGGTTCCCGGGGAGCGTTCAACTTTGCCATGCGGCTCACGCTTCGAGATGGCGGACATCACTCAGGCAACTGGGGTGGGCTACTCGCCAACCCGGGCGTGATTGTTGCCAATGCCCTTGCCACGATGATCAGTCCTTCTGGTGAAATCCTCGTCGATGGCTGGAAAGCCGAACCGATGACTGACACCGTCCGTGCTGCCGTCGCTCAGCTTCAGGTTGGTGGTGGTGATGACTCCCCCACCATCGACCCCGACTGGGGCGAGCCGGGCATGAGTGCCGAGGAGCGCGTGTTCGGCACCAACACGTTCGAGGTGCTCGCGTACGAGACAGGCAACCCGCACCACCCGGTGAACGCCATCCCACCATCAGCCGTGGCGCATTGTCACATGCGTTTCGTCATCGGAACCGAGCCTGTCGACTTGCTCCCTGCACTCCGCCGGCACCTCGACGATCGCGGCTACCAGGCGATCGAGTTGGAGCCAGCGGGTGTGGCCATGAAGGCCACACGACTCGACCCCAGTCATCCGTGGGCTAAGTGGGCCATTGACTCAGTGGGCCGAACGAGCGGCAAGGATGTCGCCGTGATCCCGAACCTCGGCGGGAGCCTGCCAAACGACGTGTTCGCCACTGTGCTTGGCCTGCCAACGATCTGGGTGCCGCACTCCTATGCCGGATGTTCACAGCACGCGCCCAACGAGCACATCCTTGCTTCGACCTGCCGGGAGGCGCTGCAGATCATGACCGGCCTGTGGTGGGATCTCGGGGCGGGCGACACTCCACTCGCCTAAAACGCCCCCTCGATAACTTCGATCGTCGGCCCAATCACGGTCGCAACATCAAACCGAAGGTTGCCACGACGGTCGTGCACATCAAGCCACGACATCGCTGTGCGGCGAAGAAAGCGTTGTTTACGGCCGTCGACTGCTTCAAACCCGCTCCCGAACCGCGTCGACGAACGCGTCTTTACCTCGCAAAACACGATCATGTCGCCGCGGCCCAGCACAAGGTCGATCTCGCCGCCCCGGACCTGCCAATTCTGGTCAATGACGGCGTACCCAGCCGACTCGTAGTGACGTGCCACTCTACGTTCGCCCCATCGCCCCAAAGCCACTCGTGATTGGTCCATGGACCGACACTAGAAACGGGGTGTGACACAGACAGTTAGTCGCCGAGGGTCAGCTTCTGGACAAGCCCATTGAGTGTTTCGATGTGTGCGTCCTGGTGCTCAAGGAGTCGTTCGACGGTTTGGCGGTGGGCCGCAAGTTCCATCTCGTATTTCGCGGCGAGCGCATCCGTTGCATTGGCGAGATCCGTGCCGTGGGCCTCGGTCAGCCGCTCAATGCTCAGGGCCAGATCTGCCACAGTGGCCGTCAGATCCGTAATCTGTTGGCTCACCGACGACTCCGGTCGAACGGTAACTGGCCGAGGTGGTGCCCCGGGCAACGCCGGCGATGGAACCGCTGCTTGGGTCAAGGACTGTGACGGCTGAAGCCGGCGGTCCGTGGGCTCGGGCCGCGCAGTGTCCTCGATTGCCTTACGAACAGCACGAACATGATCAAGGCCAACACGACGACGCGCCTGGGTGTAGCTCAGGTTCTCATCGTCTTCACCTGCCATACGAGGAGACTAGATGCGGACAAGCGATGCCGTCGAGAGACATCGTCGCCGTCGCTGTTGATCAGTCGACTAGGCATCAGCCGCCCCAACTCGGCGAATCGCCATGAACCCCACTCGAGTACACATCGGTACCGTCGGCGTTCATCACGAAGATCTCAAAGTCGGTGAAAACCTAGGTGCGGAAGGCGATGCGTCCGTCCCTGGTGCGCTCGTCTTCAGTACCCTCTTCGTCAACTTCGCCGCCCGTACCCTCATCCTTGCCGCTGGCACTGTCGAACGAGATGCTGTCTCCCCACTCATTACCCCCGCCGCATCCGGCACCCATGACCACGCACGCCAACACTGCTATTCGCCACTTCATCCGCCGAGCCTGCCAAAGGAGCACCGAACGATCAGGCCTGCGTGAATAATCCGAGCATGGGGAAATTTCACTGGTGTCGGTCGATACTGATACCCAAAACCCCACACTGGGGCTTGACCAATAGAGGCGCTCGCTGCGAGTTCACGTGTCGGGCAGTTGAGATGTCCGCCAATCGTTCCGCTCAAAAGTTCGCCCGATGGCAATCCGTGGTCGCCTCTCGCCAGCGTAAACCTCTGGACCGTGCGGCCCTGGATCACCTGCTCGAAGATCTGTGTGGGTCTCAGCGCGGCGGGTTGACCTCCGCGGGCATAAGCATCAGCGACCCTCACCGGGGCGAGCCCGTCAGCGGATGAGTTCCCGCTTGGGAAGAGGGTTGAGGTTCGAGAACCTCAGTTGAAGCGCTTTTCCTTGACCTTGGCAGCCTTACCGATGCGATCACGCAGATAGTAGAGCTTCGCACGGCGAACATCGCCGCGGGCTCCGACCTCGATCTTCTCAACGATTGGAGTGTGCAGCGGGAAGGTTCGCTCCACGCCAACGCCGAAGCTGAGCTTGCGAACGGTGAAGGTTTCACGCACGCCAGAACCCTGACGGCGGATGACAACACCCTCGAACAACTGGGTGCGCTCGCGGTTTCCCTCGATAACACGGACGTGCACCTTTAGTGCATCGCCGGGGCCAAAATCGGGGATGTCGTCCCGGAGGCTGAGGTTGTCGACAAGATCGGTGGGCTGCATCGCTGCGCTCCGTACGGATCGGGAGGTGAGACTCGTGGAATTGACTAGTCGGTTGACCAAGCCAGCGACCGAGTTTAGAGGCGCAATGCCCCGGTCCCACCCGCTAGAGGCCGAACTCCGCGAGCAACTTCTCATCGCTAGCCGTCAATCCACCACGAGCATCAATCAGGTCGGGCCGAATACGGATGGTGCGAGCGAGCGCCTGAGCGTGCCGCCAGCGGTTCACTTTCCCGTGATCACCGGATCGCAACACGGCCGGTACCTCCCAGCCGCGGAACTCTGCAGGTCGGGTGTAGTGGGGATATTCGAGCAGGCCATCGCTGAACGACTCGTCCTCAATCGACGTGGAGTTGCCCAAGACGCCGGGTACCAGGCGACCGACAGCTTCAAGAATCACGAGCGCTCCGATCTCACCACCGGCAAGGACAACGTCACCAAGCGAAACCTCGCCGTCGACCAGATGTTCGCGCACCCGCTCGTCGACACCCTCGTAGCGGCCACACAGCAGGGAGAACCCACCAGACTCCGCCAACTCGTGCGCCATCGCCTGATCGAAGCGTCGCCCAGCCGGCGACAGGTAGAGAAGGGGTCGAGGAGGATCGACAGCCTCAACGGCACTGAACAATGGCTCAGGCTTCATGACCATCCCGGCACCGCCACCGAACGGGGCATCATCGACGGTGCCATGCACATCGGTGGTGCTTGCCCGTAAGTCGTGGGCTCGCACATCGAGCAAACCCTCGCTACGACCGCGGCCTATGACCGACTCGTCAGCCACCCGATCGATCATCTCCGGAAAGATCGTGAAAATATCGATCCGAAGCGAAGTGTCCGTCGAATCTCCCGCGTCAACCATCACTCATCGACCGTTGTCCAAATCGAAAAGTCCATCGGGCACATCGACTCGGATCTCGACGCCTGGCTCGTACGACACGATGAACTGCACAGGTACAAGGTGGCCGGTGTCGAGTTCGAGAATGTCAGACGCAGGATTCTCAAGGACTCGGGCGACTCGGCCACGCGATTCTTCACCTTGATCGATCACCATCGCATCAAACAGTTCGTGGATCCAAAGCTCATCAGGATCGTCGATCGGTTCGGCCGACAGGACCGTGTTGCGAAGGGCCTCGGATTGGTCTCGGAAGTTCACGCCCTCGAACTTCACGATGAAGCCGTTCTTGTGCGGACGTGCCGAAATAACGGTCATCGGACCGCTCGGCGTCGACAAAACTGACCCGCGATCGAGCCGTTCCGTTCGGTTAGATGTGAGCACGACATTCACATCGCCACCCACACCGTGCGGGCTGGTGATACGGCCGATTTCGAGCATCGAAGCGCTCACTGACGCAGAAGCGTCAGTCGACGAACTCAACCTCAATGGTCGATAGATCGTCGTCGACACCAGCGGCACGCACGACGGTGCGAATCGCACCAGCCACACGACCACGCTTGCCGATCACACGACCCATGTCGCCATCACCAACGGTGACATCAAGACGCAGGGTGCCGGCGTTGTCACTGCTCGAGACAGACACAGCGTCGGCGTCATCGACGATTTGCTTGATGATGAACTCACAAACCGCGGCCGCAGCGTCAGCGCTCATTCGTCGCCCTCCGCGTCAGCAGCGGCTTCTTCGGCGGGCGCAGCGGCAGCCTCGGCGGCTTCGACGTCCTTCTCAAGCTGCTTCTTGCTCTTGCGAACGACACTTTCTGGTACTGCTGCATCAACGGCTTCGCCGGTGTGCTCAGTCCATGCACCAGAAATCTTCAGGAGCTTCTCAACACGCTCAGTCGGCTGGGCGCCATGGCCAAGCCAGTGAACGGCGCGCTCGTTGTCGATCTTGATGATCGACGGATCCTGGCGTGGCTCGTACGTGCCGATGATTTCGATGAAACGCCCATTGCGCGGGGAACGCGAGTCGGCGGCAACAACGCGATAGGTGGGCTGCTTCTTCTTGCCCATCCGCATGAGGCGGAGCTTGACTGCCATTTTCGTGTGGTCTTTCTTCGGAGATGATATGCGCGGCGAAACGAGGCCGAGCGACCGGCTAATTCAATCTGGGTAGCGGGCCTGTTCCAACCTTCGACGTTAATTCACTGAAAGGAAGGCCCTCGAGCGCTGGAACCGCACCGGGCCGCGTTGAAAATGTTGGCGTCCACTATGCCCGTCAGCGGTGTGAAGTTTTGCTGCCCCTTGCCGTCGATACGTTCGTGCTACGACTCGCTCGTATGAACACGAACGCAGCACAGTCGCCATTTCGATCGGGTAACACCACGCCTGTTCTGGCATCTGGGGAGTATCCGTCAGCCGGTCAACGCACTGACTCGGCAAATGAGTCTTCGCTCTTCCCCTGCCGAGCAGTGAAGCACGTAGGTGGGAAAAGTTCACCTGAAAACGGCAATCGCCGCCGACCCAGAAGGCCGGCGGCGATCACAAGAGAGTTAGATCAGACCGCGCGGACGTTCTGAGCTTCCTCGCCTTTACGGCCAGGAGCGACGTCGAATTCGACGAGCTGACCCTCTTCGAGCGACTTGTAACCGTCGCCAGCGATGTTAGAGAAGTGAACGAACACGTCGTCACCGCCGTCTCGAGAAATAAAGCCGAAGCCCTTTTCGTTGTTGAAGAACTTCACTGTTCCTTGCATAAAACCACTTTCGCTTCGATCAGACGTTGTGTCAGACCTGCATCAGATCGTAAGGGCTTTTGACAAGAAACCGCTTTTCTCGGACAGATCGTCAAGAAAGTCAATTCGGCTAGTTGCCGCCGAAGAGACCCTCGCCGTCCTCAAGTCCGGGAAGGCTGAGTGGCATCTTTGAGACTTTGGCCGGGCCCTTTTCGGTGACGCGACCGCCACCTTGCTTGTGCCGGCCGCCCTTCTTTGTCTTCTTGCCCTTTGCCTTCTGGCGCTGTTTCGGGTTCATCTTCTTGGTGCCGAAACCGGCGAACTGCTTCATCATCTTCCGCATTTGTGAGAACTGTTCGATGAGTTGCTTCACATCGGCAGGCGACTGCCCGCATCCGATGGCGATGCGCTGACGGCGTGACCCGTCGATGACTTCGGGGTTCACACGTTCGGCTGGCGTCATCGAATGGATGATGCCTTCGATGCGATTGATCTGCCGATCGTCGATCTCAACGTCGCGGGCTTCCTTCGGCATACCCGGCATCATCCCCATGAGGTTGCCGAGGGGACCCATCTTCTTGATCTGCTGCATCTGCCCGAGGAAGTCCTCCAGTGTGAAGGTGCCCTCCATGAGGCGGGCGGCAGTCTCTTCTGCCTCTTCCTTATCGAAGACTTCTTCGGCCTTTTCGATGAGCGATTCCACGTCGCCCATACCCAGGATGCGGCTAGCAAGCCGTTCCGGATGAAATATTTCGAACTCGTCGAGCTTCTCGCCGATAGAGGCGAAGGCGATTGGCTTACCAACAACTTCCTTGACCGACAATGCCGCACCACCGCGAGCATCGCCGTCGAGCTTGGTCAGGATCACACCGTCGAGCTCGAGCGTTTCGTTGAACGACTGAGCTGTTGTGACCGCGTCCTGGCCGGTCATCGCGTCGATGACAAGGAAGGTGTAATCGGGGCTGACAGCGTCTGAGATCTGACGGATCTCTTCCATCAGTTCCGCGTCGACAGCGAGACGACCTGCGGTGTCGACGATCACAACATCGCGGCCTGTGCGGTTGGCTTCAAGGATCGCTTTCTTGGCAACATCGACCGGATCGGTTGCTTCAGAAAAGACCGACACCCCGACTTGTTCGCCGAGTGTGCGAAGTTGCTCCACGGCGGCCGGACGCTGAAGGTCGGCGCCGACGAGCAACGGATTGCGGCCTTGCTTCTTGAACCAGGCGGCGAGCTTGCCAGTGTTGGTGGTCTTGCCTGCACCCTGCAGGCCGGCCATCAGTACGACTGTCGGCGGCTTCGAGGCGTAGCTGATCTTCATTGCCTCGCCACCGAGACTTGCCGTCAGCTCCTCGAGGACGATCTTGATGACCTGTTGCGCTGGGTTGAGGGCGCCGCTCAGTTCCTCGCCAACAGACCTCTCACGAATCCGAGCAACGATGCTCTTGACCACATCAAGATTGACGTCGGCCTCAAGCAGGGCGAGACGAATCTCGCGCATCGTCTCATCGACGTCAGCCTCGGTGAGCTTTCCACGGCCTCGGATCCGGCCAAAAATGCCGTCGAAGCGATCAGTAAGAGTGTCGAACATGCGGGGACGAGACTAGCGCCCGACAACCTTCACCCGAACAGCGCGTCCGTGAACGTCGACCAGGCCGTTATTGTCGACTGTGTGAACTTCTCCCTGAGCCAATGGCTCATCGTCATCGTTCTCGCGGCTGGGTTCATCGGCTCCGCACTATGGCTCTCCTCGACTGGCTCCGGCGAGATCGCCAGCACAGACGTGGTGACAGAGGTCGATGAGGATGCCGTGTGCGCCGTGCTCGGACAGGTCTCAGCCTGGGGCAGCATTCTCGATGGGTCTGCCGACGGCGATGATCCTGGCGACGTTGCCAACCTGCGTGCGGCGTTAGCGGACGCACGCCACCTAACCCCGGTCGATCTCTCCATTGATCTCGCTCGGCTGCTCGACCTCGCAATGCTTACCGACTTGGCCCTCGCAGATGACGTCACCCTCACCGAAGCGCTCGCCGCTGGCTCATCACAAACGGACCCTGAACGAGTCGCGGAAGCTGTAGGTCGGGTCAACGACGCAATCGTCGAGTGCGGCCATGCTCCTGTGACGCGCTAACAGCTACTCAAATAGTGCCTCGACGAATTCGCGCTCGTCGAACTCGACCAGGTCGTTGATTCCTTCACCCAGACCCACGAGCTTCACCGGCAGTCCAAGCTCAGAATGGATAGCGATGACGATGCCACCCTTGGCGGAGCCATCAAGTTTGGTAAGCACAACGCCGGTGACGTCGACGGCGTCGGCGAACTGTTTGGCCTGACTCATGCCGTTCTGGCCGGTGGTGGCGTCAACGACAAGCAACGTCTCGGTGACGGTCCCAGCGCCCTTTTCGGCCACACGCCGAACCTTGGATAACTCCTCCATGAGGTTCATCTTGGTCTGGAGCCGACCGGCGGTATCGGCGAGGACGAGGTCCGCGTTGCGAGCATTGGCCGACTCCACCGCGTCGAACACGACCGATGACGGGTCGGCACCCTTGGCGCCGCGCACTATGTGAACGTCGCTGCGCTCGGCCCACATGGTGAGCTGTTCGGCCGCAGCAGCACGGAACGTGTCGCCAGCGGCGAGTACAAGTGACTTACCCGCAGCGGTTTCGCGCGACGCGAGCTTGCCGATCGTTGTGGTCTTGCCAACGCCGTTAACCCCAACGAAGAGCCACACGGCGGGGCCCGGTTCGCCCCCTGCCGCAATGACATCGGTAGAGAGGGAGCGATCGAATCCGGAGAGCCGGTCGACGAGTTGATCCTTCACCAAGCCGACGAGATTCTCCGATTCGGTGACGTCGCCGGCCTCGGCCTCTGCCTTTACCGCTTCCATGATCTCTGTCGAGGTGGCCACGCCGATGTCAGCCCGAATCAAGGCTTCCTCCAGCGACTCCCATGTGTCGGTGTTGATACCACCCGAGAACACGCCACCCAGAAACCCCGAAAGAGACGAGCGAGCGGTGGTCAGCCGGTCCCGGAAGGTCGGCCGCTGGGAAGGATCTTCGATTTCACGGACTTCAGTCGGCGCCGACATCTCGACATCGGCAACGTCGACGACCTCTGGAGTCTTGGCGTCTCCGTCGATGATGAGTTCCGCATTGCGGTCCCGACGAAGAACAACGAACGAAGCGCTAATGATGACGAACGCAGCAATGGCAATAATGATTGCGAACAACATGAGCGGCGCATCTTATCGGCGGCTCGCTGGCCCACGCCGGCCGCAGCCTCGAGAAGGATGTGTGCCTGTGACCGGAGCAGGTCACCGACAGTGAATTCAAGCGGGGTTCCGTCAGGCTGCACCGGAACGCAGTGTTCTGTCAGGTTGAGGTTGTACATCGGCACCACATCTCAGTCATGCACCGGCACCGCTCGTCGGATTAACCCACCGAGGTCTGCGCCCGAGACAAGGGTCCCTAACTCCGACTCCCAGTCACCGTCGAGGCGGGATCGCCCGTGGGTGTCCGCCAACATGGTCTCGTGACGCAGGCACAGCGATACACCCCAGCACACGGCCAGTCGCTCTAACAGACGACGAGCCTCATACTCTGTTGTGGGCGAGGCGAGCAAGAGACGCCGTACGCCGCGGCAGGACCAAGGCCACGGCACGGCAACTGGGATCCGGTGCGCGGCTACCAGTTCATGAACCACAACGTTCGTCGCTTCATGTCATTGTGGGACTGCCCGAAACCGGTAATTGCCAAGATCGCCGGTTGGGCTGTGGGCGGCGCCACCGATCTCGCGATGTGCGCCAACCTCCCTTTCATGGCCGACGATGCCCACATCGGTTACGCCTCGACGGATCGGATTGGTGAGTGAGGTCCATCCGGCAACGGATCTCTCGGCTGCGACCGAAGCCGAGGCTCGTCGCCTCGCCACCATTCCCGCCAACCAACTCGCGCTCAACAAACTGCTCATCAATCATGCCTACGAGAACATGGGACTACGCACCATCCAGATGCTTGACACCTTCTTCGATGGCTTGGCCCGTCACCCCGAACAAGCCGTGCGCTGGATCGAGGAGATCACCGAGAACGGTCTGAGCGAGCTGATCGCGGACCGCGACCGACCCTGGAAAACCACGGGCAATCACCCTGTTGACGATTCTGAGTTACGGATCCTTCACCAGATTCTCTCCCACGCGCCCACACACCGCTCTCAGGTGTGCGAAGTCCGGTCGGCATCGTGCTGCATGCCATCCACGGCTTCGGGAAGCTCTGCTTCCTGCTTCTGAGCGAACTCTTTCCCACTGTGCTGTGGCCGTGATGCCATGTTCGAGCCTGATACCTCCACCGTATTGAGGTCGCTGTGTCTCCGGCTCGACTAGCTCCAGCGTGTCACAGGCCATTGTTAATGGAACGCGGGTTTGCCCCCTCGTCGCTGCTACGAATCAGTTTCGTGAAATCGGATTCAGCCCGACGAGCAGCCGACCAAGGTTCAGCGCCGTGCGATCGCTGTCAAGCAAGTAGTGGGTTCGGATCGCAACCAGATCGCGCCATGCCCGCATCAGCGGTTCGCCCTCGCGCACGACACTCGACCCGGCAACGGTGCCGAGTGCTTCCACGGCACTGCACACGTCGAGAACCAGACCCTGGACCGCAATCAGGGCACGACGGGTTTCTGTCTCGTCGTAGAAGCAGGTCGACGTCCGAGCCGCCGCGTCGTAGTCGCGGGCTACACCCACCAAGACGCGATGAGCCCGATCGACGGTGCCCGCAGCACGGCCCAGTCGGGCCTGCACCGATTCTGAATCGCTGAGAGTTCCATACGGTGGAAACGGACTGGTCTTGCCCCGGGCCCGTTCAGCGAACAACTCCACGAACGCACGCCCCACCCCAACGGCCACCGCGCCGAGTTCACATATGAACAAGGGCAGCATGGGCGCACGAAAGAACCCCTCATCGGGACCGCCGAGTGGTGCTGAACCAACCGGTTCACCGTCGGAGCCCAACCTGATGGCGCGGCGCGACGGCACGTAAACACCGTCGATCACCGCTCGCTTGGATCCGGTACCGCGCATGGCCTCCACATGCCAGTTGTCTTCAATGTGGTACTCCGAGGCCCGGATCACCGCCGAGATCACACCCGCCGGCGGTCCATCCTTCGCAGCGCCGGGGATCACGGCGGTGATACCGAGCCAGTTGCACACGTCGCAGCCCGATACGTAATCCCACGTCCCCGACAAGTCATAGCCGCCATCTATCGGGGTGGCCTGACCTTGAGGGGCCACCACCAGGGGAAACCGCAGATCGCCGTCGTCGCCGTACATCTCTTCTTGCCCCTCGATGGGAAAGAAGCCTGCCCATTTGTTGTGGGCCGCCGTGAGCGAGGTGATCCACCCGGCCGACCCATCACCCCGAGAGATCTCAACCATCGACTCCACGAAGGTTTCCGCACCGAGCTGATGGCCACCGAAACGCCGGGGCTGCACTAGCCGGAACATGCCAGAATCGGTGAGAGTCCGCATGGTGTCATCGCTCATCCGCCGCTGGGAATCTGCTTCCGAGGCGCGTTCACGAAGAAGTGGGACCAGTGCCCGGGCTCGATCGATGGCTTCGACGGCTTCCATCGGGCCACACCTTACATCAGCCGATGGTCATGACTTAGGTGCCCCATGACGAGAGCGGGAACGCCGCCCAAACCAGGGTCAGTTGCTCCCGACCACGATTGAGAACGACATGCGCTCACCGTCGCGGAGCACGTCGATCTCGACAGTCTCGCCGGGCCGGAAGAACTTGAAATTGGCCGCGAGTTCCTCCATGGTGCGCACCACAGCGCCATTAACCGAAACGATGAGATCTCCGACCTCCATGCCAGCAGCTGCCGCAGGAGCGCCCTCGACCACACCCGTCACGATCGCACCCATGGTGCCATCGGTGAGTGTGTCACCACTCACACCAAGGAAGCCGAGTTCGAGCGACTCACCGTTCACGATTCGCTCTGCAATGAGCACGATGGTGTCGGAGGGCACAGCAAAGCCCACGCCAGCATTGTCGCTCGAGACGCCATCAGTGCGGATCGATGTATTCATGCCGATCACTCGACCTTGACGGTCAGCGAGCGCGCCACCGGAGTTGCCCGGATTGATGGGGGCATCGGTCTGAATCATCGCAACCGGCACCGGATTGGCTGGATCGGAACCACCAAACGGGTTGATGCGGTTCACGGCGCTGACAATGCCGGCAGTCACCGACTGGTCGAGACCAAACGGGCTGCCAACCGCAACAGCAAGCTGTCCGACATCGACTGACGCAGTGGGGGCAAAGATCGCAGCCACGAGATCAACCTCCGCTGGATCCACCTGGACGACGGCAATATCGCGAGCCGAATCGCCACCGACGACCGTGCCGACAACCTCGACACCGTTGTCGAACCGCACCGTAACGGTCGTGGCATCGCCGGCGACATGGTCGTTGGTCACGATGTAGCCATTGGCAGCGTCCCAGACGATGCCCGAGCCTTGGCCAACGCCAGTTTGGATCAAGACAACCGAAGGTGAGATCGCTTGTGCGACCGCAACGATTGGTTCGGCGGTATCACTGTCAATCAGCGGGACGGGAACGGTGCTGGGGGCCAAGGCTTCATTGTCGCTTCGGGCCAACTCGGTAGAGCCAATGTCATCGCTAACATCAGAAGCCGGTGCCGGATCGTCGTCAACGATCTGTGCGAGTCCAAAACCACCAGCGACAAGCAAAGCGCTCAAGGCCATGCCGCCGATGACACCTGCCGCCACCCGCCAACGGCCACCGTTCGTGCCGAGAGGCGGTGGCTCGAACGAAGCCGAGGCGGGCGACGTCGTAGGGGGTCCGGGCGGGCCGGCGACAGGACCCACCCCATAGGGGGCTGGGCTCGGTGCGCTGGCAGACACGGGGGGACGCGTCCATGGTGCCGTCGAAGGGGTCGACCCCGGCCCAGCCATGGGGGGTGGCGGAGGCAGGGTCGACGAGTTATGCCCGGAGGCTGGGACAGCCGTGGTGGGCGAGTTGTAGCCCGCCGGGCGATCAAACACACTGGCCGAAGTGCTAGCCGGAGGGGGCTCCGGAGCGGGGGGAATCGGCGAGGGCGCTGCTGGGGGAAATTCAGCGCCGCTACTGTCTTGCGTGTTGGACCGCTCAGCGGCGGGCCGGTCCGACGCGGCGAGGGAACCATCGTCGGAGTTCTGGGGGGAAGATTCGTCGATCGGATATCGATCCATGCCCAGACAGTACGGCTAGAAGGCGAAAGTTTTGGTAAGGAACCCCGAAAATTCAGGGAAAGTCCCAATCGGTTCGTTCAGACCTGATTTTGAGACTCAGGGAACCAAAGTATGAACGTGGAACCGTCGTTGGCATTCGATGAGAGATCCACGCGGCCGCCGTGACCTTCCATGACTTGGCGAACAATCGTGAGTCCAAGCCCTGATCGGCCCTGCTCTCGAGCCTCCTGCTTATCGCCTCGCCAGAAACGCTGGAAGACCCGATGGTGATCCTCAGGCGGGATACCGGGACCCTCGTCAGCGATGGTGATGGTGTTCCAGTCGTTGTGACGGGCGCATGCCACGGTCACCGATGTGCCCGACGGGGCCAGTCGTATTGCGTTTGCCAAAAGGTTGGCCACGGCGCGGCGCACCGCAGGGGTATCCCCACAGACGGGCAGCGTTTGGTCCGAGATGTTGAGGGTGAGCACAAGACCGCGCGCCTCTGCCGGCGCTTCGAACTCCTCGGCCAAATTGCCCACAATCTCGACAAGATCAAAGTCCTCTTCACGAGTGGTGCGTTCACCGTGACGGGCATACAAAAGGAGATCATCCACCAGAGTTGTCATGCGTTCCGCTGAGCGACCAACAACTTCGCTGATCGAACGCAGTTCCTCGGCATCGGCATCCGGATCGCCGAGAGCAACATCAATATTGGTGCGAATCACCGCCAACGGATTGCGCAGCTCATGGCTCGCCTCATGAATGAATTCACGCTGTGACTCAAAGGCATCATCGATGCGGCCAAGCATCTCGTCGAAGGTGTCGGCCAAGTGTTTGAGTTCGTCGTCCGGCCCATCCAGATTGATTCGGCGAGAGAGATCTGTGTGTTGGATGTCGCTGGCCACAGTTCGGATGCGTTCAACCGGCCGAAGTACCAGGCCCGACACAAACCAACCCACGCCAAGACTGCCGATGAACAAGATACCAAGCGCACCAAAGGCGTACGTGCGTAGTTGGTCGAGTGCCTGCTCGTTCACTTCGCGTTCAAAGAGGGCGAGTGGGTCGGTCCTCTCGAACTCGATCGTTCCGATCATGTCCTGACCATCACGATCGCGAAACAGCGCCACGACGGCGTCGGTGCGGCTCACATCCTGATCCTCCAGGCTACGAGCGAGGCCGGCATAGATCCCACCAACAACAATCGTGGCAAGTCCAAAAAGCAGAACCGAGTAGAGCACCGCAAGTCGGAACCGAATCGATCCGGCCCAATCCGTGCGAGGGCTCGTCTTGGCGGCCCGCTCCGCCTCAGCCATCGTGCTCCGGCGTATCGCTTGCGGCTTCAGCGAGCAGACGGTAGCCCGACCCGATCACCGTTTCGAGCATCTGAGCCTCGTCGCCCTCAGAGAGCTTTCGCCGCAAGGTACCCACCGTGACCCGTACCGTGTTCGTGAACGGATCGGCATGTTCATCCCACACATGTTCGAGCAAATGTTCCTGCGATAGCACGCGGTCGACGTGGGACATGAAGTATCGGAGCAGGGCAAATTCCTTCGCAGTCAGGTCGAGTTCACGATCACCACGACGCACACGGTGCTTCGCATCGTCAAGCTCAACGTCGCCAACATTCAGAACCGACGTGGACCGGGATGCGTCGCGACGGAGAAGTGATCGGACTCGAGCCGTGAGTTCGCCAAAGGCAAACGGCTTGACCAAATAGTCATCGGCGCCATGATCAAGACCAGCGATTCGATCTTCGAGACCGTCGCGGGCAGTCAGCATCAATACCCGAGGCGGCACGCCCTCAGGCGGGTGCTCACGAAGTCGCTCGCAAACCTCAAGGCCATCGACGCCAGGCATGGTGACATCGAGACACACCAGGTCGTAGGGCGTCAGCGACGCCTTGTCGAGCGCTGACTCTCCATCGTGGGCAATGTCAACTGCGTAACCCTCGCGACGTAACCCTCGCGCAACAGCGTCTGCGAGTTCGACTTCATCGTCAACAACCAGAATTCGCATTCGCACGACGCTACCTGCCGCCGCAGGAGGTCGACAGGCTTCATTCTTTCGCTCCGTCTTTTGGAACAACTGCGTATCGTGGGTCGAGTTAGCCAGACGGGTCTGAGTCATCGTTCGCCATCGCAGCATGTCTAGGCGAAAGTCAACATAAGTCCCTCCAGCACGAAACAGACAAGACAATCGTGAACGACCGCGACTATGTCGGGTTTGAGGGTGAGCGTGGCACGGGCACCGGCAACGGTGGCGAGGTCCGGTCACCACCCTTGTGAACGGTCAGCGAAGCCTTCGGTGACCGGTCAGCACCGTCTCCTTCAGCCGAACAGTTCGGCGAGGCGCTCTTTCGCCTTCGCCTCACCGAGTGGACGACCGATGATGGCCTTGTCGTCGGCAACGATCACCGGGCGCTGAAGCAGCTTGGGGTAAGCCAAGAGAACGGCCACGACTGCATCGGTGTTGCCGACATAGTCGTCCTCGTTCAGTTTGAGCTTGGTGAACTGCGCATCCTTGCGGACAAGGTTCTCGACGGGGTCTTCCAGCTTGGCGATGATCTCGCGCAGCGTCGCTTCATCAGGCGGCGTCTTCATGTAGCGAATCTCTTCAAACTCGACGTTCATCTCCGTGGCGACCACCACGGCATTTTTTGACGAGTTTCAATTGGGGTTGTGGTAGATGGCAGTCATTGGTTCATGATCTTAGGACCACGAACCGGCTCCGGGGACATCGGTTGCCTGGTCATCGATCGCATCAACCGGCGGCCACCGCTCTTTCACCAACGACGCGACCACTACTGGAAACTCTGCAGCGAACCGAGCGAGGCCAGCAAGCAGTTCGGACTCGACGCGAACGGTGTGGAGTAGCACATAGCGGCCGAAGAACTCGGACTCTGTCTCAATGTCGAGGCGAGTCGCTGCGGAGAAGAGCTTCAAGGCCACGTTCTCGTGCGCGATCAACGTCGACGGCGCGTTGATAGGCAGTCGCGCCACCGCGCCACTTGTCGTCGCGCCGTGATGCTTTCGAAAAACTTGCGCTGTGCTTATAGAACCTGGTCGGCGGCGGCGCAGTCGGCGCTCGTCGTTCGCCCGCGTGGTTTATTCGAAATCGGTCCAGCCCCGTCCATCAAATGCGTGTACATCCCCGTGGGAACCGGGCCGTGTCACGACATTGGTCGCCGTCCACCCCTGCCCGCCGGTAGAAGCAAACGTGCGGAACCGAATTCGACCGAGGTTAGGTCCGTCGTGTTCCTGGTATCGCAATCCCGAGGCGGATACCGTTCGGGCCACGAGCCGTTCACGGCCACGATAAAGCACAAGACTTCGTAACAGCCAGAGTCCAACGACCATGGCGCCGATCAAGACGAGCCAAGGGGTCCACCATTGCTCACTAAATCACTGCCAGCCGTCGTCTTCCCCGGGTCCACCGGTTGTCGGCTCATCTGTTTGGAACGGCACCGCCGCCTACCGTTGATCGGCGGATGACCACTCACGATCAGGAAGCTCAGACAGCCTCAGCGCCGCGTTCTCCGGTACGGATACGGGCGAGCGTCTCGACCGGGGTGACCCAGACCTTGCCATCGCCAATTTTTTCGGTGCGAGCAGACTCGATGATCGCATCCACAACGCCGTCGGCCACGCTGTCCTCGACCAAGACCTCAATCCTGGTCTTCGGGGTGAACGTGACCCGATACTCCGTGCCGCGATAGGTCTCACTGTGTCCACCTTGACGACCAAATCCCTGGACCTCGGACACCGTCATGCCGTGCACTCCAACGTCCGAGAGTGCCGTCTTTACGTCTTCGAGCTTGAAGGGCTTGATGACGGCGGTTATGAGCTTCATGAGTGCTGCTTTCGTTCCGGGCGGACGGCCCTCGATTGATACAAAACCTATGTGTCTATTTGGCTTGGTGGTGTCAATCCATGCTTTCTCAACGAAATATGACAACGATTAGAGACTTTTTCGTTCGTTGTATCAATACAAAGTTGGTTCTTGGTACAATCATTAGGTGTACAGCCGCCCGGTCGTCACCTACCTCGACCAATTCAGCATCGAACGCCGGATGATCATCCGCCTCGAAGACGGCACCGCCATCCCCCGGTTCGAGCAGCTACGGGCACAAATTTCGGTGATGGTGGCGGTCGGCCGACTCGAGCCCACTCAACGCCTTCCCACAGTCCGCGATCTCGCTCAACAACTCGACATGGCCCCGGGCACTGTTGCTCGCGCCTATCGCGAGCTAGAGACAGATGGACTCGTCGAGGGTCGGGGCCGAGCGGGCACATTCGTCGTGGATGAGCCTCCCCACTCGGAGCCGCTGCGGGAACGTCGCGAACGAATCGCTCGTCTCGCTGTGGGGTTCACCTTCGATGCTCGGCAAGTAGGGGCAACCAACGAAGAAGCGCTCGCTGCCGTAGCCGAAGCGCTGAGCATTGAGTGACGCTTCGCTACGAGGAGATCGCAACTTGAGAGGCACGCAGCGGTGATCGCTGAGCTGCTTAAGCCCCCTCCACGAAACGTGTCGAGAACGAAAAGCTCAACCAGTTCGGTCGTCTCGCCGCTACTCGTCGTAATGATGCCGCAGAGCAGATGCTCTGTCCCACAGTGTTCGTCGCCCATGGCAACAGCTGTCCCCAACGCCACGTCGAGAGTATGCAATGCGTCAGCGTCCAGAAAGAGGCCACTCATATGTTGCACGCTACGAGTCCGCGGAGTTTGACCGCCTGAGTGATCCGAACCGAATCAGCGTGAAACGACAAAATCCAAAGGCTTGGCATCGGTGATCTGCTGGAGCTTGGCCGAGCTAATCGGGAAGCACGCGTCCGGAGCGCCAGCAGCAGCGTAGACCAGTTCGTGGGCCAGCAGAGCCGGGTCGATCCACGCAGGGATGGGAACGGGATGAGCGAATGGCGGAGTGCCGCCGATCGCATACCCGGACGCGACTCGCGCCTCCTCGGGTGTTGCCATCCGAACGTGACCGCCAACAATCTTTGAGAGCTTCTCAAGATCGAGGCGGTTGTGGCCGGCGGTCAACGCGAGGACGGCGCCATCGGGGCCCGAGCACACCAGCGACTTGGCGATTTGGGACAGTTCGCAGCCGATTGCGGCTGCGGCCGCGATCGCAGTGCGTGTGCCATCTGGATACCGGACCGGTTCGACCACGATCGATAGCTCCGCTGCTGCGGCGCAGAACCGACTGACTGCATCTTCTTTGACCATAGGTTGCTGTTCCTCCGCCCTTGCTTTCGGGCAAATCGTCGATACCGGACGCTCCGAACTTGCTGCGACAGCCGAGGCGGGCTTTCACCAGGCTGAGAACCGTAGAGTATCCAACATGTCAGGGCCATTGGATGGAGTAAAGGTTGTTGAGATCGGCGTTTGGATCGCCGGACCTGCTGCGGCTGGCATCCTGGCCGACTGGGGTGCCGACGTCGTCAAGATCGAGCCGCTCGGCGGCGACCCCTGTCGGTTGTTTCGCCAAATCCTCGGCAGCGACATGCCGACTAACCCGATTTTCGAGATGGACAATCGCTCGAAGCGATCGATCGCTCTCGATCTCACCACCGAAGCTGGCCGTGAGATCGCCGAGGAGTTGATCAGTGAAGCTGATGTATTGGTCACAAATGTTCGACTGGCCGGACTCGAACGACTCGGCCTCGACCCGGAATCCGTTCGGGCCCGTCACCCAGAACTGATCTATGCGGCCATTACCGGCTATGGCATGGACGGCGACGATGCCGATCGGGCCGCCTTCGACATCTTGGCGTTCTGGGCTCGTTCTGGAATCGCTCACATGTTGACTACGCCAGGCCAAGACCCGCCTTTCCAGCGCGGCGGCATGGGCGACCACAATGCGGGTCTTGCTGCGGCAGGAGCAATTAGTGCCGCACTATTTCATCGTGAACGTACCGGGGAGGGCCAATTGCTCTCGACCTCGCTGTACCGAGAAGGGCTATACACCCTCAGCTTCGATCTCTCGATCACGCTCGGCTGGGGGATGACGCTTGAGACCGGCAAACGCGAGACGATGCGGAATCCGGCGAACAACAACTATGTTGCCGGCGACGGCCGGCGCTTCTGGATCGTCGGACTCGAAGCGGACAGGCACTGGCCCCCTCTCGCTCGCGTCCTTGGCCGTCCCGAGTGGATCAACGACGAGCGCTACGCCACAGCGGCAAGCCGGGGTGACCACGCCGAAAAGCTCATTGCCGATATCGACGCAATCTTCGCTACCAAGACTCTCGATGAATGGAGCGAGATCTTCGAGACCGAATCTGACTTCTTCTGGGCACCCATCAATAGTCCCGAGGATCTCTTAGCCGATCCGCAGTTCTACGCAGCCGGTGGTCTTGTCGAGGTGCCCGACGGGGCCGGGTCGACCAGCATGATCGCCACCCCGGTCGACTTCCACGGCACACCATGGGCACCACGCTCGCTCGCTCCGGATCTTGGCGAGCACAGCCGCGACATCCTGACCGAGCTTGGCCGGGGCGAACAGATCGACGGGCTACTTGCGACGGGGGTCGTGGGCGAGCCTGAGACAAATTGAGTCCGTGCGTTCCTCCCGCTGGCTCCATCAACTTCTCAAAGAACTTGGTTCTGCGATGGAATCCAAGAATTTGCCGCCGCTGGTCCGTGTCTCTAACGGTCGCGATGGGGCCACGGGCATGATCAAATTCAGCCGGCTAGGTGATGGCAGGTGAGGTGGGCAGAGCTTCGCGGACTGGTTGCATTGGTCGCAGTGGCCGGTGCGATCGTCTTCGCATGGACCGCCATCGAGGAACGCGAAGTCACGTCGGGTGCTGCCACCACGAGCACCACATCGACCACCACCACAACAGTCGTCGTCACGAGCACCATCACACCGGCGCATGCGGCCGATGCTTTGTGTGCCCAGACCGCAGCACTGTCCGCCGAGATCGGCCTTCTTCCTTCCGATGTCGGCCCTGGCCCCATTGCCCACATCGCGCTCGACTACTACACCCGGATCAAGCGGTTGGTGCCGCCGGAGATCGTCCCAGAAACGGCGGCCGTCATTGGCTTCTACGAGAATTTCATCGCTACGGGTGAGCCCTTCGACTACAACACCGTGAAGATTATTCTCGAGGGCGATAAGGAGAAATACCAACAGTTGGTCACCCGTCCTGCTCCTGGACTTGAAAGCGTTCGAACAGTCGTAGTCGAAACATGTGGAGTCGAGATCCCGGCACAATACCGAATCAGCAGTCTTGGCTTCGATGATCTTGAAGACGAACTCCTGGATCCACCTGACGAATAGACCGAGTCAACCTCAGTTGGCACCATCGCATGTGGCAAATCTGCGTTACAGCCGTGGACAGAGCTACCCGTTCAACCTCCCTCAGTGCCACTATGACGGTGTGGTCCACTCCCCTATTTCGCGCTCACTCACCATCGCGTTGACGCTCGCCTTTCTCGTTGCTGCGTGCTCCGACGACTCAGGCCACTCGTCCGCTACGTCACTCTCCGCGCCGACTGAGACCAAGCGAGCAGGGGCTACCAGCGAGTTCGGCATCTGGCCGAACGACCCCACTCTGCTCAATGGCGATGCTCCGGCGCTCTGGACAATCGAGGTAGTCGACGTGCTGCCCCACGACGCCGACTCATACACCCAGGGTCTTGAGTTGGCCGGCGATGTGCTGGTGGAAAGCCGCGGCCGCTACGGCAACTCCGAAATTCGGCTCGTCGATCCAACAACGGGCGACATCCGAGTATCGGCTCCGCTCGGCGACAAGGAGTTCGGCGAGGGCGCCACTGTGGTTGACTCGACCATCATTCAGCTGACATGGCAGGAGGAGGTCGCCTACGTCTGGTCCCTCGATGACCTGACACTGCTCGATCAGTTCAGCTACATCGGTGAGGGTTGGGGCTTGTGCGCACAGTCAGACCGTCTTGTGATGAGCAATGGATCGTCCACGCTCACATTTCGCGATCCGACTGACTTCCATCCGATCGACACAATCGACGTGACCCTGAACGGCACACCGGTCCCCTTACTGAATGAGCTCGAGTGCGTCGACGGCTTCGTGTTTGCCAACCTCTTCCGGAGCGACCAGATTGTCGTGATCGACCCCGATACCGGCAAGGTTGTGGCCAGCGTGGACGCATCTCCACTCAACGCGGTGATCGACCGTCCAAGTGATAATGGCGCAGTACTGAACGGCGTCGCCCGTTGGACCGATGACTCATTGATTCTCGGCGGTAAATGGTGGCCCGAGATGGCGGTGGTTCGCCTCATCGCCGGGTGAGTCCAGGCATCTGTCAGACCCTCGTCCTACAGTCATCTCATCATTGATCACTTCCCACCGCTCTACGGTCTCGACATCGAGACCGATACCACCATCAACGGCCTCGACCCGTCGACGGCTGCCGTGGTCGCGGTAGCGATCGCCGGCCCAACCGGTGAATGGGTTCTCGATGGCGATGAAGCCACAATTCTCGCCGATACCGACCGCATTCTGGCCGACCTTACGCCTGGGGTGATCGTCACCTGGAACGGCGCCAACTTCGATCTGCCATTCCTCGCCGACCGAGCTCGCGGGCATGGTCTCTCACTCGGCCTCGAATTGGTCCACGACGCCAATATGGCCGGTCGCCATAAACCATTACCCGGGCATTCTGGCCCGTATCGAGCCCGCTGGCACCGTCATGGGCACCTCGACGCTTACCAACTCTACCGGGCCGATGTCGGGGCTATCCTTGGTCTCCCCTGCGGCCTGAAACCGCTCTCGCGCTATGTCGGCCTCCCCGTGGTTGAAGTCGATCGAGAGCGCATCCATGAGATGTCAGTTGAGGAGCAGCGAGCATACGTTGCCAGCGATGCGCGCCTTACCCGAGCGTTGGCGCAGAGGCGTCCGACTGCCCTCGCCGCAGTTGATCAGCTCGCTGACTCGATCGGCTGATAGCCAGCTACCTCGTGGTGCGGGGTATCGAGATACACCTTCGCCTCCGGCGCTCCAGCAAACTTGCCGTGACTCCACCGGATCTCGACGTGTCCCTCAATGATGCGGGAGCGATCTTCTTCACGATCGGAGACATCGGCCCGCCATCGAACGGTGGGCTGACCGGCATGCTCACCCCACATGTCGAAGGAGCGGACCTTGAACCGGGTGCGGAAATCCCACGGGGTAGTGACGCGATATCGCAGTGGCGCTCCTTTCAGATCGGCGCCCAATACGAAGTACGGGGCGGCCTGAAGTCGGAGCAAACGCCAGAGAAATTCTTCACGCTCGCCCGACGTAGTCATTCGCGAGAGAAGGTGAGCTGCACTCGACCGCGCGATCTCGAAGGCGACGAGCTCCCAGATCTCGCGCAGTTCGGTTGGCCAGCGGCCGCGTAAGGAAGTACGGAGGTGTTCTCGACCAGCGGCATCGAGGTCGGCGACATGCGCCGGCAATGTCGTGGACCGAAGATGATCTCGAGCCGCAACATAAAGCTGCTGATATGACTCGGGAGCCACTGCCAGGAACCAATCGTCGTTGTTCTTTGCCCGCCCGGCCAAACCTCGATCGAAGAGATGCCATGGTGACGCGTTGTGCAGGATGTTGCTTCCGTATTTGCAGCTGATCAGATACACGTGGTCCACCCGTAAATCGGCCGGTATCTGCTCGTAGGCGGGAGGGCGGTGAGGGCCCTTCCATTCGATCAACCAGGGCGGCCGACCACGCAGACCCTGGTCGCAGCGGGCAAAGACGCATCCGTTGCCCCATGCGGTAGCGAAAACATCGGCGTGCTGATCGGCTGCGAATGCCTCATCGAGTCGGTCATAAACAGCGTCGTCGACATTGGTGATGAACCGGGGTCGCCCCGCCAGAGCTCGTTCGAGATCACGGAAACCGAATAGCCCGAGACCGGTGACGATCTCACTGATCTCGGTGCGGAGGTCAGCCACGGCTCAGCGGGGCAGAGTGGGTTCGACCACGGCGCCTTCGGCGAAGAGCCGGGTGAATTGGAGTTGTGCGCCGATCATGTCGGCCGGGAGGTCGTCATCGCCGTAGACGCTCTTGCCGTCGTAGACGTCGATTCCGGTGCCAGTCGCCTGAATCCAGGCAACGGTGGCGTCGCCCCAGCGTTCTTCGAGCAGCGCTTCGCGAATCAACTCTGCTCGATGGCCCAGAAGGGCGGGGTCCGTTCTCGCCACCACCTCGAGGGCGAGCACACGGTGCAGGAGTTCGAGATCTTCGGCGAGAAAGATCGAGGGAGGCTCGTTGTGAACGACGGCATAGGCAACGGTGCCCATAGCAATCAGGTTGGCCGCGAGCGGGCGGCCTCGTATCGCCCGATATCGGCTTCGGACCAGAATCCTGGGCTCGGTAAGACCGCACCGCCTTCGGCATACGCCTCAAGGCGAGCTACACCAGCTTCGTCGAACATCTCGACTGCATCCCAAACCTGGTCAGGGCCCACCGCACGCAGCGCTTTGTCGCCCTCGCTCTTCTCCTTCGGTAGGCTAGATGTGAGAACGAGCACTCGACTTGGGTTGAGTGGCTCATCGGTGGCCCGCAGCACATGGATCCGACCGAGGGCTTTCCATAGCGTGTCGGTTCGCATGAGACCAGGTCGAACAGTGGTGAACGCGCCAGACACGTCGACATAGAACTGGCCGCCCTCAGCGTCCTCAACGAGGAAGTTGAACTGAACACCCACTTTGGGGACCTTGATCGGACTCTTCACAACTTCAAAGCCGGCGTCGGTCAAGACACGCTCGGCAATATCCGCCGCCTTCTTGCCTTCGCTCGTGGCACGCGCTTGGAAGAATTCCTGACGATCTTCATCATCGTCGGGCAACTCGAACAGCGGCTCCTCGCCAAGCACCTCGACCGTCCGAATTCGGGGCCGGGCCTGCTCGGCTTCGAGTCGTTCGCGCGCGATTTCGCAGTACTCGGAATCAAGGTCGAAACCGAAACCGCGTCGCCCAGTGCGCTGGGCTGCCACGAGCGTGGACCCGGATCCGAGGAACGGATCGAGTACCACATCGCCTTCATAGGTGTAGAGGTCAATCAAACGGCGGGGAAGCTCAACCGGAAACGGCGCCGGGTGCCGAACTCGGCGAGCCGACTCAGGGCTGATCTTCCAGACATCAAGTGTGGCTTCCATGAAATCGGCAGCGGAGAGCGTGCTGACATGTGGAAGCCCACGTTCTTCGCGGCCCTTGGACAGCGAACGATCGAACCGCCCCTTGCTGGCGACGATCACTCGCTCGGTGAGATCACGCAGCACGGGATTCGTGGCCTTGCGATAGGAGCCCCAAGCAACTGACCCGGTGGCGCCTTCAGCCTTTTGCCAGATGATCTCACCTCTCAGGAGCAATCCGAGATCGTCCTGCAGGATGGAAATGACGTCAGCTGACAAGCTGCGGTAGGGCTTGCGACCGAGGTTGGCCACGTTGATGGCAATGCGCCCACCTGGCTCGAGAACATCAACACAGGAACGGAAGACGTCGTGCAGCATCTTGAGATAGTCAAGATACGAGGTGGGGATGCTCGGCACCGAGTCGCGCGTGTCGGGATCGCCGGTAACGGCAAGTTCGTACTCCTTGCCAACGAAGTACGGTGGTGAGGTCACGACGAGGGCCACCGAGTTGGCAGGAAACACGGCGGCGATGTCACGACTGTCACGATTGTGGATATTTCCCAGGCTTTCGGGCACCACATTGACCGTGTCGTCGGCAGAAATCTCTGGAGCGTTGAATCGGCCGTAGAACTCCGAAGAGTCATGGCTCTCTCGCCGACCCACACCAAAAGCGGTGGTAGCCGTTGCTCGCTTGCGTTCAGTCACTGATCTTTCTCCGGTTCAGAGCGAATCCTAGGCGTGCCTCACTCTGACAAGTGGGTATGACAGTCCCGATTTCTGAACCAACCACCCCATCAAGCCCCATCTGTCACACCGGGTTGGCACACTGCAAACCAGCCGCTGCTTATTCCCAGCGAGCTCCTTGCGATCCGGACCGACCGTCATCACCCGTCTCCTTTAAGAGCATGATGCGATCTGTCTCTCATTCACTTGCAGCCTTGGCCCGCACCGCCAGCGCCCTGCAGCGGCCACTCGGCCGGCTGAGCTTCCCATCCGGCCATCTCTGTCCACTTGATTCGCTGTCGCGCCCCAACCAGTGGCGGTGGATGCACGGTGCGCGATGCGGCCCGAGCATCGATGAAGTTGCCGTGCCGTACGGCTGGTGTATCGACGGGGAGGGCCCGATCACCGTGGCCGTCAACCGCTGCGCTCACGCAGTGGTCTTTGAGCCATGCCGCGACGCCCTGCGGTTACCCGCCAATGTTGAGGCCCTGGTTGTCGATGCCGCCCTTCGGCTTCTGGGGGTCTCCACTCCACCCCCGAACGAAACCCCGAGTGAGCTAATCGACGCGTTCTGGCTCGACCAACTCCTCGGACTCTGCATGATCTCGCCACTCGGGGAACCACCGTCCTGGCCGATCCTCGCGGCACTTCACCCATGCACCACAGGGTTCCCCGTCTCGGGGCTGGTCCGACATGAGCAGGCGTCGGCCATGTCGACATGGGAGCAGCTTCGTACCGATGTCATGAACAGTCGGGTGCCATGGGTGCCTCTCACCCCGACACTTGCGGCCTGGTTCGACGAAGGCTCGCTGGCTCGCTGGCTACACGCCGGCTTTCCCGACACAGAAACGATGCTCAACGAACTCGCCGAGTTGCTCCCGCCTGTCGATTTTGAACGGGTTCTTGCCTCGTTGACGTCATCTCAACGCTGATTGGCATTTGTGACAGCAACAATTGTTTCAACATCAGAGTGTCTCAACTGTCACTCCGCGTTTGCGAAACCGCTAAGACCTGGCATCCTGAGCACCGTTGCAGTGCGATTATTCGAGGACGGTTCTTCTGTGAGCTATAAGCCTGGCGACCGAGTCGTGTATCCCCATCATGGGGCGGCAGTGATCGAGAAGAAAGAGAAGCGCACAGCGTTCGGTGAAGAAACCGAATATCTGGTGCTGCGAATGGCGCATGGTGAGATGACGTTGGCCGTCCCTGTCGACAAGGCCGACGAAGTCGGTATGCGTTGGCCGATCTCAGAGGAAGACGTCGAGGACCTGTTCGAGGTGCTGGGCAAGCGCGACGTGCGTGAGCCGGCCAACTGGTCGCGCCGTTTCAAGAACCACCAAGAGAAGCTCAAGTCGGGCGACGTCTACCAGGTCGCTGAAGTTGTGCGGAACCTGGCGCTGCGCGATAACGCCAAGGGCTTGTCGGCGGGCGAGAAGTCGCTCTATACGAAGGCGCGCAACGTACTCGTGTCCGAGCTTGCGTTTGCCCTCGATGTTGAAGAAGACGATGCCATGGCCAAGGTTGACGGAGCCCTCGTCTGAACGACGAGCGCACAAACCGTTAGGCAAAGGTTTTCCATAGCCCTTCTCGCGCTTTCGCTGATGCCGCGGGGTTGACGATGGCCGGGTAGTGGGCGAAAGGCCCCTTATCGTTTACGGATCCTCCGACCGGCAAGTGCGGCAAAGAACCAAATCGTGCAAAAGGTGAAAACGGGTCCCCAGAACTCCCCTGACCAGGAGTCATCGAGTTCGTGGGCGAGTCCTCTCCCGAAGGCCGGGGCGAGAATCGCTGTGGTGCTCACCTGACGTCGAGTCGAGTAACGAATCAGCATGAGTTGCTCACCGACGAAGTCGAGCGTGGCGGGGGCACACAACGTCCAGATGAACCACACGTCGAAGGCCTCGGGCCATGGGGGCAAACCGAGGAGCGACGCCACCGCCACCACCACGGCCAGGGGGTAGAGCGTGAGACAACGCCGACACACCGGCCGCCCACCGATCATGGTGCAACGGTCGTATTCATCGGGCCAGTGATGGGCATGCCACATGGCACGACCTCCGACCCGTTCGTTTTCGCGAGCGTCGATCGACGCGACGGCGGCTGCGAACTTGCGCTCGGCATCGTTGTCCATCGCTGGAAGATCCTCAGGATGGTTTGGTCCCACGTTGCACACCTCCACGCTTTCCCATCGGCCATGGGTCGGGTCGGCTGAGGACTCGCTCATCGCGTTCGTCAGGCGCAGCAGGTGCCGCCGTCTCCGACCGTGCTCTTGAACGGGGCTATGGACTCGGTACCGAAGTCCTGGGTGTCGGCGGTCTTGACGTACCATTCCCACCGTTCGGCGTCTGGGCCAGTCACCCAGGTCTCAGTTTTGCCGGCATAGCAACAGACGGTGTCGTTCACCCCGGTGGTGTCGAGCCCGCTCTCTTCGAGGCGAGCCTCAGCAGCCTCAACCTGCTCACTGGTCTCGGTCTCTACTCCCAGATGATTGATCGTGCCGCCACCATTAGCGTTTTCGAAGAGCACGAGCTTGAGCGGCGGGTCGGTGATGGCGAAGTTGGCGTAGCCCGGCTTGCGCTTGTACGGCTCGGTGGCGAAGAGCTTGCTGTAGAAGTCAACGGCTTCATCGATATCACTGACGTCAAGAGCGAGTTGCAGACGCATGGGTTTCTCCATCTTTGCGGACACGGGATTTCGAGACGATA
>JABIQM010000140.1 GCA_018699415.1 Acidimicrobiaceae bacterium
ATCACCTGGCATCATCGTTGACACAGAACAGTTCGCTCACTGGGTCTTCTCGCACGCCAACTATGGTGGCCCGGTGACCCTCTACCTCGTGCGGCATGCGACTGCTGGCCAACGGTCTCCTTTCGACAACGATCTTGAACGACAACTCAGCGATGTTGGCCATGAGCAGGCGGCGGCACTCACCGAGTATTTTGCGGAGATGCCGGTGCGCTCAGTGTGGTCGTCATTGGCGACGCGTTGTTTCCAAACTGTGCGCTCGATTGCCGCTCACCACGGACTTGAGGTCGTCCCGCAACACTTCTTGACCGAGGGCGCACGACCTGTTGACTTCCTCGAGGCACTCCGAGCCGAGACATCGCTCAAGGGCGATCTTGTGCTGTGCAGCCATGGCGATCTGATACCCGAAGTTTTGAGCCGACTGCTACGCGAGGGCATGACGGTGGTTGGACCCCGCGGATGCGAGAAGGGGTCCGTATGGAGTATCGAGACACGCGGGCGCGACATGGTCCGGGCGTCGTACACCGCTCGGCCCACGTCCAGCGGGGACTGACCAATCAGGCCCAATCACTCCGGATCGGGCACCACGCTTATACCGGAAAAGCACATTTCATCGACAGTTCCCTCGTTCCATGTGATGTAGCGAGGCTCATCCATATGGACGAGCGTTCGATCCCACCAGCACTCGAATCGAACCGTGTCCTCTTGACTGATCCTGATGGCCTCCATCGGTCGATAATTGAGTTGCCACTCGAAACTCCATATGGGGATGTCAAGCAGCACCTGCTCATCCGAAGTATCAGGGTTCAGTGTCATCCGATAGGCCGCACCAAACTCATGCATGTGCCCAAGCACGCTGAAGATCGTGCCTTCGTTCTTGGCTCTGAGATCACATGAGCTGTAGCCGATACTTCCATCGAGATCGTCGTAGTCGTCGACAGAACCACCGCACTGGGAAAGCAAGAAACCAGGGATCAATGTGGCCTCGAAGCCGTACTTTTGACCGATATCTGCAAGAACCGCATCGCGGTCGCAGAGTGGCCCCTGTTCTTCGGGCGTGCAGGGAACCTCCGCTGGAGTCAGATAGGAAGTTCGCTGAATGGCTCGCATGCCCGACAAGACCTCTTCGTCCGAAGCGGTCTGAAGGACGATTACTGAGGCATCGGCCGGGGTTTCGTGGTCGTAGTGATAGTGGATTTGGTTGACGATCATGTCGCCGGACTTCAGCTGAATACCGACACCCGGCGGATAGATCCCAGGCTCCTGCCCTGGCGCCCAACCGGCGATGGCGTAGATGCCCTGAGAGCGCAAACCGCTGCGACCAAAGCAGGTCCAGCCCGGCTCACCGTCGGCTCCATCCTTGGCATCAACCTCGGCACGGGCGGCGGCCGGCACCCGGTACACGATGGCGTGATGCACAACGGCGGTCTGGTCTGGTTCGAACGCGAAGCCGGTAATCCAGTTCCCATCGCCATCACCATCATCGACTTCATAGACCAGACAACGATAGTCATCGGGTTGATCGAGTGATCCGGTGTAGGACTCCGAAACGAGCACCTGATCACGGCTGATCGGGGTAATGAGCTGAGACCGAGCAACCAACGATGTGTCGGGTGAAACATCGAGGCCGCCACCGTCTGCGGCCCAGTTAGCCAGCGTCGCCAACTCATCAACGCTCAGCGACCAGTCGTTGTGGAAGTCGACACTCAGGTCACTCGGCAGCCACGGTGGCATGTAACCCGCACCGGTAACCAGGGCGATGTCCTCGGCAATGACCGCAGCATCTCCAGCGGTATCGAGCGCAAGTGTGCTCCATCCCGGTCCGTCGGTGGTGTGGCAACTGACGCAGCGCTGCTCAAGAATTGGCTGCACGTGTTCGGCAAATGCACCACCGGACACTTGATCCGCGGGGACCTCTCGAGAAAGGTCGGTCTCGGCATCACTGCCATCCTTCACCCGTTCAGCCACAAGATCGAACTCGAGTCGAATCCGATCATCAGTGTGAGCCAACCGAGCGATGTTGATCGGGCCGACACCAAAGTCAGATCCCAGCACAGTTACTGAAACCGATGCAACGACGGCCCCTTCCGTGACAGAAACCGTGCCCTCGAAGGTGACGACACGAGTGATGTCCTTCACTGTCAACTCACCGGTAAAAGCGGTGCTGAGTTGAGCGCCTTCAGTCAGTTGATCGGGAAGCCCGGCAATTTCGGTGGTGACGAACCTGGCGAAAGGCCAATGGGTCGACTCAAGAAAGTCATGCCGCAGTCGCTTGTCCCGCAGGGTCGAGTCCGAATTGAACATCTCGACGTTGACGACAATTTCACCCACTATGGAGCGGCTGGGGTCATCGACATCAACAAGGATGTCGCCGCCAATCACCGCGCTGGATCCAACTGTTGTCTTCTCCGAGCCAGCCAGTCTCTCGGTGACGACATAGCGAACTTCGGAACCATTCTCGGGTGACACCCGAAAGAGCCAGGTCTCTCGGCCGTCGTCGTCGACTTCAAGCACTGGGGCATCGACGCCCTGGGTCTCTGCTTCATCGGGCCCAACGATCCAGTCCCAGCGATCCTTCGTCAGCATCGCGGCTGTTCCGACAACAACAAGCATGAGAAGGGCAAGCCGACCAAGGTCAAGACGACGAAGCGTGGTCATGACACCAGTATTTCGCATTGGCCACGTCCCAAGAAATCAGCCATTGATCTGCGCCCGGAGGTTATACGCGTCAATCATCTCCACAAGGTCGACCGGCCGATCCGGGAGTGCATCGAACACAGCGAGATCCTCGGCCGCACCGACAGCATTACCCAGCAGAATTCTCACAAACGCTCGGTAGACGAGCGATTGAGGATGCGTTGGCTCAAGGACAAGCGCATCATTGAGGTGGGCTTCCGCCACATCCGCAGGCAACGGGACCGCCGGTGTCGCAGCACGCGCCAGTAGCCACGCATATCCAGCTATCAGATCGACATCGTTGGGACGGTCGGCCAGCACAAGGGCGACCTGTTCGATTGCTTCGAAAACGAGGCCGTCCTGAGCCATAACTTCCGCCGCACGCAACACATCGTTGGTGCCAAGGAGTCGGGACCGCAACCCCATCTGGACGACAAGATCACGCATGATCGGCGGCGCATCAAGAGCGTCAAAGGCCTCAAGATGGGCGCGAGCGACTGCCTCATCACCAACGTCGGCTGCGATCACTGCAGCGAAAACTCGGGCGTCTGGATAGGTCGGGTCGACGGCAACTGCTTCCTCGACGCTCTCTTGTGCGTCTTGCGTCGCACCATCCAGTCGAAGAAACCATCCTCGGTAGGCCAAAGCCTCGACGTTGGCCGACTGGAGTTCCAAAATCTCGTTGTAGACCTCGATCGCCCCGGCAGTATCACCGATTGCCGCGAGTTGTTGCGCCTCACTGAGCATCTCGCGGGTCGACGCCCGGATATCACCGGTAATCGAGTCATTGGCAGTTCGATTCCCGGAGAACTGATTCACCAGCAGCCCGGCAATAGCCACAACGGCAAGCGTTCCACCAAGCCAGGCCAGCACACCAACCCAGCTGCGGTCAGCCTCGGTCAAAGCGGCCTCGCCAGGAGATTCTTCAGCACGAATGGCGTCGGCGGCGCGCCGGGTGTAGTCCGCCCTCAGTGTGGTGTAGTCGTCGGTATCGATATCGCCAGCGGCCAGTTCCGATTCGAGATCATCGATCGAACGAAGTAGGAAGTCCAGTTCTTCAGTCGTCATGGCGCTCTCGCCGGGCCGCAGCCACGAGTGCCTCGTCAGCCGCGCTTGCCTCGCTGATCGCTTCAGCCTTCCAACCCCGGAACACGATCGACAGCCCAGCGACGGCTACGACGCCACCAACGATCGGAAGTACCCAGACCAGAGCAGAGATGCCGTCAGTCGATGGTGAATAGTCGATGTCTTCGCCATAGATGCTGACGAGTTCGTCGCGGATGAACGATTCACTCCGACCTTCATCGACCCAAATGCGGAGGTTCCGACGAATCGTACGGGCGATCGGCACGTCGCTCTCCGCGATCGACTGTCCCTGACAAACCGGGCAGGCAAAATCCTTGGCCAACGAGTAGGCCCGATCCGCGTTGGTCTTTGGCGCACCCTCGTCGATCGCGGCCACAACCAGCGCCGACAAGGTAACGACCATGACCAATAGCCAGGAGACGGTTCGGCGGGTCATGTGTCGGCCCCGATCAGCGTGGCAATCGCATCATCGAGGGCGACAGCAGTGAGACCACCAATGAAACGGCCGGCGACAATGCCCGATGGGGCCACGATGTAGCTCTCAGGAACACCGGTCACACCGTACTGAACAGCGATCTCACCGGTGTCCTGGGCGAGCACCGGCCACGAGCCGCCGTTGTCCTGGAAAAACTCGACGACGTTCTCGGCTCGGTCATCGAACGCTAGGGAGACGACCGTTGCATCGCCGAGCGCATCGTGAGCATCGGAGAACGCAACCAGTTCCGGATGCTCAACAATGCACGGCACGCAACTGGTCGAGAAGAAGTTGACGATGACCCAACGGCCGCGCTCGTCATCGATGTCGAACCAACCGCCATCGATCGTTGAGCCCTCGATCAGCGGCGCGACCTCGCCCTGAAGTTGGAAGGTGTTGTTGCGTTTGCTGGCCGGGTCGCCGGTGGCCAGCAGCAGTACAAGAAGTCCGAGAGCTACCGCCACAGGCAGGACGATCCAGAAGGCCCGACGCTCTTGCATGATCACGAGTCGACTCCGAGAGGCTCAGGGTCATACTCGGGTTCAGGAAGGCGCGCCGACGTTGGGGCAGTGGGTTGTCGTCGCTTACCGGGGATGACTGCGAGAAGGGTTCCGAACGCCATCACCAGACCACCAATCCACAGCCACACGATCAGCGGTTGGATAGTGGCGCGGAGGATCACGTCATCCTCTTCGGTCTCGGGGAAGCTCAGCACCGACAGCGCCACGTCATCAAAAAGCGTGGAGCGTACCGATGGGATACCGATCGTCTGACTGGCGAATGGGTAGACGGCGATTCCCGGCTCGTAGGCCTTGCCACCGTCGACCGATACCGCTGCGGTCCACTCCGAGCGATTGGAGTACTCGCGAAAAGTCGATCCTTCATACGTGAGGGTGTGGCCGGCGATCTCCGCCGTCTCCCCCGGCAAGAGGGTGAACTCACCCTGACGCACATAGGCGTTGCTGGCTGCGAATGCAACAGCGATCAACACGACACCGACATGCACGATCATGCCGCCATTGGTGCGACCCACGAACCCGCGCCAGCCCTGGCGTCGAGTGGCGAGAACCACCTGGCGAAGCGCGGCACCACCGGCGAAGCCACCGAGCCCGAACGCAAGCGTGGGCGCCCAGCCGCGGGCGCCGATAAACAAAGAGACAACCATCGCCGCGGCACCAATCCAAGCGGGCCAGATCAGCCGCTCGGCCAGGAGGTCCCCAGAGGCCTTGCGCCATGGCAACACGGGAGCAACGGCCATGAGGAACAACAAGGCAAAGCCAATCGGCATCGTCATCTGATCGAAGTAGGGGTTACCCACCGAGATAGTGCGGCCATCGACGACCTCCACGATCAAGGGGAACACGGTGCCAAGCAGCACGACGAACGCGAACGCAGCGAACAGCACGTTGTTGGCCAGGAAGGCGCCCTCCCGAGAGATCGGCGAATCGATGCGGCCCGGGGACCGGAGCTCATCACCGCGCCAAGCAATCAGCCCCAGAGAAACAATCACGATCAACCCGAAGAACATGAGGATGGCCGGCCCGATGCCGGACTCAACAAACGCATGGACCGACTGCAGGACGCCCGAACGGGTGATGAAGGTGCCGAGGATTGTGAGCGAGAACGTGGCGATGACAAGCGATAGGTTCCAGACGCGCAGCATTCCTCGCCGTTCCTGAACCATCACGGAGTGAAGGAAGGCCGTGCCAGTGAGCCATGGCAGGAACGAGGCATTCTCTACGGGGTCCCATGCCCAATACCCGCCCCATCCGAGCGTCTCGTAACTCCACCAAGCCCCAAGCACGATGCCGAGGGAGAGAAAGCCCCATGCCATTACGGTCCAACGGCGTGTGGCCAGTAGCCAACCCTCGCCGACACGACCCGTGACTAGGGCGCTGATGGCGAAGGCGAACGGCACTGTGAATCCCACATAACCGAGGTAGAGCACTGGCGGATGGAATGCCATGAGGATGTGGTTCTGGAGCAGTGGATTCGGCCCTGGTCCATCGAACGGAGTGCCGTCAGCCAGCGGCTGAGGATCAAAGGTGTTGAACGGTGTTGCCACGGTGAGCATGAGAAGAAAGAAGAAGCCGCTGACCACGAACAGCGTGAGTACGGCCCATCCGACCATCGGATCGTCGCCTTGACGCCGAAACTTCAGCACCACGGCTACGACATAGCCACACAGGATCAGCGTCCACAGCAGGATTGAACCTTCAAGAGCCGACCACAGGGTGGCGAAATTGAAGAGTGCTGGGGTGCGCGACGATCCGTGCTCCGCAACGAATGCCACCGTGAAGTCACGGGTGATCAACGCCCGTTCCATAACCACAAATGCCGCCAGGGATGCGGCGAACATGCCGAAGACAAGGGTGTTCGCCTCAGCGAACCAGCGGGGGCGGCGACCGGCGAGTCCGAGCACCACGATGATCGCGCCAACGAGCGCACATGCCATGCCGAGTGCGATGGCGCCAGCCCCAAACGCAGCGTTACTCATGTACCGCAGAGGGTTTTTGAGGCATCGGTCGCTGCCGTACTTTCAGCGAGCCGCTGGTCGTAGTCCTCGTCGTTTTTGTAGTCGTTGTCATGCTTAACCCGCATCCGGTCGGACGCGAAGTACCAGCCATCGGCGGCGACGCCATCGAAGCCTTCGACCGGAGCGATGCCTTTGACCCATGCACCATCGAGCACCACCGGAACATCGGGCTGGAAGAGATCAGCGGGATCGCCGAAGTGCACAATGTCCACCGTCTCCCCACCGAACGTGACGCTGAACGCGACAACAGGATCTTCCCCGTTGAAGCCTTCGGTAATCGAACAGCCGATCGGCGCGCCTTGCAGCGTGAATCGTTCGTCGCCCAAATCGACTCGGCGAGCCACCGCTTCGTCGGCGTTGTAGAAGAACAAAGACCCGCCAACGAGGCTCGCCACAAGGGCAACGACGGCCACTACTACGCTGATTCCGATGCCGACCGGCACCATGCGCTGGCGGCGAGATCGAACCGGGCGTGGCGCCTGGGGCGCCAGGTCGTCGGTCGGCGTGGCGTTAGTCACGACGCGTCCTTGGTAGTCATCCAGCGTCGACGTTCGGTCGGCACACGAGCACCTAGACGGCGGCCGCGAGTAATCAGACGGGCCGCGTAGAGAACGCCACAACCGAGCGAGACGCCCCAACCCACGAGGAGGTATCCGAGATGGGTCACAGTTGGGTGCTTTCGTCCTGGAGCGCTTCGGCTCGCCGCTCGGCAATGGCCTCGTTGAGGTCACCCACGCGGAGTTCCCGCTCGAGCCAGGCGATCCGGAAGCGATGAATCATCGCCCAGAGGAAGAACCCAGCCCACACAGCGATGCCTACCACGAGGGTGAAAAGCGTCATGTCTTCGAGATTGCCGTCGGTGAGCGACGATTTCTGATGCAAGGTGCGATCGAACCACCACTCCACCGAACGGTTCACAATCGGCAGGTTGACCGCCGCTACCAGGCCGATGATGGCCGCACGGGTGCTGGTGGCTCCCTCGTCGCCACCAGTGGAACGAATCGAGAGGTAGCCGATCATGATGAGAAAGAGGATGAGCGTAGTGACGAGGCGAACATCGCCCCAATCCCAGTAGGTATTCCAAGTTGGGCGCCCCCACACCGACCCGGTGAACAGTGTGAGTGCGCAGAAGATGACGCCGATCTCAGCGGCGGCGTGAGCGGTGATGTCCCACCAAACCGACCGCTTCCAAATCCACATCAACGAACCCAACGCCGTCACAAAAAAGGCCACATACGTGAGGAGCGCAGAGGGCACATGAACGAAAATCATGCGGACGGCATCGCCCTGCTCATCATCCTCCGGAGCAGCGAAGAACCCGAGTAACACCAGCACGACAACACCAACAACGATAGCGAGGCCGAGCCAGAAGGTGGAGCGCGACCCAGTTCCCGTTGGGGCTGACGCGGTGTGGTTGATCTGGGTCATATCTCCTCCAAGAGCACGCCATAGGCCAATGCTCCCAGTACCAGGTTGATCGCGCCGAAGCCGGCGAGAAGGCCGAGCCACGCCCATCCATCGACGGCCACGGACCCGAGGGCATCATCAAATGCCCGAGTTGCTCCGATGAGCACTGGCGCAAGAATCGGAAGCAAAAGGATCGGCAACACCGTCTCTCGCGCCCGCACTCCAGCGACCAGCGCCCCGAGAAGACTACCCGAGGCGGCGATCCCAACGGTCGCGACCAGACACGTGACCAGCAGCAGAACCCACTGATCAACGGATGCTCCGTACAGCACGATAACGCCGGCAACCAGAATCACCTGCACCACGAGAAGCTGAGCAGCGATAGCCACGGTCTTGCCCACGAAGACAGCGACCGGTTCAATGCCAGCGAGAAGCAGAGCGCGGCGAGCTCCATCGGTCACCTCCACCGCAGTAGAGCGCTGCACCGCCATGATGGCCACGAACATCACGGTGACCCAGAACAGTCCTG
>JABIQM010000316.1 GCA_018699415.1 Acidimicrobiaceae bacterium
AGATCCGCATAGGACAGATCCGCATAGGACAGATCCGCATAGGACAGGTACGCACCGGACAGATCCGCATAGGACAGATCCGCATAGGACAGATCCGCCTCGTGCAGGTCCGCCTCGTGCAGGTTGGCATAGGTCAGGTAAGCACCGGACAGATCCGCATAGGTCAGGAACGCATAGGACAGATCCGCATAGGTCAGGTCCGCCTCGTACAGGTTGGCACCGGACAGATCCGCCTCGTACAGGTCCGCCTCGTACAGGTACGCCTCGTACAGATCCGCATAGGACAGATCCGCATAGGACAGATCCGCATAGGACAGATCCGCATAGGTCAGGTCCGCCTCGTACAGGTACGCATAGGACAGATCCGCCTCGTACAGGTTGGCATAGGTCAGGTTTGCACCGGCCAGGTTCGCACCGGAGAGGTCCGCACCCGCCAGGTCCTGAGGCACCACGAGGGTTGTGGTTGTTGGGACGAGGGTCGTGGTTGTTGGGACGAGAGTTGTGGTTGTTGGGACGAGAGTTGTGGTTGTTGGGACGAGGGTTGTGGTTGTTGGGACGAGGAATGTGGTTGTTGCGTTGGCCAAGCCCTCGCCCTCAAGAGGATCTGGCGTCCCGCAGCCTGCAAGAACCAATATCAATGCCAAAGTGCTGAATGTTGTCCGCATAGCCGCCGCCTCACAACTTGAAATTTCTTTGGGTCATGTTAGATGGAGAGGAGCAGGGGCGAAGCCGGATCTCGCAGGTTTGTCGCCAGCGGCGTCTACACCCTCGTGATTGGTAGCTCCGGTTCGAAGCGTGTCGATGGCGAACAGCTTCGAATCAGACAAACGGGGCGGGGAACTACTCTTGCGGATATGGCAGTCATTATCCATGATCCCGAAGCCCCTACCCGAACCTAGACGGGAAATCGACGGTACTCACTTGCCTACTTCTCGCCGGAACCGTCGCTGGCTTCCTAATCCTGAGGCATTCGCACACTCTTGAGAGCGCAGGCTGCAGCCGCTCCGACAACCTCTGGAACTGTTCGGGGGCTGAACTGGCTGGTCTTGCCCTCGCTGACATGGAGTTGATCGAAGCTGACTTCAGCGGAGTAGCCCTGGCCGGAGCAGACCTGACCGGAGTGGACCTGTCTGTTAGGCAACCGCCGACCACCACTGCCGGGTGGGTGAACGTCGCCTTCTACCCAATGATTGACCTTGACAGTTGCGTCAGCAGGGGGACAGGCGTCATGAACTGCGTAGTCACGTTGGGCGACTACGCCGGATATTCCGTCAACTGCTTGTTTTCAGCTATCTGGGGGTGGAGTTACATCGCTTCCGTGCCCAAGTAGCGATCGTCCAGTAGTACGGGCTATTCATCCTGGTCGCTTGCAGGTGACCTCTAACCGGCCGCTGCTCGGATCGCATCTCCCTACACCGCCAGCCGTCTTTTCGGTACCTCAGCCGTGCAGCTGCAATCGGGCCAGGCGGCAGGGTTCGGTAATAGGAACGACCCGCATGGCTGTGCTTGGCAGTTTCTTCGACTCACGACAGCGGCATCGGGCATCCAGCGCGTGATGCGAACACTGCGCATGATCGATGGTCGTCCTGGAATCAAGCGTTACTTAGTGGTGACGCTCGCGTCAATCTTCAGCGGGGCTGGCCTAACTCTGGCCTTCGAATACGACCAAGCCGGCAGCAGCATCAATCCGTTCGCTGATGCGCTGTGATGGGCATTGTGCACATGCGCCCGCCGCCAGTGACCGGCACGTGGTCGCCGTAACGAACAGTTACTATTGCGAACCGTCAGTAAACCGCTACCGAGACCGACATTTCGATGAACTCTTCGCTCCAGCCGACGTCGACTACCGACGCTGATTAGGCCGTCAGGCGTCGTCGGCGCCGCCGGGTGAGAAAATGATGGGTTTCTACCAGAAATCACGAACGCAAGACCTGCCTCACATAGTGGCCCCGTCCCTCGGCATACCCCCGGTTGCACGTGAGGCACCAAGACCAGGGGGTGGGGTTGCTCACTCGTTGCTCAATCCCCCCGGGACCGTGTGAAGCCACACGGGTTCTCAGAGGACAAGTCCCTTGGAACGGAAATGAAAGTGGCATTGGGCGCAACCCCACGGAACCCCTGAATTAAAGCCGGGAAGGACTTTTAATCTCAACGTGCCGGGTCGAGCCCTGGGCGGCCTACCACTTCTGATCGAGAGCTCTGCTGCTTCCCCCAGCACCGACAAGCCTCGAGTCGCTCTCGCCGTCGAAAATGTACCGGAGCAGCGCGCCAGCTATTGTCGAAATGAAGCGGCTATTGATGTGGGGACTCACAGAAAACTTTGAGGCGCCTCATACGAAAGCCCCTCTCTAGATCGTCTAGAGAAGAACCAAACACGAAAGCACCCCAGACTGCATGTCATACGTCATCGCCACCCAACTAATCCCCTCAGATCCGGCTGCGTTTCGTGCCTCGATCCCTGAGATGATCCGACCGAAGCTGGAGGCGCTCGGCGCACAATATGTCGTCGCCCAAGAATCAATTGCAGCTGGCCCTCAGATGGGGGTGTTCACCATGGGTTCTCGCTGGTCGTCAATCGATCGCGGCTTTACCGCACTCGACGAGTTCTACGCCGACCCTGAAGTGATCGCGACTCTCGCCGCAACACCGGTCCAGCCTGTTGGCCGGATGGCCGGTGTGGTCGAGGCTGAGCGCGGCAATCCGAGCGGCACCTACACGGTGGCCTTCTCCTCATCCGTCGATAATTTCGACCGAAGCCAATCCGAAGACTTCTATGACACCGTGTCATCAATCATGATTGGCGCAGGCGTCAATGGCATGCGCATGATCCGCTGGGTTGCCGCCGGCGAGTTGACCGGCAGCTGGGCTGCGCTCTTCTACACCGACTCTCTCGATGCGTACATGGCTGGTATTGGCGAGTTGTACGCCGAGCCGAAGGCCACATCGGTGATGGCCCAGTGGGGTATGCGTCCGTTGTCACGCACGATTTCAATCGGCCACTAACCGCATAACGACCTCCACCTTCGCCGGTTCGAGGATCACCCCGACCACCAACACCCCTGCACTCAGAACAGTCGAATAGACCCTTCTGTCACCTTCCACGCATCGAGAAACTCGGGCGCAGATGGAGGGCGCGCCAACGCGACGCTGTTCGCGTTCTACCATCAAGGCGTGCAGCCTCGTCAGATCATCGCCGTACTCATCGCTTTCAGCGCCATTCTTGGTGCCGCCATCTTCGTTCTGAACTGGACCGGAGACGACGGCGGTGGCGGTGGCGACGATGTCACCTCCGACGAAATCATCGCCACCACCTCGTCGACCAGCACCTCCAGCACATCAACCACCACCAGTACGACAACCACGAGTATCCCGGTCAACTGCACCGTTGGCGTCGCTGATACTGAGACTGACGAAACCACCGACACCACCACCAGCGAGGCCCCCGATCCTGCCGACGGCGACGCAGACCTCCCCGACGAGGACGAGGAGATCATCATCCCAACGCTTGGGCCCGCATCGTCGATCACCACCGTCGGCCTCGACACCGTTAACTTCGGTATGACCGTCAAGCAAGCTGAGGCCGCGGCCGGCACATCAATGATTCCGTGCGCGTCCATATCGGGCTGCTACCGAGTCACCCCGGTCGACGCCCCCGCCGGCATCAGCTTCGTGGTCCACGAAGGCACCATCGAACGCGTCGACATCAGTGACGGCCCAATCACCACGCGCTCTGGCGTCGGTATCGGCACCGCCGAAGATCGCATCATCGAGTTATTCGGTGACCAGATCGAACGAGCGATCAACGACGACAGCAGCGTCGATCTGATCTTTGTGCCCCTGGACGAAGATGACGCCCAGTTCCGCGTGATCTTCACGATCCGCGACGGCGTCGTGGAAACCTTCCGCAGCGGGCGGATCCCTTTAGTACTTGAGAAGTCGCCCTGCGCCGAGGCGTAAGGCCATCTAGCCGATCGAACGAAGATCGACCACGAAGACGAGTGTCTCGTTCGGGGCGATCACACCACCGGCACCTTGAGCCCCGTATCCCATGTGCGGTGGGATGGTGAGGCGACGCCGGCCTCCAACCTTCATTCCCTGCACGCCCTGGTCCCATCCCGAGATGACTTGGCCTGCACCAAGACCAAAGGCAAAGGTTTCGCCGCGATTCCATGAGGCATCGAACTCCGCACCCGTCGACCATGAGACACCGACATAATCGACCGTGACCCCCTGACCGGCCATGGCCTCGGCGCCATCACCGACCAAGAGATCGTCGATCACGAGTTCCGTCGGTGCCACTGAGTCCGGGATGTTTACTTCGGGCTTACTGAAGACGTCCATCTACTGAATCTACCGCCGGAACGACTCAGGCAGTTCGTCTAAAAAGGTCCGACATTCGACAACCAGTGCGCCGGTGCCTGCCGCAGTGAACTCCTCGGACTCGAGGTCGAGATCTCGCACCAGTAGGACCTCACCGACACGGACGATGCCGCCATCGATCGAAAACTCAAGGGGCCGATCAATCGAGGGCTCGAGAAGCCAGCCATCTATCTGAATCGCAAGGTATGGCGACTCCAGAAAGGCTTCGACATATACCTCTACATCTTCGCCAACCGCAAGTACCAGAACCTCGCCGGCTCCCGGGGCGAAACAATCCGCCACAAGGTCAAACGTTCTGTCGTCAATTGTGAGCAGTCCAACCGATTCTGGTTCAAGCGACACCTCTGCCGACACGATCGACGACGTCACAGGTTCTGAAGTGGGCGAACGATCAGGCGGGCCACCTCCGGAACCGTCCTGCACCGAACATGCGGAGGCAACAACGACGACCACAGCTGCGGCAACAAACGCGCTCGGCATCACACCAGCCAAGCAGATCCTCCAACGCGAATCAGGCCGCCTGGAAAGGCGACCTGATTCATTCATGTCCGATCGGGAGTCCAGTCCGAGTAACGAACTATGCCCCTGGAAGGGACACTGCCAAAATTGCGTGGCGTTACTCATACAACGCACGAGACGGCCCCGAGTCGCGCAGTTTTTTGAGATTTCATCACGTTGGGCTCTCTGGCCGAAAAACCTCAGCCGAGGATCCGTCACGAAGGACGAACCTTCATCTCACCGTTGGTAAGGCGCGAGTTGGCAAGGTGCAGGGAGGAACCGTCCTTGAGCGCTAGTTCGACCGACGCTGGATGCATGGCCACAATCCGACCTGCGGTGCTCCCCACTTCGATCTCATCCCCAACATGCACCAGGCGGTGAAGGTAGCGACCGGCGGCGAGTTCGCCACCGAGTGCACGGCCGCCCAGACCGACCAGCAGCGCAAACGCCAAAGCTCCAGCAAAAACAAAGCCAGCGACAATGATCGAAAGAACGGTGGTCTCAACACCCAATTGGCTGAGCGCCAACACGATCGCCACCGAGTACACAAGCATGCGGCCAAGACTGGCGATCTGCCCTCGCATACGAGCCCCGGAGCCTTCGAACGAACCATTCACCATTCCACCGACAGCGAAGGCAACAGCGCGGGCAGCAATCAGGATGAAGCCAGCGGCAAGCACCCGAGGCGACTCCCGCAGAATCTCCGCAGGGATTGGCTCGAGCGTCTCGGGGTTGGTGAACCCAATGGCGACGATCACGCCCACTGTGGTGAAGAACAAGAAGAGAAACATCGCGCTCGCCCGAGCGGCATCGTGTGCCTCAGGCTGGTCATCGCGATTGGCCAAGATGATGCGCCGAACAAGTGCCGCTCCCACCACACCCGACAACAAGCCGACAACAATGGAACCGGTCGCAAATATCCAAGGATCAATCATCAAATGCTCCCGTCGGTATCGGTGGACTCAGGCTGAGCCCTATAACTATCAGTGATCGGATCAAGGATCGTGTGCGCCACATCCCAGGCAACCAAGAACAAATCGGTGAACACCCCGGTGGCAGCCTCGGATCGCAGTCGAACATCTACGCCAACATTGGTGCGGTCATGGAGATCGGCCGGCGCCGTGATGACTGTCTGCAGATCAGCCACCACCACTTGGTCGAGCTCCGTCAGGGAGTCGAGAATCGACTGGCATAAATCACATTCGGTGACATGACGATCGACGCGCCGGGTCTCCCCCGTATCGAGCCAGCGCTGGAGTCGCCGTGGTGACGGATGTCGGTTCATGAGTGATTCAGTTCCAATCCTTGAGTGCGTCTTTCAGAGCCTTGCGGGCCCGATAGAGGCGGGTCTTCACAGTGGAAAGCGGGAGGTCGAGGGTCAATGCGATCTCGTC
>JABIQM010000143.1 GCA_018699415.1 Acidimicrobiaceae bacterium
CGAGATCAGCGACAAGGGCCTCAAACTCAACCGGCAGCGCCATATGGTGCCCGTGTGGGGCGGTATCGCCAGCGCAGCCGACTTCCGCAGCTATCTCGCCACGAGGCTCGACGCCAGCGTCGACGACATCGTGTCATGGGACGCAATGCCCTTTGACCTCACCGCGGCCGCCATCGTTGGACTCAACGAGGAGTTCATAGCCACCGCTCGAGTAGACAACCAACTGTCATGCTTTCTTGCTGTCGATTCACTGATCGCCGCGGCGGAGACGCCGGGTTCCCGTATCCCCATGATCGGACTGTTCGATCATGAGGAGGTCGGCAGTGTGAGCGCCACCGGCGCGGCCGCTCCCCTGCTGTCGTCAACGATCGCCCGAATTCAGGCCCAGCTTGGGGCCAGTCCCGAAGATGCGGCCCGCAGCCGCCGGGCAAGTCTGGTGATCTCTGCCGATGGCGCCCACGCCACCCACCCGAACTATGCCGATCGACACGAACCAGAGCATCAAATATTTCTGAATGCCGGACCGGTCTTGAAAATCAACGCCAATCAGCGCTATGCGACCAGCGCTGTTAGCGCGGCTGAATTCCAAATCGCTTGCGAGTCGGCTGGCTCACCAATGCAGCGCTTCATCTCGCGAACCGACTTGCGATGCGGATCCACGATTGGCCCGGCGACCGCGGCGCTACTGGGGATCCCGGCAGTAGACGCAGGATGTGCTCAACTCGCCATGCACTCGGCCCGCGAGATGTGTGGGGCACTCGACCCGGCGTACTTCGGTGCCGTGCTGCGCGAGGCGATGATCGGCTGATCAAGAGAACCGGTCGCGAAGCGCCCGCGCCGGTCCGGCGAACATCAGCATGATCGGGAAGATCTCAAGCCGTCCGATAATCATGAACAGCGCGAGAACGAGCCGAGCAGGTTGTGAGAATGCGACGGAGAACGACGCAGTCGGGCCAGCCTCTCCCAGCGCTGGGCCCATATTGCTCAGTGACCCCACTATGGCACCGATTGACTCGAGCAGGCCTGCTCCGAGCCCTGTGAGAATCACGATGCCGCTGAGTACGAGCAACAGGTACAAGACGAAGAAGCCCGCTACGCGGCTGACGATGTCTTCGCTGACCGCCCTGGAACCCTGGCGAACGGGAATCACGGCGCGCGGCTGCTGGGTACGGCGGACCGAGCGAATCGAATGGCCGAGGAGAACTTGCACCCGCATGACCTTGATGCCCCCAGCCGTGGAACCAGCACACGCGCCGACAACCATCAGGAACAGCAGCACCATCTGCGCAGCAGGAACCCAGAGAATAAAATTGCCGTTGGAGACCTCACTGGTGGCATTGCCGAATCCCGTGCTCGTGCCCAGTGCCACGACGTTGAACAAACCGGCCCGAAGGGCGGCACCAAAAGCGAAACCGCCGTCAAGCCATAGCAGGCCGACCACGAGCGCCGTGCAGGCGCTCAGCATTACGAGATAGGTACGTAGCTCAGGGTCGTTGCCATATGCCGAGAAGCGACCTCGCAGTGCTCGCCAATGGTGGGCGAAGTTGATCCCCCCGATGACCATACCGATAATGATCACCGCCTCGACCAGAACACTGTCGTAGTGACCGATCGAACTGCTGTACGGCGCGAAGCCGCCCGTGGAGGCGGTACTGAGACCAATTGCGAGGCCGTCATAGAGCGAGGGGCCGGGGACGGCGAACAGAGCGACAGCGACCGCCATTGTGAGCAGCGCGTAGACGGCCCACAGACGTTTCGCTGTCTCTGCGACACGTGGGGTGAGACGGTCAGACGACGGGCCGGGTGCCTCAGCGCTCATCAGGTCAAGGCCACCCACGCCGAGGAACGGGAGCACGGCGACCGCCAGAACGACGACGCCCATCCCCCCGTACCACTGGGTGGCTTGGCGGTACATCATGAGTCCACGCCCTGGCGAGTCAAAGTCTTGGAGCGCCGTTGAGCCAGTGCAGGAGTATCCACTTGCCGATTCAAAGATGGAGTTCACGATTTGTTCGGCCATTGATGTGGCGCCCAGGTCGAACGTGCCCGCCAGAATGAACGGCAACGCTCCCAACAGCGTGATGACGATCCACGTCCACCCGACGGCTGCGAAGACATCTCGCGCCCGTACCGATCCTGGTTGGCTCGCCGACCAGAGAAGGACGCCGAGCCCCAGGGTCAAGAGCCCCGACACGGCCAATGCCATGGTGTCGCGATCGGTCGAAGCCCACTCGATGAGGGCGCTGAGAATCATGCCGACCGAGACGAAGAGGAGGGTCATTCCCATCACGTATAAGGGCGTACTACGTACGCCTCTTCGCTGCTTGTCGAAATCGACTGCGCGCCGGACCGCTAGCGCTCGGCGGAACCTCATCGTCGACTCCGAAGGAGCCGCTTGACCCGCTTGATGGATTGATCCTTCACCTGGAGCAGCCCGACTACCGCCGCCAGGAGTGGGAGGATCGTTAGTCGGCCCGCGAGCATGCCGGGAATCAGGAGGAATCGGGCCGCTGTCGGGAGGTTCGTGGCGTCGCCGTTGGGTCCCGTTATCGGGGACGGGCCGGCCGTCGACAAGGCGGAGATCGCTGTCCACAGGCTCGAGACGATGTCGATACCGGTCGTAGCGAGAAGAAATGCGCCGACGGCGCACAGTCCGATATGAGCGATCTGGTACCCGGTGAGCCTTTCGAGCTCTTCATCGCCAACCGCTCGGCCCTCGCGCTTTATGACCGTGATGATGTGGGGGTCGAGTTGGCGGCGAAGCTCCCGCTTGGCGTAGGCGACAAGCGCACCAGCGCGAGCGATTCGGAGCCCTCCGCCAGCCGAGGCTCCCATCGCTCCCGTCGCTGTGGCAATGAGGAGCACGGCTAGCGCGGATGAAGGGAAGACGGTCCAGTCCGCGGATGCGAACCCCGTTGTGCTCGCGGCAGATGCGGCTTGGAAGAGCGCATGTCGCAGAGCAATACCGTCAACCGCGATCAGAATAGCGATCGTCGCAGTGGCAATCATGGCGACATACAGCCACAACTCGGTACTTCGTAAAAAGCGGCGGGTTTGGCCGCGCAGCACCCACCAGAAGACGAAATAACTCATGCCGGCCAGTGTCATGAAGACCGTGGCCACGATCTGTGGGCCGCTTCCGTACGAGGCAAAGCTGTCAGTCTGATTGGTAAATCCGCCGGTCGATACGGTTGTCAAGGCATGGACAAAACTGTCCTTGGTGCCCATCGCGGTGCCAGCGTAGGCTAAACCACACACGACCGTAAGGCCCACATAAATCCCCGTGACACGGCGCCTTCCGGTGGCCGGGTCCGGTGACAGTCGGTCGAGTCGGCGGCCCTGTCCGACGGGAACGTGCACGCTCCCTCGAAGCACGCCGGGAAGCATTACCACTGCAGCCAGGAGTCCGATCATGGCGCCCAACCACTGCGTACTACCGCGAAACAGCTGCATGCCCACCGACAATTGGCTTGGATCGAGGACCGTCAGAGCAGTCGTGCTGAACCCCGACGCAGACTCGAACAGCGCGGTGCCCGCACTATCGGTGGCGCTGCTAGCCAAGTAGACGCCGGTCCCGACAACCACGAGAACAGCCCATGTGGCGGCGAGCCCGCTGACCACCCGACCTGGCGTTGGTCGGTGACGCTGTTCATAGGTACGCCTA
>JABIQM010000291.1 GCA_018699415.1 Acidimicrobiaceae bacterium
GGCATCCCCACGCAGACCGCCTTCAGCCAGAGCACCCGCTGGGATTCCCTGGACACCGACCGCGCCAGCGGATGCATCCGCACCTGCGAGGAGCCGTACTTCAAGGACGGCGGCCTTGCGGTCCTGTTCGGCAACATCGCCGTCAACGGCTGCATCGTAAAGACGGCGGGCGTTGACCCCTCGATCTTCACCTTCTCTGGTCCTGCACGAGTGTTCGAGAGCCAAGATTCGGCCTGCGACGGGATCCTTGACGAATCCCGGATTAATGCGGGTGACGTGATCATCATCCGCTATGAGGGCCCCAAGGGTGGGCCAGGAATGCAAGAAATGCTGTATCCCACGAGCTACATCAAAAGCCGCGGGCTCGGCAAAGAATGTGCTCTGCTCACGGACGGACGATTCTCCGGGGGTACCAGCGGCCTCTCCATTGGCCACGCCTCACCCGAAGCGGCCGAAGGTGGCGCCATCGGCCTGATCGAAGATGGGGACATGATCGATATCGACATCCCCAACCGGTCGATCGCATTGCGCGTCTCCGACGAGGAACTCGCAGCGCGACGAGCAGCCATGGACGCCAAAGGCACCGATAGCTGGCAGCCGGCCGAACACCGCACCCGCAAGGTCAGCGAGGCGCTAAAGGCCTATGCGGCCATGACGACATCGGCAGACAAGGGGGCTGTGCGAGACGTCGGACAGCTCTACCGGTGACCAACACCTCTCGCTCCTCAATCCGAGGTCCCGAAGCTGTTCAACGCTCGTTGATTGATGCTGCGCTCCAGCTGATGTCGCTGCGTTCACCACGCCAGATTTCTGGACGCGAACTCGCCAAGACCGCGGGGGTGAACTATGGCTTGATCCATCACTACTTCGGCTCAAAAGATGCAGTGTTCGCAGCTGCTGTCACCGAGTCGACCGAAGCAATGGCGCGGCGCTGGGAAGTCGCCGGACTCCTTCCGCTCAATACGACGGATGAAGCTGCGACCTATCGCACATTCTCGAAGCTCGAACTCGACGGTAACGACTCGCCAGTTACCGACTTGCTCCATCGAATCGTTGCCGGTCAGGCGGAGGCACAAGGCCGCAAGACCACCGACAAGGATCTCCTTGCTGAAGTGGCGCTATGCGCCGCGCTTCAGTTTGGGTGGGGCGCCTTCGAACCGGAGATCTCCAACGGGCTTGCCGCCTACGACATCGATCTCCATGAACTTCGCCATCGCGTGTCGAACCTCTCAATGCGTCTCGCCAACGAAAGCGGCGCATAAGCAAAAATCTCTATCCGCGGCGACGACTCACCACGAGTGGTTCCGAGAGTGGGTTCTCGTCACGGACTCTGCTTCCTCGTCGGCGTTCGCATGGCGAACCATTCCCACAGGACGTCGTCCCAGTTCTCTGCAGCCACAGCAGTCTCGGTGAGCACCCCGCCGCGCGCCAGTTTGAGCCGATCAGCAAGCAGAGTCACACGATCGGGTCCGCCATCGATGAGTCGCGTGGCGAACGGCTTTTGCAGCCAGTGCCCCGACTCGTTCGTCGACAGCCGCTCACTCGCCCCATCGAAATCTGCCTGCTGATGGGCGACCCGCTTGAAGCGATATCGAGCGGCCGGCACACCGTCGTCATGCTCGGTCAGCGTCAATCCTTGGGGGCTGTTCAGAAACTCGAACGTGCCGGTGCCCCCGTCCTGCGCTCCGGGCTGGTTCAACGCAAGCGGCCGGATGAACGAATCGCCGAAGCCAACGTCGACGAGATAGGGCTGATCGATGTCAACCTCGATGCAGAGGTGATCGATCAGTTGATTGGGGCCGCCGAGCAGCACCGCAGCACCCAAGCGTCGGACAGGAAATTTTAGCTGATCAAGTAACCAGGCAAAAGCTCCGTTGTTTTCGAAGCACCAGCCACCGCGGTTACCCTCGACAATCTTCGTCGTTGACCACTCGACGTCGGTACGAATTCCGAGACGGTGGAATACATGCAAGTTCTCAAAGGGGACCGCTGTCAGATGGGCTCGCTGGAGTCGCTCGAGCGTGGCGAGATCAGTGGCTACCGGACCCTCGTAACCGATCCGAGCAAGATAGTCGTCGACCGAGATCACCGGACTACTCCGTGTGTGAAGGCGATCGAGCGGCCACACTCGTGGCCATGAAGTTTTCGGCCCGAACAACGGAACTCATCGACTCGCCCATCGGCGCTGCCTTTGCCATGCTCGATCATCGGGTGAACGACCGTCCTCTGCTTGACCTATCGCAAGCGGCGCCCGGGTACTCCCCCGCGCCCGTCGTAGCCGACCGTATCGTTGAAGCAGCCCGCGAGCCCATCACGTCTCGATATACGCCAGCCGCCGGATTAGATGAGCTGCGCCAAGAGTTCGCCACGGATCTTCGCCACAGTTATGCATCGAGCACTATCACTGCCACCGACGTGACAATCACCGCCGGCTGCAATCAAGCCTTCTGCGCGACGATCAATGCTCTGGCTGAGCCTGGCGATTCGATCCTTCTCGCGACGCCGTTTTACTTCAACCACGAGATGTGGCTGCAGGCTGAAGGTATCGATATTCGCTATTTGGGATGTACCGCAGACCTCCACCCCGACCTTGAAGAGGCTTCCACCCTGATCGACAGCACCACCCGCGCCATCGTGCTCGTATCACCGGGAAACCCAACCGGTGTAACTATCCCAGTCGAGGTGATCGCGGATTTCGCCGAACTCGCTGCTCGTCACGACATCGCCCTAGTCCTCGACGAGACCTACCGCACCTTCCGACCCACCGACGCGCCCGCCCATGCCGTGTTCGACAATCCGGACTGGCGGAGCACTCTGATCAGCCTCCATTCCTTCTCCAAGGACCTCGCCATCCCCGGTTATCGAGTCGGCGCGATCGTGAGTGGTGCAAACCATCAGCGCGAAGCCTTGAAGATCCTTGACTGTGTGGCTATTAGTGCACCGCGGATTGGACAAGAGGCGGCGATAACCGGTCTCCGACACGCAAGCGGTTGGCGACGTGAACAAGCGCAACGCATCGCTCGCCTACAAGACCATTTCGTGGCGATGATGGCGCGGGCCCCAGGTGGCTTTGAGCTTGTGACAAGCGGGGCCTACTTCGGTTGGGTCCGGTCCAACGACCAGCGCTCTACAGACGAGACTGTCCGGAGGTTGATCGTCGAACTTGACACCCTTGTCATCCCCGGCACCGCATTCATGCCAACCGACGACGGCATGCTCCGCTTCAGCTTTGCCAACCTGACTCCTGCGGAAATCGACGAACTCGGCCATCGACTCGAGACATACTGAACCCATGCACCTCACGACCGTGATCCTCGATGGCTCCACTCGCGCAGGCCGGGTGGAAGGCGACGAGGTCGTGATCCTCGACGCGCCAGATGTCGGCGCCGTGTTTGCCCAGGGCGGCTCTGCCGAACTCGGGAGGTCTATTTCGTTCACTGATGCACAACTCGCACCGATGGTGACCGCGCCCGACAAGATCGTGTGCGTCGGGGTCAACTATCTCGATCATGTCGCCGAGATGGGCCGAGACAAACCCGCCGCGCCGACCTATTTCGCAAAGTACCGCTCGGCGCTCATCGGCGCACGCGACGACATCGCTCTCCCCTCCCCAGATATCTCCACCGATATCGACTGGGAAGTCGAGTTGGCCATCGTGATCGGGTCGACGGTGCGCGACGCCTCCGCAGACGAAGCACTCGCCGCCATCGGTGGCTACACCGTTCTCAACGATGTCTCCGTGCGCGACTATCAGCGCCGCACCACCCAGTTTCTCGCAGGCAAGACCTTTGAGGGCATGACCCCGCTCGGACCGGTTGTCGTCACTCGCGATGAACTGGGCGACGGATCGGGCCTCGCCATCAGCTCAGCGATCGATGGCGTGGTAAAGCAATCGTCCAGCACCTCTGAGCTCTGCTTCAACTGCATCGACATCGTGCAAGATCTGAGCCGCATCATCACGCTCGAACCGGGCGACGTGATCGCCACCGGGACACCCGGCGGCGTCGGAGCGGCCCGCACACCTCCGGAGTGGATGGTCAACGGCACAGTCGTGCGATGCTCGATCGAAGGGATCGGCGAGACCGTCAACTGTTGTCGGCTGCCGGGCTGATCCGCCGCCGAATCTCGGCCACAACCTGCGCCGGGGTGAGGCCATCGGTGTCCACCTGCTCGAACATGCGATAGCGCAACGCTCGCTCGGTAAGCAACTGAACAGCATTGGCCTCGGCATCGGGACCGGCCAGAAGGGGTCGCACTACGCCCGACGAGTCAGCCAACACTCGGGCAACGATGACATCCGCTGGCGCGGTAAGGCAGAACAGCTGATGGCCTGCCAGCGCCTCCCCGACCTCGTCCTGCAGGAGCATCCCGCCACCAGTAGCCACGACCAGTCCCACTTGCGCAGCTAGTTCACGAGCCAGATCGCGCTCGATTGAGCGGAAGTGAGCCTCCCCGTGGTCGGCGAAGATTTCGGCAATCGGTCCGTGACGAGACACGATCATGTTGTCGGTGTCGACAAAGTCACGACCGAGCTCGATCGCGAGAAGTCGACCGACTGTGCTCTTTCCGGTTCCCATGAAACCGGTGAGCACAATATTTTTGTGTGCGGGCTTGCCTGTCTCGGAGCTTCTCGTCGTGGACACGCCGTCAGTAAAGCAGGTACAGGAGGCGAAGCTGACCGAAATCTTCGAGACCCGTAGCCCACGACGCCACGATCTCCTCTGCGCTTGCACCAGCGTCAAGTGCCGCAACAAGGGCATCGGTTCCAGCAAGCAAGCCCATCATCTGTTCGCGATTCACGAACGGCTCGAACTTCGACTCTTCATCATCGGCCGGCGACTCGAACAGCGCTGCAGCCTCAGAATGCGCCTGGGCGAACTCCGCGAGGACATAGATGGCGGTGCCTACGGGTTCGAATAGACCCGGATCGGTCACCTGGATCCGAACTCCACTCATCTCAATACCGTTCAAACGGGGGTTGTCGGTGCGCTCGGGCAGCGGTCCCGGGGTGAACGACACGGGCACGAAGACCACACCCGGGAGTTGGTGACCATTCAGGTGGGCCGCCACGGCGATCTCGTCGGCCCACTCCGCTCCAATGACCTCGAACGTCTCGAGCGTTCCACCGCCGTAGCTGATCGACGTTGCCTCGAACAGGACAGTCCCGAGATACGTAACCGCCGACGCTGCAGTCTGTAGACCCGGACTCGGGGGCACCCAGGTCAACCCGGTGTCCTCCCAGGTCATCCCGCGACGCCAACCCTGCATCTCCACCACCGTCAGAACCAAAGGCTCGAGGCCCTCGAGCCACCCTTGCCCAACGATGGCCAGAGCCAACTCACCAGCCGTCATGCCGTATGCGGCAGGCACCGGGTACTGCCCAATGAAGGAACGCTGGTCGTTCTCAAGGACGTAGCCGGCCGCGTTGAGGCCGCCCGACGGATCTGGCCGGTCGAGTACCACAAACTCGATTCCGGCCACCGCTGCGGCCTGCATGGCCAACCCCATGGTCGACACATACGTGTAGAAACGACCCCCAACGTCTTGCAAGTCATAGACGAGGACATCAACATCGGCCAGCATTTCCGGAGTGGGCATGAGGGTCTCGCCATAGAGGGAGAAGATCGTCACGCCAGTCGCAGAGTCGACCTCATCGTCGATCAGATCACCGGCGCCGGCGGTGCCACGCACGCCGTGTTCGGGAGCGAAAACCGCCACCAACTCCAAATTCGGAGCGGCGTGCAGCACGTCGATGAGATGTTCGCCCCGCACGAGCGACGTCTGGTTGACGATCGCTCCGATCCGCTTGCCATCGAGCAGATCAAAGCCTCGATCGGCAAGGACCTCGGCGCCGACTGTGACAGCGGGTGGCGGTTCGGTGGTAGTTGTCGAGACAGCCGCGGCGATAGTGGTGGTACTCGACGTCGTGGTCATCGAATCAATGACTGGCTGCATCGATTCTGGGGATGAGGTACAGCCCACCAACAAAGCACCCAGGAGAACAAGCGCACTACCCCAGCGTCGCCGTTGTGGCGCGTCGATCGGGCAAGCGACACATGAATCGACAAAACTGTGCGTCACGGGTCTCCTCTCCGGCTCTGTGATTACATAACACGCTTCGACCCTTTGGAGATCTCGTGTCACGAACCGCTATACAAATTGACGAGCACGGTGGGCCCGAGGTTCTCCAGCTTCGCGAGCTTCCGAGCCCCGAGCCAGGACCCGGCGATCTTCTGATCAACGTCCATGCCAGCGGAATCAACTTCATCGACACCTATCAACGGTCGGGCCTCTATGAGATGGTTCTGCCATTCATTCCGGGCTCAGAGGGTTCGGGAACAATCGCCGCTGTTGGCGATGGCGTCACCGGCTTCAGTGTCGGTGGTTCGGTGGCGTGGGTTGGAAGCGCTGGTTCGTATGCGAGCCAGGTCGTGATCCCCACCGCGGTCGCCCTTGATGTCTCACCATCGATGTCGCTGAGCGCCGCGGCCGCCCTTCCACTCCAAGGTATGACAGCGCACTATCTCATCGACTCCGTCTACCCACTCAGCCC
>JABIQM010000246.1 GCA_018699415.1 Acidimicrobiaceae bacterium
CAAATTCGGGATGAGCAGCGCAGATCCGAAGAAGCTCCGCCCCGGTGAACCCCGACGCGCCGATGATTACAACCTTCTGCATCCACAAAGTATACGGTAGTTTGCATGCTTATGCAATCACCACGCCTGGTTGATTCACGCCGCCGCTGCACTCCCGGGGCGCTCGAACTGCCCGACTAGAGGGCGATACCGGCCAGCTTGGTTTCTTGGTATTCGCCGATTCCCTCATGACCACCCTCACGGCCAAGGCCGGAGTCGCCCATGCCACCAAACGGAGCACCCGCTGAGGTGGGATTCACATCATTGATGCCGATGATGCCGAACCGAAGACCTTCCATGGCCCGGATCGCGGTGGAAAGATCGCGGGTGTACACGTAGGCGGCGAGGCCATAGTTGGTGTTGTTGGCCATGGCGATGACCTGATCGACATCGTCGTAGGTGATGATCGGGGCGACGGGCCCGAAGGTCTCCTCGCGATAGATCAGCATGTCCTCGGTGACACCGGTAACCACGGTAGGGGCGTAGAAGTGGCCGCGATCAAGGCCGGCCTCAAGGAGACGTTTCCCACCGACGGGAACCTCGGCGCCCTTCGCTCGAGCGTCGTCAACCTGGTTGGCCACCTTGGCCACGGCGGCCTCGTTGACAAGCGGGCCAACACCGACGCCTTCGAGGGTGCCCTCCCCCACCTTCACCTTGGCGACCCGGGGGACAATCGTGTCGATGAACGCCTCGGCATGATCAGCGTGGACGAAGATGCGGTTGGGACTGATGCAGGCCTGGCCTGAGTTCAGAAACTTGAGCGCCGCAGCACCCTTGGCCGCGTGCACCGGATCAGCATCGGGGTAGACGATAAAGGGGGCATGACCACCGAGTTCGACCGACACGCGCTGGAGACTGTGACCGGCCTTGGACGCCAGGATGCGGCCAACGGCGGTAGAGCCCGTGAATGTGAGCTTCTTGACCCGAGGATCGGATGTGAACACGTCGCCGATCGGCTTGGGATCCAAGGCCGTAACGAGATTGATGACGCCCGCGGGCATGCCGGCATCGATCAGGCACTCATAGACGGCCTGAGCGCACAGCGGCGTGGCTTCAGCAGGCTTGAGGACAATGGTGCACCCAGCCGCAAGAGCAGGGCCCATCTTCCGGGTGAGCATTGAGATCGGGTAGTTCCATGGTGTCACTGCGGCCACCACGCCAACGGGGGTCTTTACCGACAAGAAGCGCTGATCCTTGCGGGCCGAAGGCAACCACGCCCCCGTGATTCGACGGGCCTCCTCCGCGAACCAGCGGAGAAAATCGGCAGCGTACGCCACCTCTGCGGTGGAAGCCTTGAGCGGCTTGCCCTGTTCCTTGGTCATCAGGGACGCAAGAACAGCAGACCGCTCGGTCATGATCCGCCATTCCTCCATCAGGAGGTCTGCTCGCTCATGAGCAGTGGTGGCTCCCCAGGCACTCTGCGCTGCATCGGCCGCGGCAATCGCAGCTCCGGCATCTTCGGCACCGCCATCCGCCACGGTGCCAATGACCTCGCCTGTCGCCGGATTGGTTACCTCGAAGGTGGCGCCAGAGCGCGCCCCGACCCATTCGCCATTGATGAACATGGCGGAAACGCTACCGGTCTAGCTCAGCCGAACAGATCGCCGAGCACCTCATACGTGGAGAGGCTGAGCGTGGCGGAGAGGTCGAGGGCTACTGATCGCCGAAAGACACTCGCTACCTCTCCGTCGAGTCCGATAGCGCCAAGCTCGATATCGCCGCGCTGGTCGATGGCCCCAGCGACGGCGTGAAGGTGATCGTCGAGGAACCCCTCACGATTATTGTTGGCAGTGGCTGCATCCATCGGCGAGCCATCACTGATCACGACCAAAAACTTGCGGGCCTCAGGCCGGCCCCGCAGTCGCTCATACGCCCAAATGAGAGCTTCGCCGTCGACACCTTCCCGATAGTGATACGTCGAGAGCATGGCGGCCAACGACCGGCGGGACCGCCGCCATGTCGTATCAGCATCGGTGTAGACGATGTGCTGGAGATCGTTGAGTCGACCCGGTCCACTCGGCGCACCGGCGCCTCGCCACGCCTTCATCGATTGGCTGCCGTTCCATCCGCCAGTTGTGAACCCGAGAACTTCACACGACGCGCCCGCCAAATCGAGCGCTTGGGCCAACGTGTCGAGCATCACGGCCATCTCTTGGTAGCGCTGCACCTTCATCGAGCCAGAGGTATCGACCAGGAAGGTCACGCAGACGTCGGCGGTCGGCTCAGTACGTTCACGCTTGAAGACCCGATGATTGGTCGGATCGGTAACAAGTTGACTGAGCCGACTCCCATCGAGTTGACCGTCCTCTTCAGCAAAGGTCCAGCCATTGACCGCGGGCCGCGCCAGCTGCCGGCGCAGCCGTTGGGCGAGACGTGCAGCGCTCACCGACTGCGCCCGACGGTGGTTGTCGAGCGACTCCCGCAGCGAAACACACCGAACCAGGGGCACAAGATCTACTCCTCGTACCTCTCGATCGAAGTCGCGGGTGAAGACGTGATAGTCACCCAACTCATGCAGAGAGCGCTCGGTGTCGCCGCGGCCGACTCCCCCGCCGACCAGCGCATCTCCGACGTCATGGATGGCAGGATCGTCATCCTCCCAGCCGCCAAGGAGAACCTTCGCTCGCTCAAGCGCCGACGCCGTCTCCGGCGCAACCGCCGAGTCGCCGACTACCAGTGCCACCGCTTCGGCAATCTCACGAGCGTGAAATGCGAAACTTTGCTGATCGTCGATCACTGCACGCAGCGCGGCGAGCGCTTCGCCGATCAGCGGAGCCAGATTCCCACGGGTCGTCTCGATGAGATCGTCGACAAAGGGGTCCATGATCGGGCGGATCAGCCGAGCTCGAATCATGTGGGCGACAGTGAAGATCAGGATGCCCACGCCAGTGTCGGTGACACGATCATGCTGCATCCGGCTGACCCACTCATCGAAGCCGGCGGCAAGGTTATGGCGCACCCCCGCGAGCTCGGGCGGGGCCAGTGCCTCACAACGAATCTGCTCAGCAAGATCGAAGATCACCCGCTCGAGTGGCGTGTCCGGAGCGAGTTGGCGATGAAGGACCCGATCGCTATGGCGTAGCATCAGTCCGAGGCCATCGCTCACGCCACGGGCGACCGCAGGCGGAGCTTCGGCGAGATCCACCGCCAGGTGGGGCGATGCCGTCGAAACAAACTCGCCGTTGACGCGCAGACGCCGAGCCCGCAGATCAGCTGACGGCTGGCCACTGATCGCCCGCACAACCGCCGCCGCATGGCGCTCTCGGCGCCGACGACGAACGGCGTCAGTCGAGCTCACCATCCGAGTCCTGTTCGACGAGCTCGCGGTCGAAGGCCCGCTGGAAGTACTCGCCGACGATCGAATGCTCGGCGGGGTCACATGTGTTGAGGAACGACAGCCGAAAG
>JABIQM010000185.1 GCA_018699415.1 Acidimicrobiaceae bacterium
AGGCCGATTGCTGAGATCTCTCCACCGTGATGCATCTGCATGCGCTCACTCATCCGGATCAAGGTTTCGAGTAGAACAGGCCCTGGGCCGGCGCTCGACTCACGATCACGGTCGAGCACCTCGCCGGTACGTGGCTCGATCAGCAACAGGCGGACGTTGGTTCCCCCGACATCGAATCCGAGCAGCATAAGAAGGCAGGCTAGGCGCCTCGCTCATGTGACCGGGCGTAGACGACACCCGGGGCGGGATCTGAGCTGTCAAACACCCGTGGACCTCCGTGCCGAACCACACGATGTACGAGCGCAATATCCTCGCCGGGTCTGGTGGCCAACTCTCCAGGCGTTCTACGATGATCCTGCTTGCCACTGGATACGAGACGAGTGGGAGGGCATATCCACCGACGAACGATGCCCGATGGTTGCATCTGAAGGAGCTTTCCTTGGCTGAGCGCATGTATATCGACCGGCCGTTACCGCCTGGATTCGATGAGCTCTTCGGGCCCGAATGGGATGTCTTTGGACCGGACCCCGCCCAACTCCCGACGTGTCGCGCCGCGATCGCAGGTGCATCACTGTGGGGTTCTGAGCGCATCGCTGAGGGCATCGAACTCGAGGTCATTTCTCGGAGCGGAATCGGCTACGACACGGTCGATTTGGCTGCCGCCGCTGCGCAGGGCGTCGTTGTCTGTAACACGCCAGACGCTCCATCGATTTCTACCGCCGAGCACACACTGAGTCTGCTTATGGCGGCCACCAAGTTCACCGCCAACAACGTCGCTCGTCTCCGCCAGGGTCGGATCGATTATTACGCCGCCAACGAGGGCATTGAGCTTTCCGGCGCAACGCTTGGTGTTGTTGGCCACGGGCGTATCGGCAGCCGTGTCGCTCGGATTGCAGCAGCGATGGATATGCGAGTGATCGTCTGTGACCCCTATGTCGAGGTTGCTGATCACGAACAGGTCGACATGGAAACTATTTTGGCTGAGAGCCGCGTGATCACTCTGCACACACCACTCACGAACGAGACGCAGAACATGCTCGATGTGGATGCGTTTGAGGCGATGCAGGACGGTGTCGTCATCGTCAATGCAGCTCGGGGTGGTGTGATCGACACACAGGCCCTCATCGGGGCGCTGGATTCGGGCAAGGTCTATGCGGCCGGGCTCGACGTCACCGCGCCGGAGCCGCTTGATCCCGAGCACACGCTGCTGCACCGCGACAATGTCATTGTCACACCTCACATTGCATCGGCGACCGATAAGGGCCGAAGGCGCATGTATCGCGGTGCGATTGAAAACGCCCGTCAAGTTCTTGCCGGTATACGACCGGTCAATGTCGTGAACCCTGACGTGTACGACTGAATGAGCGCGAGGCAACGCATCTGACCCGTCATGGTCGCCCTCAGCGACACCTCTCAGACACGAGCGAAGAATCGCCTGATGGAGTCCTAGCCGGCGGCGAGTTCAGCGAATGCGTTGATCGCCGTCTCTACGTCGTCTGTGCTTACGTCAAGGTGGCAGACCAGGCGGGCGAGCGACCGGCGAGGTGTTGGTGTGATGACCGTGCGGATGCCCCGCTCGAGCAGTTGATCCTGCAGAGCCGGTTCGTCGCCGTCGACCTCGATAAACACCATATTGGTGGCCTGGTCGACGACGGTGATGCCATCGATGTTGCCGAGCCCTTCAGCGAGGCGAGCAGCGTTGGCGTGGTCGTCGGCAAGTCGGTCGACATGGTTGTCGAGGGCATGAAGCCCCGCGGCGGCAAGGACACCGGCCTGACGCATTGCTCCTCCGCTCATTTTGCGCCACTTGTGCGCTTCATGGATGATGTCCGCGGGTCCGCTCAGCACCGAACCGACCGGTGCGCCGAGCCCCTTCGACAGACACATGGACACGGTGTCGAACTCCGACGTGAACTCTTGAGCCGAAATACCGAGATTCACGACGCCATTCCACATCCGCGCACCGTCGAGATGGATTGACAGATTGTGTTTGCGGCCGACGAGTGTGGCCTCACGCATTCGATCGACCGACTGCACGTGGCCGTCCTTCGTATTCTCCAAGCAGAGGAGCTTTGTTCGGGCGAAGTGATGGTCGTCGGGCTTCACCGACGAGTCGATGGTGTCAGGGTCGGGGAGTCCGTCGGCGTGCATTGGCACCGGTTGGGGCTGGATACCGCCGAATACCGCGCCGCCACCACCTTCCCAGCGGTACGCGTGGGCCATGTCGCCGGCGATGTACTCGTCGCCGCGCTGACAGTGGGCGAGCAGTGCGACGAGGTTGGACTGGGTGCCGCTGCTAACGAACAGCGCCGCTTCCTTGCCGAGTCGTTCCGCCACAGTGTCCTGTAGCAAATTGATGCTCGGGTCGTCACCAAAGACGTCGTCACCCACTTCCGCGTTGGCCATAGCGGCTCGCATGGCCTCGGTGGGACGGGTAACGGTGTCGGAACGAAGATCAATCACACACCCATCATGGCTTGTCTGATCGCCAATGCCGAACTGCCGCCTTCGTGATTCTCATCTCGCAGCGGCGAGGCTGCCGGTGACGGGACTCGATGGGTTCGTCGTCTCGAAAGGTATCGAAGTGCAGTTATGGAGGTCAGACTGGGGTATGGCCGATCATAGTGTTTCGATCCTTGACGGGGACCTTGTGCTCAACGGCGACCACCTTGTCCCGGGACGATGGCTCAGAGATCATGGTGACGACTCTGCAAGCTTGAATCCGCAGTCCAAACAGCGGCTTGTCGATACCTTCTCCATCGATCGAGGTGTCATGGCGGTGGCGGTCGCCGTGGATGGTGGTTGGCTCGATGTGGAGTGGAACGATGGAGGCCGCACTGGTCACGATCTTGATTCGCTCCTGCACGTTGTGGCTGCCCGCCGCCTGCCGATGCTCCGTGAGAGCCTCGGTTTTACGGTGCCTGGCGCCGTTCAGCTTTGGAGCGAGCCACCTGAGCCGCACTGGTTCAGCGTGCGTGTGCTCGATGATGATTCGGCGTGGGTAGAGGCGTTGGCTCATCTTCGAACCCATGGCTGGCTCGCCCTTGATGGTGCTGCACTCGGCGAGGAGGCAACCCGCAAACTTGCATCTCGTGTTGGCTACCCGCGCAACTCCATCTTCGGTGGCGTGTGGGAGATGAATTCGGGCGCCGCTGAGCACATGGACAGTGCCTACGAGACGTTCGCCCTTGATGTGCACACCGATGGCACGTATAGCCATGATGCGCCCGGCACCATCATCTTCGCTCAGCAGAAGCGGACCGGCGAGGGAGGCGACAGTGTTCTCGTCGACGGATTCGCGGCGGCGCGCGATTTCCAGCTCGCCAATCCGGAAGCCGCTGACCTTCTCACCCGGTTTGCAATCCGGGCTCACTATGTCGAACCGGGCGTGCATCTCGTTGCGGAGCGACCGCCCTTGCGCGTTGACGCCAACGGCACTCTCATCCAACTGTCGTTCAATAACTATGACCGTTCAGCCCTGCTCCCCGAGGGGGGTCTGGTCGACGATGTGATCGATGCCTACAACGGCTTCCGTGCCGTTTTCAGCGACCCTGCACGAGCACTCCATCACGTATGGGAACCGGGTCGCCTGCTGGTCTTCGACAATTGGCGATGCTTGCACGGCCGCACGTTCTTCACCGGTGATCGTGGGTTCGTTGGCTGCTACACCAACCACGAGGATCTCGAGGGAGCGTACCGGGTGGCTGCTCTCGGCTGAACGATCAACGACTCGCTACCAGGTGGCATTCATGGCGGTTGTTGGAGCGCCACTCTTCTGAGTGGTGGATGACATTGAGGGGAGTGGCCAAACCCAGGATCTCGCTCCTTTCCAGGAGAAAGCGACGGCCGGGTTTCTCACTGCGTTCGAGGTTGGTGACGGTGGCGATGACGACGGCGAGGATGCCTCCGGGGGGCAGTTCGGCGACGAGCGCAGGAAAGAGGTCGCGGTTGAGATAGTTGGCCACGGTAATGACATCCCACGGACCAGGGGGTACCGGATCGACGTCGAGATCGGCTTCGACGGTGGAGATGATGATGTCTTCGGAGAGTGCCCGCTGGCGCGCCTGGATCAGGCCGACGTCACTGACGTCGCAGACGGTGACGTCGAGACCGATACGGGCCAGCGTCAGCGAATCTGGCGATCCGCCTCCGGCGATATCGAGCAAACGGCCCGATGAAGGCAGGTGCGGCCTGATGAGTTCAACGAGCTGCGAGCCATGACTGGTGCCGACACCTCGCTCGGCCCATTTGTCATTCCAGCGATCGCGATCGCTGGCACCCATGACTAGCCCTCGCTCGGTTCGGGTTCGAGGTTGGCGTCGACCGTGATTGTAGAACCCTCGACTGTTACGCCGGGCGAGACTGCAGCAACCATGCCCGCTGCCTTGACATCGTCGATGACGAGCTCGAGCAGCGCGAGTTGTGTCGCTGATGCCGAGAAGGTTGCCGAGACGACCGGTGTGCGCAGCTTTCGCTTGGCCTCACTCTTGACGCGGCGGACAACAGAGAGGGCTTCAGCAGCGACTTCGGCGGCTTCGCCGGTGATGTCGGCAGCGGTCGCCCGTAGGCCGGCAGCCTCAGGCCAGTCAGAGATGTGAATCGATCCGTCCTGCCACCAGTCCCAGCATTCTTCGGTGACGAACGGCAGGAACGGGGCGAACAGCCGATGCAGCGTTGACAGTGCCATCCTCAACGAATGATGCGCAGAAGCAGCACGTGCATCGCCGAACTCGCCATAGGCGCGTGCCTTGACCAGTTCCATGTGGTTGTCGGTGAACCACCAGAAGAACGACTCGGTGCGTTCGAGCGCACGGGCGTAGTCGAATGCATCGAACGCTCGGGTGGCCTCATCGACAAGATCGGCCAGTTTGGCCAGCATCGATTGGTCGAGCGTGTCGGTGACTGCCGACGGATCTGCGCCGCTCAGTTCCTCGCCAAAGCCCAAGACAAACTTGGAGGCGTTGAGCAGCTTGATCGAGAGGCGTCGGCCGATTTTCATCTGGCCTTCGTCGAACGCGGTGTCGGTTCCAGGTCGACCCGAGGATGCCCAGTAGCGGACGGCATCTGAGCCGTACTGCTCGAGGAGTTCGGTTGGAACAACGACGTTGCCCTTTGACTTGGACATTTTCTTGCGGTCGGGGTCGAGGATCCAGCCTGATAGCGCGGCGTTGCGCCACGGAGCGGTGTCCGCATCGAAGTGGGCACGGACGACCGTCGAGAAAAGCCAGGTGCGAATGATGTCGTGGGCCTGGGGCCGGACATCCATCGGGAATGTCGCTGCGTAGAGCGTCGGGTCAGTGCGCCAACCACACGCGATCTGTGGGGAGAGTGATGACGTCGCCCAGGTGTCCATGATGTCGGGTTCACCCATGAAGCCACCGGCGGCGCCGCGCTGGTCGGCCGTGTAGCCAGCGGGGACATCGGTCGATGGATCCATGGGCAACTGATTTTCGGACGGGACCAGTGGCTCGTCCCACAATGGCTCGCCCTCGGCGCCGAGTCGGTACCAGAGCGGAATCGGGACTCCGAAGAAACGTTGCCGCGAAATCAGCCAGTCGCCGTTCAGCCCTTCGATCCATGAGGCGTAGCGCGACTGCATGTAGCCGGGGACCCAGTTGATTTCGTCGCCCCGAGCGACCAGCGCCCCGCGCAGGTCTGTGTCGCGCCCGCCGTTGCGGATGTACCACTGGCGCGAACTGACGATCTCCAGGGGCTTGTCTCCCTTTTCGAAGAACTTGACCGGGTGGGTGATCTTGCGAGGCTCGCCCTCCATCTCGCTTGTCTCGACAAAAATCTTGACGATCTCTTCTTGGGCCTGGGCCACCTTTTTGCCGGAGAGACGCTGGTATGCCGCGCCCGCGTTGTCGCCCCTGATCCATTCCGGCGTATCGGCGGCGAAGCGGCCATCACGCCCGATGACCGTGCGAACCGGCAGGTCGAGTTCGCGCCACCAGGTCACGTCGGTGGTGTCGCCGAAGGTACAGATCATGGCGATGCCGGTGCCCTTGTCGGGATCCGCGAGTGGGTGAGCGAGTACGGGAACTTCGACACCGAAAACCGGCGAAACGACCGAAGCCGTATCGAAGTACGGCTGATATCGCTCATCGTCGGGATGGGCTACGAGAGCGACGCACGACGGCACCAATTCGGGGCGCGTGGTATCGATCCAAATATCGGGGCGACCCTCGGTGCCAGCGAACCGGAGCTTGTGATATGCCCCAGGTAGTTCCTTGTCTTCGAGTTCAGCCTGGGCGACCGCGGTCTGGAAGGTGACGTCCCACAGTGAGGGTGCTTCAACCTGATATGCCTGCCCGCCGGAGAGATTGTCGAGGAACGCCAGCTGCGAGATGCGGCGGGAGTGGTCGTTGATCGTCTCGTAGGTGCGGGTCCAGTCGACTGACAGACCAAGGCGACGAAAGAGCCCTTCGAACGCTTTCTCGTCCTCGACCGTGAGCGTGGTGCACAACTCGATGAAGTTGGGGCGGCTGATCGAGATGTCGCGCCGCTTCTTGATCGCCTTCGGGTCGCCGGCATCCGAAGGGATCTCGAACGTCGGGTCATAGGGCAGCGAAGGGTCGCAACGAACGCCGTAGTAGTTCTGAACCCGGCGTTCGGTCGGTAGGCCGTTGTCGTCCCAGCCCATCGGGTAGAAGACTTCTTTGCCGGCCATGCGCTGGTAGCGGGCGATGGTGTCGGTGTGGGTGTAAGAGAAGACATGGCCGACGTGGAGGGAACCACTGACGGTCGGCGGTGGCGTGTCGATCGAGAAGACCTCGTCACGCGACTTCGACGTATCGAAGTGATAGATGCCCGAGTCGTCCCATACCGCATCCCATTTGTCCTCGAGTCCGGAGAGGTCGGGTTTTTCGGGAATGGACGCGGTGCTCATATGAGCTACGAGGCTACCGGTCACCCAGCTCGGCCGATGAGGATTGGAACGAGACGTCGGCGACTCCGGTGCCGACATTTCCCTCGGTCCGATGAAGAATACGATTCATGAGCGAGACGGAGCTCGTCATCTTGGCCTTTGCGGCCGCGGCCACGGCTGCGATCACTGCGGTGGCCGGCGCCGGTGGTGGATTGATTCTTCTCGTCACCCTTCTCCAATTCGTCGATCCGCTCGTTGCCATCCCCGCCCACGCCGTCATCCAGTTCGTCTCCAACAGCACCCGTGCGGTGACGCTGCGCAACAAGGTCGAAGTGCCGCTGCTGCGTTGGTATGTGGTCCCGCTGTTGCCGGCCATCGGGGTTGGTTTTCTGATCGCCGATTCGATCCCGCGCGATAGCGGTCGAGCGCTCATCGGCGTGTTCGCACTTCTTGCCGTCTGGTGGCCCGCGGCCACCGCATGGATCGTTCCGCGTGCCCGCGGTGGAAAACGTTTTGCTCTGGTCGGCGTGCTCGCTGGTGTGAGCAATCCGCCGATCGGCGCGGCGGGACCCCTCATTGCACCGGCCTTCAAAGCAGCTACGAAGGACCACGTGGCCTTCGTAGCCACATTCGCTGTCGCTCAGGTGATGAACCATCTGGCGAAGATCGTGGTCTTCGGCATCGCCGGCTTCGCCTTCCGCGAGCACGCCCAAATGGTCCTTGTTGGCGTTGTGGGCGTGATCGTGGGCACTTGGGTGGGCACCAAACTTTTGCACCGAGCAGAGCCGGCGATGCTCGACTGGCTCTTCAAAGGAGCGGTCACCCTTGGAGCTGTGCGATTGATCCTGTCGCTGATGTAACCCTCCCATCCTCACGGACTGATGCCGGCTCGGGCGGAAACCTGGTGGTGAAGATGCACACTTGGCAATCGTCTATCTATTACCGAACGGTAATATGTGTTGCTGAATGCAGTAGCGCTCTCACCCATGAAGGAACGACACATGCCTGATTTCTCCATGGCCCTCAACGAGGACCAACTCGCGCTCCAGAAATGGATTCACGAGTTCGCCGCCGATGTCATCCGGCCCAACGCCGAAGAGTGGGATGAGAAGGAAGAGTTCCCGTGGCCGATTGTGCAGCAGGCCGCCGAGATCGGGCTCTACGGCTGGGAGTTCTTGACCGAGGTCATGATGAACGACCCCACCGGTGTTTCGGGAGTGATGGCGATCGAAGAGATCTTCTGGGGTGATGCTGGTATCGGTATGGCGCTGATGGGGTCAGGTCTTGCCGTCGCAGGCATCGCCGCTTCTGGTACGCAGGAACAACTTTTCGAGTGGGTTCCCCAGTGCTACGGCACTGTCGACGATGTGAAAGTCGGTGCCTTTTGTGCGTCTGAGCCTGATGCCGGTTCCGACGTCAATGGCTATCGCTGTCGTGCGGTGTACGACGAAGCGACCGACGAGTGGCTGCTCAACGGCACCAAGGCTTGGATCACCAATGGTGGCATCGCCAATGTCCACGTTGTCGTTGCTGTGGTCGCGCCGGAGTTCGGCTCGAAGGGTCATGCTTCGTTCATTGTTCCGCCCAACACACCCGGCTTGAGCCAGGGTCAGAAATACAAGAAGCACGGTATCCGTGCGTCGCACACCGCTGAGGTTGTTCTTGATGACGTCCGCGTGCCCGGTCACTGCCTGCTCGGGGGTAAGGAAAAGCTTGATGAGCGCCTTGCCCGTGTCCGCGAAGGCAAGCCCGGGAACTCCCAGGCTGCTATGCAGACGTTTGAGGCCACTCGCCCAGCAGTTGGCGCCCAGGCGATTGGTGTTGCCCGTGCCGCACTCGAATATTCGACCGAATACGCCAAGGAGCGTCAGGCGTTCGGCAAGCCGATCATCATGAATCAGGGCCTCGCCTTCATGCTCGCCGACATGGCCACTGAGGTTGAGGCCAGTCGCGCTCTCGTCTGGAAGGCAGCGTGGCTCGGTAAGCAACGGGCGTTCAAGAACGCCGAAGGATCGATGGCCAAACTCAAGGCCGGACGCACGGCCACCTGGGTCACTGAACGTGCCATTCAGATTCTTGGTGGCTATGGCTACACCCGCGAATACCCGGTTGAGCGATGGCACCGTGATGCCAAGATCCACGACATCTTCGAAGGCACCGAGCAGATCCAGCAGCTGGTGATCAGCCGGGCCATCTCGGGTCTGCGGATCGAGTAAGTGAAAAGTGGGTAAACGGTGTGCTCGGCGGTACTGCCTCACTCCCGAGATGCCTAACTGACCCACCGTCGGTCCGAGTTCAAGGAACGGGGTATCGTCAAGAACTCATGATCGAGATAGATCCCGAACGTCTCTTGAAGGACCTGAGCACGCTTCGTTCCTTTGGCGCGGTCGGCAATGGTGTGGTGCGCACGGCGTTCTCCGACATTGATATGGCATCCCGGCGCTGGCTGGCGGAGCAGTTGGCGAACGCAGACCTGAAAGCGTCAGTCGATGGGGTGGGGAACGTCATCGCCACGACTGAGGAGTGTTCTCGATCACTCTTGATCGGCTCTCATTCCGACACCCAGCCAACGGGCGGGTGGCTCGATGGGGCGCTGGGGGTCATCTACGGACTCGAGATCGCCAGGTCGTACACCGAAGCTGGGAGACTTCCCGGCATTGGGATCGATGTCGTCTCATGGATGGACGAGGAGGGCACCTATTTCTCCAGCCTTGGCAGTCGATCGTTTTGCGGAGAGTTCACCGATGCTGAGCTCTTTGAATTGCCAAGTGTTCAGGGGGGAAGCATCGGCGACCTATTGCAACGGGTGGGACTGGGTGAAACCTCTCGCTCAATTCTGGACCACGACCGATATCTGGGGTACTTGGAAGCCCACATCGAACAAGGACCGTTCCTCGAAAAGACCGGTCACCGGATCGGCGTGGTGACGTCCATCGTGGGTGTGAGGGATTTCGTCATTCGCTTTCACGGCTCTCAGAACCATGCCGGTACGACGCCCATGAACCTTCGCCGCGATGCCGGGATGGCAGCTGTGCGAACGATCCATGGCCTGGACCGGATGCTGGCGGCCACCGCGAGAGATAAGACAGTATGGACGTTCGGCGAGATCAGACTCCATCCCGGAGCTGCCAGCATCGTTCCCGGAGAAGCGCAGGTCCACCTTCAGGTACGAGATTCGGACGAGGGCTTTCTCGATCTCGTGACACGCCAAGTGGAAGCTCATGTGGAGGACTTTGGCAGATCCTCAGAAGTTGGTCTGGAACTGGAATCGCTGCAAGACGCTGTTCGCGCCGTCGAGATGGACGATCGAATGCAGGGGTACTGTGCGCACGCCGCCGAAGTGCTGGTGCCGGGCGAGTGGATGAGAATGCAAAGCGGCGCTGCCCATGATGCACAAATTCTGGCATCGAAGATGGCGAGCGGAATGATCTTCGTGCCGAGCATCGGTGGGGTAAGCCATGATTTCAATGAAGACACCGGCGCCGACGACATTGTCCTGGGGTGCCAGGTGATGGCCGCTGCGGTGGGGGCGATCCTCCAGGATGCAGCGAAATGACTATCTTGATTCTGACCCTGTCGAAGGAGTGAACCGATGACCCAATTCGATCTTGTCATCCAGAACGGGACTGTCGTCACCGCTACCGACACCATCCGATGCGACGTAGGGGTGAAGGACGGAAGGATTTCATCGCTGGCGGAACGACTGACCGATGCACACGAGTTCGTTGACGCAGACGGAATGTTCGTGTTGCCAGGTGGTGTCGACGCTCACGTCCATCTCGATGAGCCGCCCTTCTACGGCGTCCTCTTGAACGACAGCTATGAGACCGGGACCAGGGCTGCGGCCCACGGCGGCACGACAACGATCATCTCGTTCGCTCAGCAACAGAAGGGCCGTCCACTTCGAGAGTCGCTCGACGACTATCACGCCAAGGCTGACGGAAATGCCGTAGTGGACTACGGGTTTCACATCATCTTGACTGACCCGAGCGAACAGGTCGCCAACGAGGAGATCCCGGCCCTGATCAAGGACGGCTACACGTCCTATAAATGCTTCATGACCTATGACGGTTATCTGGACGACGGCCAGATCCTGAGGACGATGGAAGTCGCAAAGCGCGAAGGCGCCATGGTGATGATCCACGCCGAGAACGAGCACTGCATTCGCCACATGGCGAAACGATTCGACGACGCCGGCGAGACGTCGCTCGGGTCCTTCTCGAAGATGGCACCGATGTGCGTTGAGCGCGAGGGCACGCACCGAGCGATCTCGATGAGTGAGCTGATCGATGTGCCGATCCTGATCGTGCACGTGTCGGGCCGAGAGGCGATGGATCAGATCCGGTGGGGTCAGGATCGTGGGCTGAAGATCTATGGAGAGACCTGCCCGCAGTACCTGATGTTCACCGATGAGGTCTACGACAAGGAGGGATGGGAGGGGGCCAAGTTCCTCTTCGCCCCGCCCCCGAGAGACGCCGAGAACCCAGACGCACTATGGCGCGGGATTGCCACCGGAATGTTTCAGGTGATCTCCTCTGACCACAATGCCTTCCAGTTCGACAGCACCTCTGGGAAGAAGGCCGGCGGTTCCGAACCCCATTTCCGTCAGGTGGCTCCCGGCATCCCCGGGATCGAGGCACGACTCGCGCTGGTGTTCTCCGAGGGCGTGTCACGGGGACGAATCGACATCAATACGTTCGTCGCCACCACGGCTACGAACCCGGCGAAGATCTACGGGCTCTACCCACGCAAGGGGACCATTGCGGTTGGCGCCGACGCCGACATCGCGATCTGGGATCCGGAGAAGCGGCAGACGATCACGCACGATCTCTTGCACGAGGAGGTCGACTTCACGCCGTATGAGGGTGTCGAGATCAAGGGCTGGCCCATCAAGGTCTACTCACGCGGGGAACTCATCGTCTCTGACGGCGAATTCGTCGGTGAGAGCGGCCGCGGCGAGTTCCTTCGCCGCAACCGGATTAATGTGCAACCGGCACAGGGCCAACCGGTTCGCGGCAACTGATCACGGGGTCCGGCCCGGCGGCTCAGCGGTAGCGCCGAATCTTGCTGGTCGACGTCTGGTACTTCACCAAGCCTGAGGCGATGATAAGCGCGCAGACCACGCCGTCGAGCACCGGCACCCCCAGCTCTGATTCGAGCCGCTTGTCGAGTCCGGTCATTCCTGCACATCCGAGGACGATCACCTCGGCCATGTCCTCGTCGACCGCGGCTCGTGCCGTCAGCAGGTACTGGTTGTGCTCGCTCTCGTCCGCCCATGCAGGTGCCGGAGATCTCACCGACGCTGCCAGATCCTGCAGGTGGTAGCTCCGAATCAAGGCCTCTTTGTTGGGCACCGAGCGCTCATCGGTGGAGATCACGGAGAAACGATGACCGAGCATCGTGGCGATCTTCATGGAGGCTTCGCCGATTCCGACCATCGGCTTGTCTGTTGATTCCTTCATGAGGTCGAGATTCGGGTCACAATGGCATGCCACGATGAAGCCGTCGTAGTCGGCCTCGTGCTTGTGCAACAGTTCGGCCATTCCGGGCATGGCGGCCGCGATGTCCTGATAGGTGTCGATGAACGGCGGAGCGCCTGGGGTGGATAGGCAGCTCACGTCGAAGTTGTTGCGGGAGAACCGGGTGGCCGACGACAGGATGGCCTGCGTCATGGACTCGTCGCTGTTGGGATTGATGATGAGCAACTTCATGTGTTCCCTCTCATCGAGGTCAGGGTTTGGAGCCAAAGTTTCTGGCGGAGGAACGGATGTCGTCAATTGTCTCCAAGAGGTCGGCAAATTCGATCCTGGAGGACATCACCAGGATCCGCAGCACCACCGCATCGTCAAGCTGAGTGATGGAGATGGAGCGCCTACCCTCACTCAGAATGGATTCATAGATGTATGTCTGTAGATCATTTCTGTCGAGGTCCGCGATGTGATCTGGTTGGTGCTGGAAGCAGAGAATCCCCGTTTCGGGCTCATGCCAGGACTCGAAGTCGTCTTGGGTGGCGAGATGCTCGGCCAGTTGCTGGATGCTCACCAGAGGGACGCGGAGTTTCTCCATGACCTCATTCATCCCTTGGTGTAGCAGTGAAGTGACGAGAGGAAGGGCCGACATGGGCCGCGTCGATGGTGGAGACTTGAGACCAGGGTTGGGTTCGTGGCTCGACGCTCGATTGAAGTACTGACTGTTGAGAGTCATCCTGGCAAAGTCCTGCTCATCGTTTAGGAAGAGCAGTGAGTTGGGAATGGGAACGCCCAGTTGCTTGTGGGGGTCCCAGGTGATCGAGTCGGCATCGGCAATGCCGTGAAACCGGGGTTGGTACTCGGGGAGCAAGCTGAACGACAGGCCATAGGCGCCATCGACGTGCAGCCAGGCCCCGCACTGTTGGGCGACCTCGCTCAGTGTCCCGATGGGGTCGATCGTGCCTGTGGAGGTAGTGCCCGCTGTTGCGACAATGCAGAAGACGTCCTTGGAGCCGTTCAACTCCTCCAGCGTTCTCTGGAGCTGCCCCGGGTCAATCTGGCGGTTGGCGTTCACCTTCAGGTGGATCATGCTTTGCTCGCCGAGGCCCAACATCCGAACCGATTGATCGATCGAGAAGTGTGCATCCTCCGAGGTGAGGATTGCCAGCCTGGAAGGATCGCGAAAGCCAGATATCCCTTCTTCTCCGAAGTTGAACCCATCGAGCTCTGCTCGCTTGTGGAGTGCCAGGTACAGGGCTTGTTGGTTCGCGTAGGTGCCCGAGTACATGAAGGTGGCGCCGGCTCGGTCCGACAGTTGGAACAGCCGACACAAGCTCTCGCAACACAGCTCTTCGAGAGTTGCTCCACCTGGAGAGACCTGCCAATTGGTCACACCTTGATTGTGGGCCAAGGCCACCCGGGCACCCAGGGTGGCCCCTGGTTCAGGGATGCTGTTGTACATCGATTGAAAGCCGACCTGATCGTATTGCATGAGGTGAGGCAGCAAGCTGGATTCAATCAGCCTTTCGACCTCTGCGAGTGGTCGCCCTATGCCTTGAAAGTCGACCAAAGGTAGGAGGTCTCGCTGTACCGCTTCGGGTGAATCGCCTGAGTAGAGGCGACGATTTCTCATAGTCATTTCAAGAGGTGTGGTCGAGTTGTAGGGGGCGAGAGGCCAGTGTGCCCCGTGATCCCTGGACCTGCTGGCTCAGCAGGAGCGACTCGCAGGCGCCCTGTTTGATCGTGGGCGAGGATCCTAGCCCGTGATGTTCGTGTCGAGGAAATGCCCGCTCGACGTTGAGTCAGTTGCCCAGAACCAGCTCAGCCGCCATGGCACCCCAGGCATCGGAACCCTTTGCGCCCCCGCCATTGCCGGCTGTCGCAACGACGAGACCCGGTTGAGCTTCGGCGATGAGAGGGAATCGATCCGGTGTGTAGGTGACGATGCACGGTCTGGTCCGAAACGAGGTGAAGCCGATGTCGGGCCATAGCGCCTGGAGCGCCGGTTGGAGGAGTTCGAGATAGGAATCGTCGGTGGCTGTCCGAAACCACCGTTGCACGGTGTCGAGATCGGTCGGGTTCGTATCAAGGCAGATGTTGGCACCCATCTTGATACAGCTGCGCCCGTCGGGATACTGCACAGGGGGCGTCATATAGATCGCGTCAAGCACATCACTGTCGGTTAGGTATTTGACGGTCGGGTAGCTGGCGAGTTCGTCGGCGTTTGCAGGGGTGACCTCGCCGAGCACGAGCACCTCGGTCTTGAGTTCGAGGTTGACCGGTGTCGCGATGAGGTGGTTGAAGTTGGTAAAGGCGCCGGCCGCCAGCACGACCTTCGAGCTTCGTAGGTGATGGCCTGTGGCGGTAACGATCTCGAACCCCGCGCCGGCACCGAGTGGGCGAACACCGGTGACGATGTCGTTGAGGAGGGTGCCACCACTGCGGCGGGTGAGTGTCTCCTGGGCGGCGATCAGGTGTTTCGGTCGGATGTAGCCGGCGGGTGACGGTTCGAATGCCGTTGCGTGCGTCGCCGGGAAGTCCAAGCGGGGCCAGCGCTCGGCCCAGGTTCTGTCGCCGGGGCCGAAGTACTCGTGGCTGATGCCCTGCTCGCGTAGTTGGGCGATCGGGTCGTGGTTTCGACTGTCGCCGCCGGGGCGCGACGCGATGAGGCATCCCACGTCGTGGTGGAAGTCGATGCCGCTGGCATCTTCGAGAGCCCGATAGTCGCGCAGTGCTCGGGCGGTGATCTCGGCCCACGCCTCATCTCGGTCCTGCCGGCGAGTCAAGCGTGCCTCATCGTTGTGGCTCGAGAATACGTCGTGCTCGTTGAGGGTCGCGGGGCTGTGGTCAGGGTCGTACGCGTTGGGGCCGATCGCCGTGACGTCGACACCGCCTTGGGCAAGATGGCGGGCCGCGGCCGCCCCGAACATGCCGCGGCCCACGACTATCACCTCGGTGGTGTCGTGAGCGGGTGTAGTCGGCATCGTGCCGATGCTAGTTGAGTAGCTGGGGCACGAGTATTTGGTCGGGTCCGCAGCGCCGGCAGCATGTGACACGATGCATCCGATGTCGAAACCACGGGTCGCCTTTCTCTACGAACATCCGACATGGACGCGCTCGCTCCTTGCGGCCATGCGACTCAGAGACATCGATGTCGAGGCGATCGATGTGGCGACCTTTCGATGGCACGCTGATGAACGACCGCCCAACGCTGATCGATGGATCAATCGGGTCAACTCGATGCCATCGGCCGGTCGTCCGGCCGGGGTGGTGGCTGCCACTTGTCAACTCTTGTCATGGCTCGAGGTACATGATCAAACTGTCATCAACGGTTCGGTTGCTCATCGTCTCGGCTGTTCAAAGGCAGCCCAGAGCACTCTCTTCGCTCAGGTCGGAATGGACACACCGGAGAGCGTGGCGATTCTCAGTCCGGTAGATGCTTTGGCTGCTGCTGAGGCGACCGGTTTTCCGGTCCTGACGAAACCGAACGTTGGTGGCTCGGGTAGCGGGATCGGGAGGTATGACCGGTCAGAAGACCTTTCAGCTGCGATTGCTGCCGGTGATGTCGATCTCGGCGTGGACGGTACGGGTCTTGTTCAGCAGGTGATCGAGAGCGACGACGGCATCGTCTACCGAATCGAGATGCTCGGCCCGGAGATGCTCTACGCCACCGCCCAACCGCTCGCGACCGACGGGTTCAACTATTGCGCTGTCGATGGAACTGTAGTGGGCAACCCGGGGTCGGCCGTGACGTTGATCGAACCGGGGGTCGAAGTCATCGGTCAGGCTGTCGCGTTCATGTTGGCTGCTCATGCTGAGGTCGGAAGTATCGAGTTCATCATCGATGCTGTCACCGGCCGGCCCAGCTTCTTTGACTTCAATCCCTACTCGAACTTCATCGAGGGTTTTGATCACGAACTTGGGTTCAACCCCATCGAACGTTACGTCGACTTCGTGCTCAGTTGAGCAGCATTGGCGGAAGACCGACTCCAGCGCGTCTTTCTGTTAGGTCGAAGTCACATAGTCGACAAGTTTGTTGAGAGCCATGTTCCAACCCGTCGCGCCCGGGGAATTGGCCGGGACACCGACGTGTGTCAACGTCATTTTGGTGGAGTCGCCGAGGTCAACGATGTCGATGATCACCGTCGTGACTGTCGGGTAGTTCTCGGGCATTCCGGTCTGCTCCGCTGGAACGATGTTTCCTTCGTCATCTGACATTGCGTCGGTGTACACGAGTCGTTCGTTGACGACGACCTCTTGGAACTCGCCCGTGAACCACATCTGCATCGGTCCGTTAGGCGTTTGCATCTCCATGCAGATCAGTCGGCTGCCACCGACGCGCACGTCCATTCGTGCCACCGGGATGGTGACGTCACCCGGCCCGTACCAGCCAGCAAAATGCTCAGGGTCGGCCCACATCTTCCACACCAGCGCAGCCGGTGCATTGAGAGTTCGCTCGAGCACCAAGGACTCGGTGTCGTCGCTCATCATTGTTTTCTTTCTTCGGTTGGTTGTTCGGATCGCCCGATGATGTCGTCAAAGTCTGGTCTTCATGGTGCATCGACTCATCGATGTGTGTCGTTGGTCGGGAGACGTAAGGCCAGCCCGAATGAGAGTACGCCGAAGGCGGCGGCGATCAGCCACACCGCGTCGAATCAGGCGATGGCGGCTGCTCCGGTGGCACTACCGATTGTGCCGATCACGATCGCAGGTCCAAAGGCCGTGCCGACGCCGCTACCGAATACGAGTGCCGCCGGGAACCAACGCATCCAGTAGTTGGGTTCGGCGCCGATGCCGAACGCGAGGAACACAAAGCCAGCGGTCACCATGACAATCCTAGGAAGAATGAGGGCTCGGGCTCCGTGGCGGTCGGCGGCACGCCCCGAAATTTGGGCGGCCACTGCTGCGCTCAATGGCCTGGGGGCAATGCCGAATCCGGCGCCCGCCGCTGAGTAGTCCCATACCCGCATCAGGAACAGCACGTTGTTCAACACCATGGCTGAAAAGGCGAGGTTGAACAGGAGGGCAACGCGGGATGAGAGCGGCAGCAAGCACGAAACCAGCGACGAGTGTCACGAACGTGCGTGCATCACCCCATCCCCAGTCGCCGCGATTGCACCGACCGATCCCCAGATTCCGATAACCGTTGACCGCATTGTCGTTGGAAACGTGCTGAGGATCAGGGTCATTGATGTCGGGGTGACGAGGGCAGCACCGGCCCCTTGTCCGACTCTTGCGATGATCACGGCCACGGGCGACCAACCGAGACCACCGAGCACCGATGACACGACATAGACGATGAGACCAAGAGTGAAGATGCGTCGACGGCCGTAGGTGTCGGCGAGTCGGCCCGCTGGAATCAATAGGGCCGCCGTCATCGTGGTGTACCCGGTGATCACCCAACTAAGGGTGGCTTCGGAGGTATCGGTGAACTCGTCGGCGAGTGCATCGAACGCGACGTTCATCACGCTCACACTGATCATGACGATGCCGAACGTTCCCGCCAGTACGGCGAACGCAAGCCACGCCTGTCGTTCGATCGTCGGTGATACGCCCGTCTCCGTCACGTCATCTTGATGGCGCGCACGAGTTGATTGGCCGATCGTTCACCATCAACCGGTTTGGCTCTTCGGTCGGTGGTGAAATGACAGGCGACAGGGTGGGGTGTGGCTTGCGCGTGCTTGCTGTGATCAGACGTCGGCGTGGTTGTCGAGGTAGGTGATCTCAAGTCCGGACCGAAGTATCGGAGCGAGCATGTCCAACATGCCGGTCTCGACACGCCATGCCAAGTAGGCCTCATGGTGGGCGCGGGTTTCGAATTTTTCCCACAGTACGACATCGTCGGGGGCATCAGCGTTGGTGTATGTCTCGATGGACTCGCATCCGTCGAAGGCCCGTGTATCGACGAGCGCCTCTTTCAAGACGGCGAGAAGGTCAGCGCCGGATCCTTCGTTGCATGGGAAGAGAGCATGAACAGTCTGGGACATCAGATTCCACCTTTACATATCAAGCTCTGAGTGAGCTTGGTGTCCTGTATATAACCATAAGCAATGAGTGGTACCGAATTAAGCGAGCGCTTTTACCAGTCGCTTACCTCGTTGAGCCACTGTGGCACCCATGACCTCCGCCAAGGCATCGAACGATGATGTTCCACTTCGTTGGCTTGTCGCAGCACTGACCGTATGCGGACTCATGGTCAGCGCCTGCGGGAGTAGCGAGATGGAACTCGGACGCGAATCGGTCGACACGGTGAGCAGCAAAGTGGTACCGAACGAACCCGAGAGCATCCAGCCTTTACTCATTGCGATCTCGGTCCATGTAGAGGGATGGTCTCAGGAGGCGAGAAACCAGGACATGTTCGGTATTCACCGTGACAACCTTCTCGGCCTGGCCGAAGAAGTCGCCGCAGGCGGCGGTGTGCTCACATTTGAACTCTCTGACGTCTTCATGGAGGCAGTGGCGGTGTGGGACGATGACATCCTCGACCAGTTTGTGGCGCTGGGGCATTCGGTCGCGGTCCACGCAGACGCTGGTGGCAGCGGTGTCCCGACCCTCGCTGCGCTCACCGAAACGCTCACACAAAAGCGGCAGACGCTGGCCGGCCTCGGCATCGTCACCGAGCACGTATCCGGCATCTGCTCAGCGGGGCCATGGGTCGAAGCCGCACTGGCCGCTGGCTTCACATCGACGAACGGTGGAGTCGCCTATTGCGCGACGTCGATGGATCCTGAACTCGTCGCCCCCCAGGATCAATGGGTGTTCGAATGCCAAAGCCCGGCCGACTGTCACGGCGCCCCACCGGTGAGCGAAGACCGCCGCTACCACCCCTTCTATGCCGATTCGAGCACGGACTGGATGGCGTCGGAGGCGACAGAGGGCCTTTTGGTGATCTCTTCCGAGTCAGGACATTCGTTGGCGTGCCTTGATCGCAGTTCGTCGGGCGAGGATGACAAGTGCATCGCCACCGAGTTCGATCTAGAGGTCGTGTCCGACACGCTCGAAGAGTATCTGGCAGCTCGCGTGCCGGAGCGCACGACAGCGCTCGTCTATAGCTGGAGCATCGGGAATCTGCCCGAACCGGGCTTCGGTACCGAACTCGTCGCCACCTTCGCGGAGACGGTGAGCGCCGGTGAAGCGATTTGGGTCGGGACCGGCGAGATTGACGAAGATCCAGTCGCTGAGGAGACAGTCATCGCGGAGACAGTTGTCGAGGAGACAGTCGCTGCCGTCGAGCAGGTGCTGATTGGCTTGTCGACGATGATCTCGATCCACGCCCATCTGGATCGTGATTGGCAGCCCTACACCGATGAGTCAATGACCGAAGTCGACACTGGCCTACTCGAAGCGACCTCCGCATTGATCATGTCGACCGTCGATCTTCTCAACGGACATGGCCTCGTCGCCAATTTCCAGATGAGTTATGGGATGGCGGGTGCACTTTGCGACAGTACCGATGGGCAAGCGATCATGGCTGCTCTGCTCGCCGCTGGCCATGAGATCGGGATTCACACACACGGCAGCGCATTCGTCGCCAGCACCTATGACGCGCTTGTGGACGGCTGTGGCGTTACTCCCGTCACTGCATCCGGTATCCAGTTCAGTATCGCGGTCGCGGGTGATCCCCAATCCGGGGCGCAGGAATGGCTTACCGAGGTCGAGGCTCTCGGCATGTCGACAGTGCTCGCCGGGCTTGGACTCTCCGCGAATCCCCAGAGCTTCGTGTGTGATACCTATGACGGTGAAACAGCTGATAGGGCGGCCAACGGCCTGCTGCATTCGTGGCTGGCTGAGCCCGATGACATTTGCCTCTCCGATTCATCGGGAACCCTGGCGATCGTCACCCACAGCGACCGCGATACGCGAGCTCTAGCTGGGGTGGACACGTCGATCGACAACATCGACGTCAACGATTTCGCACTCTGGGGTGCCCAACTTGATGAGGCCATCGTTGCCGCTGACGCGGCGTCAACCTGGGGGATCGTGATGGCCCTCCCGGCCATGATGGTCGACGGGCGCGCAGATCCGGCAGTCCTCGCCGCGTTCGACACATTCCTCGGCGAGTTGGCGGCCCGGGCGGTAGCCGGCGAGATCGTGAGCATCACCGCATCCGGGGCCGGATCTCTGTTGGGCTGAATGCGTCGGCGTTCATGGTTGGTCGGCGCCGAACTGATGTCTGTGGTCTATGCCCGCAGAGCTGCGTCCAACTTTTCGGGTTCGTCGGTTCCGATACGGAATGTCTTTCCGTTGGCCAGCACCAGTTCGACCGCATCAAGACCCCACACGTTCCACATCAGGCCACCCTTGATCCAGCGGATGCCGAATCCGAGGAGCCACGAATTGCGGACGACTTCGTGGCGGATGATGTCGGCGCGGACAATTCTTTTTCGTGGGAATCCGAACCCAAAAGCCAGGCGGACCATGTCGGTGTCGACAATGACCGCGAGTCGAGAGAAACTGAGTGTCACTATCGCTACGGCTCCACCACCGATCAGTGTCGACACGATCCCGATAACGGGCATGTCAGATCCGAGCAACCACAGGGTCACAACGATCACGAGCAGGTAGAGGATGCAGAGAGCGCGTAGCTTGCCCACTTGGTGATGTTCGTAGATCGGCTTCGACATGGGTCTCTATCCGGCTCGCGATTAGTGTGCGTCAATGTTATGCGGATCCTTGACGGCGACGTTGGCGGGATATCCGAATGAGTAACCGTCTGGTCCTGGCCACAGTCTTCCTTGTGGCGATCCTCATCGGGGCGAATTTCACCATGTTGAAGTTCGCATTGGATCACACCACGCCCATGCTTCTCGCAAGCCTTCGCACCGTCGTGGGCGGTACATTCCTGGTCGGTTTCGCCCTGATGCGCGGAGAGCGCATTCCGAGGCGACGTGATGACCTGGGGAACATCTTTGTCGTCTCGTTCAGTATCACGACGGTCTCCAGTGCCCTGCTGGTCTTCGGCGTGAATCGGGTCCCGGCGGGTGTGGCCTCTCTGATGTCGAGCACGATGCCGTTGTTCACCGCAGTGTTGAGTGCACTGCTCCTCGGTGCTGCGGTCAGTCGGGTGGCGGGGGTCGGCCTGGCGGTCGGCCTCGGTGGTACCGCTATTCTCGCGTCACCGTCACTGTCGGGTGAGACAGCAGCGGTCGGCATCATTTCACTCGCCGTATCCGCCCTGGCCTGGGCGTTCGGCAACGTGTATATGAAGTGGCGTGACTTCAGTCGGGTCAGCCCGGTGATGCTGGTCGGTGTTCAACTGGTGATGTCGGCAGTGGTGTTGGTGCCCTTTGCGCTTCTGGTCGAAGGCACGGCGGAGACCGAGTGGACGGTCGGATTGTTCGCCCCACTGCTCTACGCCGCGATTCCGGCCAACGCTGTGACATTCGCGTTGATGGCCACCATTGTTTCTCGGGCAACGCCCACACAAGCATCGGCGACCGCCTACCTCATTCCGGCCTTCGGAGTGTTCTTCGGCTGGTTGATTCGTGACGAAGTGCTCGGCGCGGCTGAGGTCATCGGAGGAGCACTTGTGGTGGCAGGCGTGTACGTGCTGGTTACATCCAACGCTCGCCGAGCGGAGAGCATTCAGACGTCGGCTTCGAGCGTTGACTCCGTCTAGGCGGCGCGGGCGTCGAGCCTGGCGATAGCGCCCAGTGCTCGCCGCAGGATCTCCGGGAGGTCGCCCTTGCCATCGTTGGAAAACCACTGGCGGGTGGCAGCGCGTAGTGCAGAGAACGCTGCCCCGGCGAGGATCTCGGGGTGAGCATCCTCGAGAGGGTCGACGCTCAGGCGTTCCGCGATCGCCGTGGTCAACTCGTGTTCCCACGAGGCTTGCACGACGGCACGGGCGTAGGCCGACAAGGCCGCTGAGGTCGAACCGAGTCGTGCTTGGAGGTAGCGCAGGTCTCGGTCATTGGGGTAGTCGTTAGTGATCGCCATCATTGCGTGCGTCACGCTGAGGGTGATGGCCTCGTCGATGGGCCGAGCGTCGAAGGCGGCACGCATTTGTTCCCGCAGCACATCGGTGTCGGCGTAGAGGACTGCTTCCTTGGACGGAAAGTGGCGAAAGAAGGTTCGCTGTGATACGTCGGCCGCTTCGGCGATTTGTTCGGTGGTGACGGCGTCGAACCCTTGGGCATCGAACAGACGAGCGGCCTGAAAGATCAGTTCGTCTCGCGTCTGGAGCTTTTTACGGTCTCGGCGGCTTGGTTCGAATAGTGCGGTGGCGGGGTCCTCTTTGGGGCGGGCGAAGGGATCTGGCTCCATGTATTCACTGTATGTCAGCGAGCAGCGTTTGTCAGCCATTGACGTATGTCAGTGACTGACATTAGAATGATCAGTATGACGAACGCTGCAATTTTTGACCTCGACCGCACCCTGGTGCTGGGGTCGTCTGCCGCCGTCTTCCAACGACATCTTGCCGATGTCGGCCTCGGAACCGAATACTCGATTCCCGGCATGGGCGCATATCAGAAGTCCTACGAGATGCTCGGCGAGAACCCGTTGATGATGCAGGTCGCCCGGCTTTTCGTCCGCAGCGCGAAAGGCTGGCCGGTCGGGTCGGTGACTAGCGCCGCTGAAGCCGCAGTTGACGAACTCCTCGGCGAGATTCCCGGGTTCGCCCATGCCCTGCTGGATCAACATCGGGCGGAGGGCCGCAAGCTCGTCCTCGCTACCACGTCACCTCACGCGTTCGTCCATCCTTTCGCTGAACGACTCGGCTTCGATCATGTGATTGCCACTCGATGGCTTGACGACGGCGCCGTCTACACCGGCGAACTTGACGGCGAGTTCTTGTGGGGTCGCGCAAAGCGCGATGCTGTGCGTGATCTGGCCCAACGCGAAGGCATCAATCTCGCCAAGAGCTACGGCTACTCCGACAGCGCCTACGACGTGCCTCTTCTCAAGGCAGTGGGCACACCCGTCGCCGTGAACCCTGATCCCCAGCTCACAGTTATCGCGGCGATCAATGGCTGGCAGATCCGCCATCTCGACGTGTCGCCGGGCGTGGCTAAGTTTGCCGGCCGGGAGCTCCAGCACTGGCTTCGGCCGTTGGCCCGTCCCGAACTCATTCCCAACGCTCGCTTCGACATCCAGGGCACCGAGAACATTCCCGCTGACGGTTCAGCCATCGTGGTCTTCAATCATCGCAGCTACTTCGACTCAACCACCATCGCCATGTTGATCGCTCAGGCCGAACGGTCCGCTCGCTTCCTCGGAAAGAAGGAGGTTTTCGACGTGCCTTTCATCGGCAAACTCGGCGAAATGTTTGGCGGTATTCGTGTTGACCGTGGTACTGGCTCTACTAAGCCGCTGGAGAAGGCAGTCGCCGCCCTCGAGGGCGGCGAACTTATCGCCATGGCCCCCGAGGGTACGATCCCTCGTGGTCCGGCATTCTTCAGCCCGGAGCTGAAGGGTCGCTGGGGTGCGGCTCGCCTTGCCCATGCCACGCGCGCTCCGGTCATCCCGGTCGGCCTCTGGGGCACCGAGAAGGTCTGGCCACGTAACGTCCGAATTCCCAATTTCGATCTGGCCGACCCGCCATTGATCACCATCCGCGTCGGCACTCCGGTGGAACTGAAATACAAGAGCCTCGCCAAAGACACGCAGCGCATCATGACTGCGATTGCTGGCCAACTCCCGAGCGAAGCCCGTGAACATCACGAGCCCACACCCGAAGAACTTGTCCTGACCTATCCTCCCGGCTACTCGGGGGATCCAGAAGCCGAAGCCGACCGACGTCCAGGAACCAACACGTGAGCGTTCGCACCGGCACGCATGAGATCCGTTTCGAACAGACGATGTCGGATGCCGAAGCATTGATGTGGAATATCGAGAAGGATCCGTGGCTGAACCCGAGCGGCGCCATGATCAGCATCCTCGACCGACCGCTGGACATCGAGCTCTTCAGAGCGCGCCTGAGTACTGCAGTGGCCGAGATCCCTCGGCTACGCGAGCGGGTCGTGCCTGGGTTCGGTCGCCTCTCTCCCCCCACCTGGGCGACCGACCCAGAGTTCGACTTCGACTATCACGTGCGCCACATAGCGCTACCGGCGCCGGGTACCGAGCGTCAGCTTCTGGATCTGTCCACCTGCCTCTACGAAGACCCGTTCGACCGCACCCGCCCGTTATGGATGTTCGTCTGCATCGATGGTCTCGAGGGTGGTCGCGGTGCCGTCTTTTCGAAGATGCACCACACCATCACTGATGGCATTGGAGCCATCCGGCTGTCGGAGCGATATGTCGAGGCCGAGCGCGACGCTCCCGCGCCTGCATCCGTAGACCTGGCGCGTGTCATTGCTGACGCGCTGGCGGCCGAACGTGCTGGTGGCCCTGATGGAGCGAACACTGATAGCGCAGCACAGCGGGGCAGCCTTCGCAGCGGTTTTGGCCATATTGCTCGCCGCCATGCTGGATTTGCGCGACGCACGTTGGGTGAAGTGGCCACCTGGACCGGCGACCCGGTAATGGCCCGGGAGTTCGCCGAGGAGATGATCGGCGCCACCAAGTCCACAATCGGTCAGCTTGGCGCACCCGACTCGGGAGCACCGTCGGGTTCTGATCTTTGGTCGAATCGTTCACGTCATCGTCGCCTAGAGACAATCGGCCTACCCCTCGACGCGGTGAAAACTGCCGGTTTGGCACTGGGCGGCTCAATCAACGATGTGTTCGTCACCGGTGCGGCAATGGGAGCGCTTGGTTACCACGAGAGGCGTGGAGTGAACCCAGAGGGTCTCAACGCAAGTTTTGTGGTGAGCACGCGGGTCGACGACGCGATCGGCGGCAACTCCTTTGTGCCGACCAAATTCTTGGTCCCGGTCTCCTACGAGTCGCCGAGGAAGTTTTTTGTCGAGGTTCGCGACCGGATGACCGAGTGTCGTGATGCGGTCTCAGATGATGGTGCCCTTCGCCGGCTCGCGGGGGTGGCCAACTTGTTGCCGACTTCGATGGTCACCCAGATGGCGCGGGCACAGGCGGCCAACATCGACTTCGCCACATCGAATCTGCGCGGCGCCTGGTTTCCCACATTCATGTCCGGCGCCGCGGTTCAGCACAACATTGTGATGGGGCCAGTGGCTGGCACGGCGATGAACATCACGACCATGTCGCACAACGGCCAGCTCGATATTGGTTTCTTCATAGACCCCGCCGCTATCGACGATCCCGATGAACTGAGAGAGTGCATGCGCACTGCCTATAGACGGCTGCTGGCTGCTGGTGGCGTTGACTTCGAAGGCTGAGCCGACGAGAGCATGAAGGACGCTTGGACCCGAGTCCGCAGACATGGTCAGGCCTCAGGCCACGTGTTTTTGTGAGATGACATGATCGTCCAGTTCGAGGCGATGAGCGATTTGCGCGGTGTGAGGCGGCGACCTTGACGAGTCGCATCCATCAAGCATCCGGCTGATCGGTAAATGGTTTTGGGCCTCGAAATTGTTTTGTACCCAACGACTTTGTAGTGGATGTCACACCCGCGCTTGCAATGCTGCAGAGCTTTGGCCCAATATTTCGCCTGCGCATCTGTGCCATCTGATCAACATCACAGAAATCTTGAGATCGTTAAACCCTTGACGATCTCTTCAGAGCTTGTATGGTGCGCCAGTCCTCAGCAACTTGGGAAGGATTCTAGATGGCGATCACGATGGAGAAGCCTGCGGTGTCAGCGGTTGCGACCACAACGGTTGCGAGTCGGGCCCACGGCTGGGCGCTCCGATCACCGGACCAGATCGCGATGCGCGAGAAGGACTTTGGAATCTGGCACGAGTACAACTGGGCGCAGACCTGGGATCTCATTGAGGTCGCAGCACATGGCTTGCTGGCACTCGGCGTCGGCGTCGGCGATCGTGTTGCCATACATTCCGAAGACCGGCCCGAGTGGGTCCTTCTCGATCTCGCGACGGTGGCCGTTCGAGGCATCACGGTTGGGCTCTATCCCACCAACCCCATGGCTGAAGTCGAGTATCTGCTTGGCGACTGCAGTCCCAAGGTCTTCTTCGCCGAAGATCAGGAACAAGCCGACAAGGTGCTTGAAGTCGATGCCGTCACAGCGGCAAGCGTTGAAAAGATCCTCTACGTCGAACCCCGAGGCTTTGCCGACTACAGCGATCCCCGCCTCATGTTCTGGGACGATTTCCTCGAGATGGGCCGAGCCCACCGGGCCGAGAATGCCACTGCTGTTGCCGATCTGATGGCTGCCGCTCAACCCGATGACATCATGACGCTCGTCTACACCTCCGGTACTACGGGACCGCCGAAGGGGGCGATGCTCAGCAACACGAACGCTGAGTTCGCCATCGACAAGATCATCAATGAAACCAGCCGTATACCTGGCGGCGAAGGACCGGGCCCCAAGGATCTGATCGTCACCTACTTGCCGCTCTGTCATGTGGCCGAACGCATCTTTTCGACATGGAGCATGGTTGGGGCTGGTCCAAGCCTCAACTTCGCGGAATCGATCGACACGGTCACGATCAACCTGCGAGAGATCCAACCCACGATCTTCTTTGCGGTTCCCCGTATCTGGGAACGTCTCCACGCCAGCGTCTTCATCCGCGGCAACGACGCCACCCGGTTTAAGAAGCTCTTCTTCAGCGTCGGCCTAAAGCTTGCCGGCATCATTGGCAAGGACAAGGTCGCCAACGGCGGAAACCACACGGCAAGAAGCGCGGTGCTGTACGCCATCGGCAACCTCCTTGTCTTCCGAGCTATGAAGGAGCGCCTCGGCTTGCGGCGATGCCGCTACTCCGCATCCGGCGCAGCGGCCATTGCCCCTGAGGTACTTCAGTTCTTCATGGGAATTGGTGTGCCGGTATTTGAGCTCTACGGCATGACCGAGAACTCGGCTGTTGCCACCTGCAACATGGCAGGCCGGATCAAGCTCGGCACCGTTGGCGAGCCGTACGCCGGTATCGGGCTACGGCTTGACGAGACAACCGGTGAAATCCAGACGAAGCACGAGGGCAACTTCGTCGGCTACTGGAACAAGCCTGACAAGACCGCAGAGACGTATACCGATGACGGTTGGCTGATGACCGGTGATGTCGGTGAGTGGGTCGACGGCACGCACATCAAGGTCATCGACCGGATCAAGCACATCATCATCACCTCTGGCGGCAAGAATATCTCTCCATCGGAGATCGAAAATAGCTTGAAGGCGTCGCCGTTCGTAAAGGAAGCGATGGTCATCGGCGATGGCCGAAAGTTCCTCAGTGCGCTCATCGGCATTGAGTTTGACACTGTTGGTAATTGGGCTCTGCAGAACAGTCTGCCCTACACCACCTACCGAGATCTCTCGGAGAAGCCCGAAGTTACCGAACTGATCCAGGGCATCGTTGACGAGACGAACGCGAAGTTCGCTCGTGTCGAAAATGTCCGCAAATTCAAGCTGATTCCTAAGGAACTCGAGCATGAGGATGGTGAGTTGACCGCAACGCAGAAGCTCAAGCGGAGCGCGATGATGGACATGTTCGGCGAGCTCGTGGAGTCGATGTACACATGAGTTCAGTTCTTCAGCTCGCCCAGGTAAGTGGCGGAGCCACCTTCATCCAGACCGTGACGAAGTCGCTGGCCCTTGGGTCGGTCTACATCCTGATAGCCCTTGGCTTTGTCATTATTTTCAAGGCCACTCAAGTACTGAACTTTGCCGCCGGCGCATTGGCGATGGCTGGCGCCCTGTTCATGTCAATCCTGGTATCCGATGGCGGCTTTCCGTTCCTGCCCTTCGACAACCCGCTGGCTCCTGCCGAGGGCGAAACGGCAGGGATCCTCTTGTGGGTCGTGCATATCGCGATGGCCTTGGTACTCGCAGCCATCTTTGGCCTGATCCTTGAGCGGCTCACGATTCGCCCGATGGTTGGCCAGCCGCTGTTCGCCATGGCGGTCATCACCCTCGGTATCGAGGTTGCCGTCCGCCCCTTCAACCTCGACGCCACGGCCCTTGAAGGCCGCAGCCTTGGCGTGCCATGGGGCTCTGCGTCCTGGAGTTGGGCGGGTGCGGTCATCCCGAAAAGTTATATCGCAGCGATGGTTATCGCCGCGATTGCGAGTTCTGTCGTTCTGATCTTCTTTCGAACCAAGCTCGGCGTCGCTATGCGAGCGGTCGCGTTCGACCAAGAGGCCGCAATGGCGCAGGGCATCAACGTGGGTCGCGTGTTCGCGATTGCGTGGGGTATGGGTGCCGCCCTCGCCGCGCTCGGCGCCATCGTCTACTCCATGGCGCCGTTCCCCCCTGGCGGCACCGTGAGTCAGGAGATTCATCCGATTCTCGGCTTCCGCGTGTTGCCGGTGATCGTGCTCGGTGGTCTTGACTCTGTGCCAGGAGCGATCTACGGCGGCTTGATGATCGCCTCGGCGGAGATCTTCGCCGGTCAATACCTCTCGCAGTACAACTCGATTCTCGGGTCGGGCTATTCAACAATCGTGCCGTACCTCGTAATGTTGGTGGTGTTGCTGGTCAAGCCCTATGGCTTGTTCGGTACGGCTGAAATTCGGAGGGTCTGATCATGGCGTTCAACCGGCCCCTCTTGCGGACCTCGTATCAACAAGATGCCGCCATCCTGCCCACCGCCTTCCAGAAGGGAGCGATGGCGTTCCTGGTCCTCTGGCTTGTCTTGATGGGCCTTGGTGCTCCCTACTTTTCGGGGCCGCCGACATGGCTGCTCGGCAACACGTGGATCAACCCGATCACAAACATGTTGCCGCTGGCGATCGCTGCTCTCGGTATCAACATTCTGATCGGTGTTACTGGTCAGGTATCACTCGGCCACGCGTTCTTCATGGGTGTCGGTGCCTACACCGCGGTGTCGCTCGGTGGCAACGGTGACGAGTGGCAAGCATGTGTGCCGTTCCACGACGAGCTCGGACTCCTCGATAAGTCGAGCCAGTGTGGTCTTGGGTTGCCGATGTGGATCTGGCTCCCCATGTCAGGCATCGTTGCCGCTCTGGTGGGGGTAATCGTCTCGCCGGCTGCAGTAAAGGTACGCGGCCTGTACCTAGCGATTGTCACCGTCGGTCTGGTCTTCATCGGCCTGCATCTCGGGCGCATGCTTCCCGAATACGCCGGCGACTTCGAGTCTGGCCGGAAGTGGCCAAAGCTCGACATCCGCACATGGAAGGAAGAGACGCCGCTCATCGAGATGACTGAAGATGGCCAGTGGTTTGGTCTCATTCACCTCAGTGAAGAACAAAAGCAGTTCTTCTTTCTGCTCACCTTGGTGGGCATATTCGCCCTGCTGGCCAAGAACTTGGTGCGCTCTCGCACCGGCCGGGCGCTGCAAGCTATCCGCGACCGCGACATCGCTGCTGAGGTCATGGGGGTGCCGGAGTTTAAGTACAAGCTGATCGGCTTTGCCATCAGCTCGTTCTACGCCGGTATCGGTGGCGCACTCTTTGCCAGCTACAACGGTCGAGTCGCGCCGGTTCAGTGGTCGCTCTTCTTGTCGGTCGACTTCATTGCTATTTTGCTGATCGGCGGTGCTGGCACTATTGCGGGCACGATGCTCGGTACGGTGTTCGTGGAGCTCACGCCTGAGGTCGTCAAGACGTTCACCGAATGGCTCGGCGAGCAGACGGCCAGTAACGGGCCTGTTGCCTGGATCGCCAATATTCTTCTTACCGACGGGACCTCAGGTGACTTTGGTCCGATCAGTACTGGAACAGTGGCCACGGGTTGGCCGATGAGCGTGTTCTTCTGGAACCTGGTGATCTACGGCGTCTTGATCATCGTGTTCTTGATCTTTGAGCCGCTCGGGCTGTTCGGCATCTGGATCAAAATTCGAAATTATTGGAAACGCTGGCCATTTAGCTACTAATGGCCATACAACAAATCTGATCTTGCGAACCGCGCGAGACTGGAATGGTTCGGTCGGCTTCTCGCCGATCGAGCAGAGAACACAACCATGGAGGGATCCAACGTGCGACGAATGAAAGTACTGCTCGCAATGCTTCTTGCATTGTCGATGCTGGCCGCAGCCTGCGGCGATGATTCCAGTGACTCGAGCTCAGGTTCTGATGATTCTGGTTCTGATGATTCTGGTTCTGATGATTC